>LT599018.1:2685485-2869784 GCA_900079685.1 uncultured delta proteobacterium
ATGGTGAAATATTCCGGCGCGGCCGGGGTATTTTCCAGCACGTAGTCGGGCACGGTCCTGCCGCTGAACACAGTGCCGCTGGTGCCCTGCCCGATGTGGATGGTCAGCACGCCGCTGTCCACGGACGAATTCTGCCAGCCGATGCCGTTATAGCCCAGGCCGTTGCTATGGCTGTAGGCGGTGGCGGCGCTAAAGTCGAAATCCCTGCCCGCGCCCGAGAACACCGTGATACTGGGGGAACCCAGCACGTTCACCGACACGGCCACATCCTGGTCCGCCGTGTAGGGGATATAGTTGCCGGACCCGTCCGTGGCCGGGGTGCCGTCGGCGTTGGCCACAAAAAGAGCGGCTTTGTAGTATACGGGGTCGGTTGAACTTTCCCAGACCTGACGGCCGCCCAGACCGTTGCCCGGCAGGATGTCGCCGTTGGCGTCGCAGTGCACGAGCATCAATACCGGCCCGTCGTGCCAGGTGGCGGCGGCGGACGTGTCATCAAGAATGGTCACGGTGGCGGATGCCCCCGCGCCGCCGGCCACGTGGTAGTTGTCCGTGGCATCCGCCGTGCCGCCTTCGGGCAGCAGGGTCACCCGCAGGGTTTCGGCGCTTTCGGTCAGCTTGTCGTCATGGGCGGTCACGGTGACCGTATAGCTGGTCTGGCCTGGCTGAAAGGTGATGGAGCCGGGCAGGCCGCCCCCGCCGTTTACGGTGTAGTCGTCTGTTGAAACCGTGCTGCCTGTGCCCCAGTCCAGCGACACCGTTACCGGAACGAGACTGGGGGAAGAGAGGGTGAAGGTGTAGGTGGCCGTATTGGGAATGCTCGTGTGCCCGGCGGATTCAAAAATGGCCGATATGTTCGTGGCCACGCTGATTGTGGGCACGTCGACTATTTCCGTGGACACCGCATGGTGGCCGGGCGAGATGGAGGATTCATGGCCGGACACGGCGGTGATGCCGAGATCCACCCCTTCCTGGGGGTTGGCCCCGCCCTGGCCCGCGCCTTCAATGCGTGAATCCGCCACCGGTGAGCCGGTAAAGGTAATGTGGCCGCTGCCTGAAGGAATGGTGACGGTGATGGTCCCGGCTGTTACGCCGGGGGTATAGCTCCAGCCGGTGCCGTTTCCGGCGGCGAAGAGCATGTCCGCTCCCGCGCCGGAGAGCAGCGCGCCGTTTTTGCCGCTGACGGAGAGGGTGACGGTGACATCCTGGTTGTCCGGTCCGGTATAGGGGGCAGTAGTGCCTTTGTTGACCAGTTGCAGGGTGTAATATACCGGGCCGCCGTTTTCCATGACCTTGGACGCGGCATCGCCGGAAAGAGGGACCCCGGCCGCGTCGGTGACCACGAGGAGCACTTCGGGCCCTTCCAGCACGCCGTGCCCCGCCGGAGCGGAACCCGAGGGCCAGGGATTCGTGTCGTCCACAATGGTCACGCCGGCGGCGTTTTTGCCTGTCGAGTCGGGGGTGACCCTGTACTTGTCGGTGGCTGGCGCTCTGTCATGCTCCGGCAGCACAGTTACTGTCAGCTTTTCATTCGATTCGGTCAGGGCGTCGTCAACGATGGGCAGATAGAAGGTGACCTTGTCGGCCCCGGCCGGAATGGTCACCCAGATATAGTTGGGCTGCTCTGTCGTGGTGTGCGTGCCGGCGGTATAGTCGTCGCCGAAATCGGCGGTGTCGCCCGCTTTGCCCAGGGCCACGCGCACCTGAATGTCCACGTTCGAGACGGCGCTGGTGTGCAGGGTGAAGCCCAGGCCTTGCGGATCGCTTTCCGAAACGAATTCCGCCCCGCTGCTGATGCTGATGACCGGCGAATCGTACATATTGTTGAAAATGTCATGGCCGATCGTCGCCTCGTTGCCGGACACGCTGAGCACTGAGATTTTGAACCCTTCGCCCTCTTCGTTTTCCACGGTGTCGGCGTTGACCAGAAAGTGAAAGCCCAGCCCGGTGCTGCCCGCCGCGATGGTGCCGGACCATGTCTGATTAGTGGCGTTCCAGGTGAAGCCCATGGCCTGCATGTTGTTGGCGAAGACGTCCCAATCGGCGGGGGTGCCGGGCGGAGTATAGCCGTCGGAGGGCTTACCGGGGGTGATGGCGGGGGGTGCGGCGGGGTCCGGTCCCTGGACAAGGGTGATGCCGCCGTGACCTTCTATCTTGAACGTGACCTGAACATCCTGCTGCGCGGTGTACAAACTGCCGTCCGCATTCAGCAGCGCCACTTTATACTGGGCGGTGTTGAAGTTTTCCAGCACGCCGAACTCAGTCAGGGGCTGGCCGTCCGGCCCTTTGTACACGGTCTGGGCAAAGCCGCGCACTGCGACAACCTGCACAATGGGGCCGTCAAGGTAGGGGTTGAGATTCCCGCCCTGATGGTAGGGGTAGTGAATGCCGAGGGCGGTATCATCCTGAATGTCGACATGGGCCGATGCCGAGCGGCCGTTCGTGCCGTCGGCCACGTGGTAGTTGTCGGCAACGTCGCCCGTGCCCGCCCGTCTCTCGGGCAGGATGGCCACGGAAAGGCGTTCCGTGCCTTCGGAAAGCGCGTCATCCACGGCGCGGACCAGAATGGTGGCGGAGCTTTGCCCCGTGCTGAAGCTGACGGATTCCGGCAGTTGGCCTCTGATGTAGGTTACGCCGCCATCCAGGCTGTATTCGTAGTCGGCGTCGGAGTTGGGCAGGCCGTTGCCTGAAACGATCTTGCCGCCGTCGTAATCCCAGGACAGTTCAAGTGTGCAGTTTTGCGGCGCGCCGTTGCTCAGGCTGAAGGTGAACGCGGCGGTGTTGGGTATGGCCGGGTGGCCGGCGGATTCAAAAATCACGGTGGTATTGACGCTGACAAAGGCCGTGGGCGCGTCGATGACCTCGGTCAGCACCGGAGTCACCTGGTGCACGGCTTCGTTGCCGGTCACAGCGACGATATCCATGCGCAAAACCTCGGGCGCGCCGTCGCCCTCCGCCCGGCTGTCCGCGATCGGCTTGGCGGTGAAATCAAGGTGGCCGGCGCTCCACCCGGCGGGTAGGGTGAATTGCAAGACCCCCGTGGCCGCGTCATAGGTATAGGCGATGCCCTTGCTCGTGAAATCCGCGAAATCAAAGGGGGTGAAGTCGGCTTCCGGCCCGTTCAGGGCAAAGCCGTTGACCCCGCTCAGGCGCACGGTGGCGGTGATATTTTCCAACGGGGTATACGCGCCCCCCTGCCGCAGGTCTTCCAGGCTGAGACGGTAGGTCATGGTGGCGTTGCTGTTTTCCGCCACGGAAATACGGGAGGCTTCGCTGCCGCCATCCAGCACGGACAGGCGCAGCGCGGGCCCGCTGGGGCCGATGTAGTCCGGCGGCAGGCTGCCGGGGTCGGGCGGGGTCCAGCCGGGGACCAGATCCTGCACCCGGCTGTCGTCCACGATAATCACCGTGCCGCTCTGGCCCGTGAGCAGGGAATAGCCGCCGGAACTGCGCACCGTGTAGGTGAAGGTGCGGTCAGGGTCGGTCAGGAGGTTGTCGATCAGCGGGACGTGCAGGGTGAAGTTCTGCGCGCCTGCGGGGAGCATCAGGGTAAGGCTGCCGTCAGGGTTGACGGTCAGGCATTGCTGGGCGCTGAGCATTGTGCCGTCCGCCAGACGCACGGACCAGGTGCTGGTATCCATGTAATCCACACCCATGCGGGCGGTGCCGCCGATATCCATAATCAGCGGGTCGGAGCCGGAAGCGGCTTTAGAAAGCTGCATGCCCAGCACAATGCCGTAGGGGTCGCTTTCCAGTACCGTGTGCGTGGCGGGGTAGTTGCGCCCGTCCATCAGGGCGAGCTTCATGGTGGGCGTCACCGGCGTATTTGCGAAAGCCATAAAGGAAATAGGCTCGAGACGCGCGACGGATGACGCGTGCCAATGCTCCGTACCCAGATGCCCCAGCCGGTCCACAGGATCGATGAGCGAACCCGCGTTGTCGCGGTATGCGGGCAAGCCGGTGCTGAATATATGGCTGGGGGAGGCGCCGTCCTGCGAATCCTGGTGCTCGGGCAGATGCTCGTCAGAGTCGAAAGCCGGATGCCCGGCGGAAGAGTGCGCTCTTTCCGGCGCGGGAGCGTCCGTTTTGATCGGATCCTCAAGCAGATCCCAGAAGCTGACTTTGCGGCCGTCAGCAAGCTGCAGCCGGGGCAGCGTGTTTTCATCGTCGGCAAAAGCGTCGCGCAGGATAAGGCATTTTCCGTCAGGGCATTCCATGATCAAAATGCCGCCGTCACGGCGGACCGCGACGGCCTCCAGCGGAAAGTCCAGTTGAAACGACTCCCCCGTGCGAACCTGAATAGTGACGTCCCCTGAACCTTTGGGCAGCGAAATAACAGTAGCCCGCGCTGTTGTAGCCATGGCTTTATTCCCCCGAAAATCGAACAAAACTGCCTTGTCTTTCTTAAGTTGACTAATAAAATCTGATTTATCGTGACGCACGCGGGCCATCCCCGCTCGTCTCCCTTCGCGCGTCTAAGAGTCATGAACTTTATATCCATCAATTATAAATTACAAGATAAAGAATTTTATAATAGTGAAAATGAAAATATTTTCTGTGTACTATGATGATTGTCAAGTGAAACGGTATGATTTGACCGGAAAACATGACGATACATGATTTATGGCATATAAAACCATTTTTTTGTCTATTTATGCTTGAGGCTGCTTGTTCTGCTGGGTTTCAGTTCGGTTTGCCGTGCAAGCCGCCTACCTGCCCATCCCCGGCCCTCGGCTCCGCTGCCGTTCCCGCTCGCGCATCCGCTCTATCTGGCGTTCAACAAGGCGCTCAAGCGCGACAAGAGCGGTTCCAAGTTCGCGTGTATAGCGCTCAAGCGTTGCAAGTGTCGCGCTGATTCCTGCTGTTCGGTCTGGAGTTGCCCGATTTTCTCCTGCAACTGCCGGATGGCCTGGGCGTGGCTCTCCAGGCTGCGCTGGTGATTGACCAGGGATGCGCTGTGCGCTTTCTGCGTGGCGGTCAAGGCGCACGGCACGGACATAGATAAGGAATAGGCCCCCTCGGCTTGCGCCGCGTAGCGGGCAACCCGATATGCCTTTCTTTTTATCCCTGCCCCTGTCTTTGAGGGAGAACCACTAGTCCCCAGTCTATCTTGTTACGGGTATCTGAGTCAGTCCGGCGTATGACGTTTTCCGCCCGCGACGCGGCTATATCCACCTTCCAATTCGTAGCTCGTACTGCGCCCGCCTGCGGCGTTTTGGCGCAGGATGCCAAATTCAAGCAGTTTCCGGATGTCTCGCAACGCCGTATCGGGTGAGCATTTTACCAACCTGGCATATTTGCCGCTGGTCAGCTTGCCCTCAAACCCGGTCAACAGGCGGTTGATGATGTCGCGTTGGCGTTCGTTAAGCTGAAATTGATTAGCGTGTTGCCACACCCGTGCTTTACGGAATACAGCGGCCAGCGTTTCATCTGCGCCGTCAATGGCGCGGCCAAGGCAGCTCAGGAACCAGTCCAGCCAGGGGGTTATATCCAGGCTGCCCTTTTGGGCGCGCTCCAAAATATCGTAATACTCTTTGCGTTCCCGCTCGATCCTGCCAGACATGCTGTAGAAACGTCGGGGGCAATCATCGGCCCGAGCCAAGGCGCACTCGGCGATGGCGCGGGCTATGCGCCCGTTGCCGTCCTCAAAGGGGTGGATGGTCACAAACCAGAAATGCGCGATTCCGGCTTTAAGAACGGGGTCAAGGTCAAGCGGTGCATTGAACCAGTCCAGAAAACGCAACATTTCCTGGGCGAGCCGTTCCGCGAGTAAGGCTTCCGGCGGCGCTGTTGGCCGTATTTTCGCGGCGCTGCAGCGGCCTTGGAACAATCGGCGTATGAAGGTATGCTCAAAGAAGCAGCCCGGCCGTGTGTCCGCCCGGCTTGTACCAGCAGGGCAGGACCTGTTGGACAAGAATGCAACTTTACGCTAGAAGCGCTTTATTGACTATTCTATACATCGGAGACCCCCTTGTCCGTGCCCCCGTACTTCAATCTTTCCCTGGCCAAAGGTCTGGCCATCCTGGAATTGATCGCCGCCCGCAACGGCGCGCTGACCCTGACGGATATCGCCAGGACGCTGAATCTGGACAAAGCCACGGCAAAGCGTTTCCTTTCCACCCTGATTGACCTCGGCTACATTACCTCCATTCCCGTGGGCAAGACGTTCGCCGTGTCGCTCAAGACCGTCCAACTCGGGTATTCGGCCCTCAGCGGTCTGGCCTGGCGTGAAATCGCCCGCGCCTATCTGGAGGAATTGCACAATGAAATACAGGAAACCGTCAGCGCCAGCACCCTTGACGGCGACAGCATCCTGTATGTGATCCGGTTGCCCAAACCCGGCGTATACATCCACGGCGCCATCGGCATGCGGCGGCCGGCCTATATCTCCTCCATGGGAAAAATGCTGCTGGCCCTGGAGCCTAACGATGTTATGACGCGGATCGTCGGGAACATGGATATGGTGCCGCTGACGCCCTATACCTTGCGCTCGCACGAAGCCTTGCTCCTGGAACTTGAACAGACGAAATTGCAGGGGTACGCCGTTTCCGACCAGGAATTTTCCGAATTCACCCGCTCCATCGCCGTTCCGATCATATTCCGCAACCGCCCGGTGGCGGCCTTCAACGTGGCTGTCCTTGTGGAAAACTACACGCTTGAGCAACTCGTCGAAACCGTCTTGCCGAGGATGCGCCACTACGCGCGGCAGATTTCCAACGCTCTCGACCAGACGGAATGCGAGCTTCCCCCCTCCTGATTCCTCTCTCCCGCTCCCGCGCTTCATCCCCGCGCCCGTGACCCGGCGCCGCGAGCCGTGCCCGCAACCCGCCGGAAAGCGGGCCGGGCCGTTTTGTGCGGTTTTTGTTTTTGTGACAGATAGTTACGCAATTTTTCCATCGTTCTTGACAAAGAAATCCTTTTCACTGTAGTTTCAGTATGCGATAATGAGTTTCAATATTTGAAACAATATGTCGCTGTCATGTACACACCGGCCTTCACCGGCTGTACGGTTCCGCCCACTTCATTCATCTCTTCAGGAGGAAATATGGCTCCATCAAAAGCGTCCCAGTTCCGTTCCATGCTCAAGGGAGACCGGTTGATCGTCGCACCCGGCGTTTATGACGGCATTTCCGCCAGCGTCGCGAATCAGATGGGATTTCCCGCCCTGTACATCACCGGCGCGGGCATTGCCAGCAGCCGCCTCGGCATGCCGGACGTCGGCCTTGTCACCATGTCCGAAATGGTGGAATCGGCGAGGTCCATTGCCAATATCGCCGATGTGCCCGTGGTGTGCGACATCGATACCGGTTACGGCAATGCCCTTAACCTGATGCGGACCATCCGGGAGTTCGCGGACACCAAAATCGCCGGCGTGCAGATGGAAGACCAGATAACGCCCAAGCGCTGCGGCCACATCGCCAACAAGCAGTTGGTGAGCAAGGACGAAATGGCAGCCAAGATCAAGGCGGCCGTGGAAGCCAGGGGCGAGGGCGATCTCGTCCTTATCGCCCGCACGGACGCCATCGCGGTGAACGGTTTTGCCGACGCCATAGACCGGGCCAAGGCTTATGCCGCCGCCGGCGCGGATGTGTTGTTCGTGGAAGCCCCCACCACCCGCGAGCAAATGGCCGACGTGGTCAAGGAACTGAAACCCTTGCGTCTGCCCCTTATGGTCAACCTGGTTACCGGCGGCGGCAAAACGCCTTGTCTGCCCGCCAAGGAACTGGAGGAAATGGGCTTCACCTTTGCCATTTACCCCATGGCCTGCTGGGCGGGCTCCATCGCCGGCATCCGCAAATCCCTCACCGCGCTCAAAGCGGCGGGTTCCCTCGACAGTTGCGAGGACTTCCTCACCCCGTTCAAGGATGCGTTCGAACTGGTGGGCATCAGCAAATACGTTGCCCTGGAAAAGAAATTTCTCTCATAGTGCTTGCCCGGACAGGCCAAAGCCGCGCGCGGCTTTGGCCGATGCCCTTGTAACCGAATAAAAGGAGTTGCCATGAAACGGTTCAGTTCTGTCCTGTTGACTCTGTGCATGCTGTGCGGCTTTGCTTTCCCCGCGCACGCCGCGGAACAGATAGTCGTGTCCTTTGCCAACGGCATGGCCCCGACGCACGCCGCGAACATCGCCTTTGAAAAGTTCGCCAAGGAAATCGAAAAACGCAGCAACGGGGAAATTGTCGGCGTGGCTTACCCCAACAACCAGTTGGGCAGCGACACGGAAGCCATGCAGGCCATCCAGGACCACACCCTGGTCATGACCATGACCGCCACGCCCCCGGTGGTCAGTTTCGTCCCGGCGGTCGCCATCTTCGACATGCCCTTTTTCTTCGCTTCGCTTGATGAAGCCCGCAAGGCTGTCAACGACCCGGAACTGATGAAGCCCATCGAGGAAGGATATAAAACAGCGGGCCTCATGAATCTCGGCTTTGACCCGCAAGGGTATCGCTGGCTGTCGTCCAAAAAGAAAGCCATCACCACGCTGGAAGACCTGAAGGGCTTCAAACTGCGTATTTCCGAGAACCCCCAGCACAGAGCGCTGTGGACGTCTCTTGGCGCCACCCCCACGCCGCTCGCCAACTCCGAGCGGTACACGGCTCTGCAACAGGGCACGGTGGACGGCCAGGAAAACGTTATGGAAAACGCTTACAACACCAAGATGTACGAAGTGCAGGATTACTTCATGAACACGAAGCACATAACGTACATCACCACGTGGCTGGGCGATCCGAAATTTTACGAATCCCTGAAACCCGAGCACCAGAAGCTGTTCATGGAATTGATCGGGCAGATGCGCGCGGACTTCCTGGAAATGTCCATTGCCCGCGAAGAGGATCTGCTGAAAGAACTGGAAACGAAATACAAGAAAACGGTCATCCGCGAAATGCCCGCCGGGGAATATGAACGCTGGGCCAAAATAGCCCGCCCCGTGGTGGAAAAGATGATCCGCGGAAAAATCGGGGATGATCTGGTCGACAAACTGTACCGGGCCACGGGTAAAACAAAGTAACGCGCGGGCGGGGAGACTTTCATGAAGACTGTGTTGACCTGGCTCGATGCTCATTTTGAAACGCTGCTGATATCAGCCCTGCTCGTGGGAATAACGGTTCTTTCGACCCTCCAGGTTGTTTTGCGGTACTGCTTTGCGAGTTCCCTTTCCTGGGTGGAAGAAGTCATCGTGTATTTCAACGTCTGGATCGGGTTTATCGGCTGCGGCTATGCCATCTTGCACGACAACAACCTGCGCGTCGACATGAGCGACCTGCTGCCCATGCGGGCGGCAACCATACTGAAAGCGGCCGGTAATTTTATCACCTTTGTTTTTTACATCTATATCGCTTACTGCGGGGTAGAAGTGCTCAATAAAACAATGGCTTCCCACCAGGTAAGCCCTGGGGCGGAAATTCCGGTGACCTTTTTGTACGCGTCGTTCTTTTTCGGCGCCATCCTGGCGGCGGTGCGATATATGCAGCGGGTATATCGTTTCTTCACACAGTCGCGGCCACTGTAAGGAGAAAAACCCATGCACGTGATATTCATCGTTCTCGCCGCCGCGCTGGCCTTAAGCGTGCCCATAGGCATAAGCCTCGCGCTCAGCGCCATATCCGCTTACGCTTTCGGGGTTTCCAGGATCATCAACCCGGCGTATGTCTATAAGTCCATGGTGGACGGCCTTAATTCATACCCCTTGCTGGCCGTGCCGCTGTTCATCCTTTCGGGCCTGATTATGGCCCGGGGGGGCATCGCCAAAAAACTCTTCGAGTTCTTTTCGTATTTCACCGGCAGGCTGACGGCCGGCCTTCCCATTACGGCCGTCATCACCTGCATGTTCTACGGGGCGCTTTCCGGGTCCGGGCCGGCCACCACGGCCGCTGTGGGCAGCATGGTGGTTCCCTATCTGGAAAGCATGGGGTATGAGCGCAACTTCGCCGCGGCGCTGGTGGCCACGGCCGGTTCCCTGGGCGTTATCATCCCCCCGAGCGTGCCGTTCATCATTTTCGCTTTGGCGGCCAACGCCTCGGTCGGCGAAATGTTCATTGCCGGCGTTATCCCCGGGATAATCATTGCCGCCTGCCTGTCCGTGTGCGCGTATATCCATTGCGTGCGCCGCGGCGAGGACAAGGAACTGTTGCGCGCCAACTATGCCGCCATCAGGAAGATCGGTTTCTGGCCCTTGCTCAAGGACAGTTCCTGGGCGCTCATGACGCCGGTCATCATTTTGGGCGGCATTTACGGCGGGATTTTCACCCCGACGGAAGCGGCCACGGTTTCGGTCGTCTACTCCTTGATAATCGGCCTGTTCGTCTACAAGACCATGGCGCTTAAAGATATGCCGAAGGTTCTCGCGGAAACGGCCCGCAGTCTGGCGCCGCTGCTCGTGGTCATCGCCGCGGCGACCCTGTTCGGGAGGGTTCTGACTCTGTTGCAGATGCCGCGCATGGTGACGGACATCATGAGCGGGGCCAACATTTCCCCGTTCGTCCTTATCGCGGCCATCAACCTGATCCTGCTGTTCGCCGGGATGCTGGTAAACGTCACATCGGCCATTCTTATCCTGACCCCCGTGCTGCTGCCCATCGCCACGGCCATAGGAATGGACACCATCCATTTCGGCATGATGATGGTGGTCAACCTGGCCATCGGGCTGGTTACGCCGCCTGTGGGAGCGGATTTGTTCGTGGCCTGCGGGATGTTCCACATCCCCATATCCACGCTGACCCGGTATGCTATTCCGTTCATCATCGCTTTTTTGATAGCGTTGGCGCTTATTTCATACATTCCCGCGCTGTCGCTGGTGTTCATCCGGTAATATGACGCCGCCCGGCGCCCGGCGCCAAAAGCGCCGCGCGCCGGGCAGGCAACGAAGCAACAAAAAGGAAACACAATGAAAATTAACGGCAAAGCTCCCGGCAAAGCCCTGCTTGAAATGCTGCAACAGCCGGAAATCATCGTGGCGCCGGGGTGCTACGACGTCTTGTCGGCGCGCATGGTGGAGCAGGCGGGCTTCAAATGCGCCTTCATGACCGGGTACGGCGCGTCCGGTTCCATTCTCGGCCAGCCCGACTACGGCCTCATGACCATGAACGAGATGGTGACCGTCTGCGCCAACATGACCTCTGTTCTGAACATTCCCCTCATCGGGGATGTGGATACCGGCTACGGCAACCCCCTCAACGTCTACCGCACCATCAAGGAGTTCGAGCGGGCGGGCGTGGCCGCCGTGCATATCGAGGACCAGGTTTTCCCGAAACGGTGCGGCCATATGGAAAACAAGGCGGTTATCCCGGTCGAGGAACATGTGGAAAAAATCAAGGCCTGCATGGACGCCCGCGAGGATATGCTGATTATCGCCCGCACGGATTCCCGCGCCACCCACGGCATCAATGAGGCCATTGACCGCGTCCTGGCGTACCATGAGGCCGGTGCGGACATCGTCTACATCGACGCCCCGACCTCGGTTGAAGAACTGCGGATGATAGGCCAGAAAGCAAAGGGGTATAAGTTTACCAACCAGACGGAACACGGCAAGACCCCGCTTTTGACCACACAGGAGTTGCAGGACCTCGGGTTTGACATTGTCATTTTCCCCGTCTGCACTGTGTTCGCCGCGGCAAAAGGCATGCAGAAGGTGCTGGCCGACCTCAAGGCGAACCACACCACGCGCGGCGCCCTGGACATGATGACCACGTTCGAGGAATACACGAACATCGTCGGCATGCCGGACCTCATGGCCATGGAGAAAAAGTACAAGGTGGACGAATTCAAGGCCACAGGGAAAAAGTAGGCGCTCTCCCGCCGGAAACTCCGGCGTCGCGGCTTGTGGCGCCGCCGGATGCAAAAGCTCTTGCCCGTTTGGGCAAGAGCTTTTTGCTTCGCCTGCGATCCCGCCGGGACAACCGCTTTCCGGCGGGCCATGGTCAGCGTTTGTCCCCGAAGAAGTCAGCGGCTCTGGCTACCTGGATGCGGATGCGGATGCCTTCCGGGCAGAGCGGTTCGCACATGCCGCAGCCAGTGCATTGGGAGGCGCGTTTGTCCGGCGAAAGTTCGGCGTACGCGTGGCTCGGGCACGGTTCGCCAAAAGCGGCGGCCGCGTTGTAGGCCGCGAGCACCGCCGGGATTTCCACCCCCGCCGGGCAGGAGCACTGGTGGCATTCCGTGCAGGGAACCGGGCCTTTGGCCTTCAGCAGGCGGCGCGCGCGGCGAAAGATTTCCCGTTCCGCATCGGAAAGGTTGCCCGGCGCGGCTTCAGCCGCCAGACGGCAGTTGGCGTCAACCTCGGCAACGGACCGCATGGCGCAGACCGCCAGGGACACGCCGGGGTCGTCCCACACCCAGCGAAGCGCCCAGGCGGCGGGCGGCAGGCCTTGGCCCGTCTCTTCGAACACGCGCAGGACGTCCTCCGGAAGGGCGTCCGCCAGAAGGCCGCCGAGCAGGGGGCTCGTCGCGGCCACGCCCAGCCCCCGCGAGGCCGCAAGGGCGATGCCCGCCTTCCCGGCCTGGAAACGGGGAGCGTAGTAATTGTACGCCTGTTGGCAGAAGGCCCAGTCGCGGTAGGCCAGAATCTCCCGGAACAGTCCCGGCGCGTCGCAGGCGGAAAAACCCGCGTGCCGGATTTTCCCGTCCTGCAAGGCTTTTTCCAGGAACGAGGCAAGATCGTTCTCTTGCAGCGCGCGCCAGTCGGCCCGCTGGATGTTCCCGATACAGTAAAAATCAACGGCGTCCACGGCCAGGCGCTTGAGCTGGCCGTCGAGGTGCGCTTCCATGCCGCACCGGGACAACTCCCGCCAGGCGGGAAGCTGCGCCGTCAGAAAGACTTTGTCCCGGTATCCGTCCTTCAAGGCGTTGCCCGCAAGGGCCTCGATGCGTTCCTGATCCGGCGCGGCCCCACGGTAGGGGAAACCGCAGTCAAGGACGTTCACGCCGCTGTCAACGGCATGGCGGATAAGGCTCACAGCCCGGGAATCGGCGGCTTTCCCTTTGCCCGCCGATACGGGCAGACGGCCGCAGCCCAAACCCAGGACGGAAACCGATTCGCCTGTTTTCCCGAACGGTGTGTACCGCATGTGTCCTCCAATATCGTGGTCATGATGCCGTCTCCCGATCCCGGCCGCATCGCGGCGGCGAGCCCGTGTGCTATTCTATACGGGAGATTTCTCCGTGTCGGCAACAGGATCTTTTCTGCCGCCGTTGTGCCGCGTTATAACGCGAACCGATAGATCTTACCGTAAAATTTTATAATTAAATTAATATGTTGACAGCATTATAACGCCTATGTATTGGGTGCCATGGGCATAAGCCCCTTGTGCCCGGCAACCCCAAAAAAGGAGATGCGTATGTCTTGTGTTATCGCCACCACATCCCCTGTTTTCGGTACCGTTGGAAAAGTGCCTCAATTTATAGCCGACCGGGGATGGGAGTTGATCCGGTGTATTGACAAGTCCCGCCCGGACGGGGGGCTGGCGGAGCATCTCGGGCGCGTTGATTTTCTGGTGGCGGGCCTTCTGCCGGTAAAGGCCGGGCAGCTTGACGCGGCGCCCAACCTCAAAGCCGTGCTCAAACACGGGGTGGGCGTGGACAACATTGACATCGCGGCGGCCACGGGGCGCAAAATTCCGGTGCTCAACGCGCCCGGCGGGAACACGAACGCCGTGGTGGAACTGACCATCGGCGACATGATCGTCCTGGCCCGCCACCTGCCCAAAGCCTGCGCGGACATCCGGAACCAAAACTGGGAACGCCAGGTGGGGAGCGAGATCGCGGGTAAAACCCTGGGCATCGTCGGGTTCGGCAATATCGGCAAATCGCTGGCGCTGGCGGCGAGCGCCCTGGGCATGCGGATTCTGGCCACGGATCTCTACCCGGACTATATTTTCGCCGAGGAGCACGGCGTTACGCTGGCCGATATGGAAAACGTTTTACGCAAGGCGGATTACGTCACACTGCACATCCACGGCGGCAAAGACAACGTGAACTGCATCGGCGAAACGCAGCTGGCCATGATGAAACCCACGGCCTTCCTGATAAACAACGCCCGTGGCGACGTGGTGGACCTTGACGCTCTGGACAGGGCGCTGAAAAATAACGCCCTCGCCGGGGCCGCCATTGACGCCTTCCCGGTGGAGCCGCCGGATTTCAGCCATCCCATTTTCGCCAACCCCAAAGCGCTGCTCACCCCGCACGCGGGGGGCGACACGGCGGAATCCAGCGAGCGGGTGGGCATGATGAACGTCACGGACATTGAAACCCTGCTCAAGGGCGGCCGCGCGCCGCGTATCCTGAATCCCGAAATCTACCACTGACGGGAAAACAATCGCGGGGACGGGAGCCGGATTTTTCCGGCGCCAGTTCCCGGTGTGGGAAAGGCCGGGCCGACGTGCCTGGTCTTTTTGCTGCGGCAAGGGCGGTCCCGGCGCGGCGCATGCCGATGGGAGCCGTATCGGTTTTTGTTGGCAACCGGGCATTATGCGTGTAGGTGAAAACGGGTGCGGGGCTGTATCCGCACGGGACCGTTTCCGGCGATCGCGCCGGGCTGTTGCAAGAAGGAGGCATTGCCCATGAGGCATGTAGGGACACAAGCATTCGGCGTGCGGCTGCCCATCGTCAGCCAGGGGGACGATCTGGCGGGCATGGTCGCGGACGCCCTTTTCGACGTCGCGCGCGCGAACAATCTCACCCTGCGGGAAACGGACGTGGTCGGCGTGACGGAAGCGCTGGTCGCCAAATCCCAGGGCAATTTCGCCAGCATCGACGCCATTGCCGCCGACATCCGCAAAAAATTCCCGGGCGGGGAAGTGGGCGTCGTGTTCCCCATCCTCAGCCGCAACCGGTTCCTCAACATCCTCAAAGGCATTTCGCGCGGGGCCGAAAAGGTCCACGTGCTGCTGCAATACCCGTGCGACGAGGTGGGCAACCCCCTCATGAACCCGGAAGACGTGGACGCGCTTTTCGACAGCGGCGAAACCCTGTTCACCGGGGCCGGATTCAAAAAAGCCACCGGCAACTACTGCCACCCGTTCACGGGCGTGGATTACATTTCCCTCTACCAGGAAGCGGGCGGCAATATCGACGTGCACGTCGCGAGCGACCCCCGCCGCATCCTGGATCTGACCGCGCACGTTCTGGTGGCGGAAATCCATACCCGGCAAATGACCAAAAACCGTTTGCTGAAAGCCGGGGCCGCGACGGTGTATACGCTCAGCGACGTGCTCGCGGAACCGGAAAACGGCAGCGGCTACAACCCGCAATTCGGCGTGCTCGGGTCCAACCTTTCCGGCGAGGGCGTATTGAAGCTGTTCCCCCGCGACAGCGATGATTTCGTCCGCGCTGTCCGTGCCAGAATAGCCCGAAAATGCGGGGTCGCGCCCGAGGTCCTCGTCTACGGGGACGGCGCGTTCAAAGACCCGCTCGCGGGCATCTGGGAGCTTGCGGACCCGGTGGTTTCCCCGGCCTATACCGACGGCTTGAAGGGCCGCCCCAGGGAGATCAAGATCAAGCTGGTGGCGGACGGCCTGGCCGGAACCATGGGCAGCGCGGAAAAAACAGCGGCCATCACGGAAATGATCCGCGAAAAAAACAACAACGCGGACAAAGAGTGCGTCAGCGCTGGCACAACGCCCCGCAACTACGTCGACCTTCTGGGCAGCCTGTGCGACCTTATCAGCGGCAGCGGGGACAAGGGCACGCCCGTGGTTCTCATCCAGGGCTATTTCGACGATTACTCAAGCCTGTGACGATACGGAACGCGCGGCCTTGCCGGCTTTGGCATCAAACTGAAAAACCCCGACCTTTGAAGGCCGGGGTTTTTCGTTGCCCGGAGCCCGCGCCGTTACGCGGCAAGGCTCCGGCAAGCCGCGCGGGGAAGGTTACGCCGCCTTCAGCCTGTCCAGAAGCGTGTTCAGTTCCTGGGCCATGCGGGACAACTCCTGCACGGCGGAGGCCGATTCGTTCATGCCGGTCGCGGCCTCCCCGGCGATGCGGTTGATCTCCTCCACGGAGTGGTTGATTTCTTCCGAAGTGGCGGACTGTTCCTCCGCCGCCGTGGCGATGTTGGCAATGAGCGAGGAATTTTCTCCGGCCAGGGTGACGATCTCTTTCAGGGCCTCGCCGGACGTGCCCGCCAGTCCCGTGGCCTCGGCCACGCTTTTGCCCGCGTCGTCCACCCGCTTGATGTTGAACATGGCGGAGTGCTGGATGCCCTTGATGCTGGCGCCCACCTCGGTGGTCGCACCCATGGTTTTTTCGGCCAGCTTGCGCACTTCGTCCGCCACCACGGCAAACCCGCGCCCGGCGTCCCCGGCTCTGGCGGCTTCGATGGCGGCGTTCAGGGCCAGCAGGTTGGTCTGGTCCGCGATATCGGAGATGACGTTCATCACGCCGCCGATGGATTCGGCCTGGTCGCCCAACTCGCGCATGTTGCCTTGCAACTCCTCGGCCACGGTGTTCACCCGCTGCACGGCGGCGATGACGTTATCCACCAGTTCCGCGCCCTGGGACGCTTTGCCGCGCATGGATTCCGCCTGCTTGCTGGCTTCCCCGGCGCTGTGCGCCACCTCAAGAACCGTGGCGTTCATCTGTTCCATGGCCGTTGCCGTGGAGTTCACGCGGTCGCGCTGGATCTCCGTGCCCCGGCTGACCTGTTCCACCTGGGCGGAAAGCTGTTCCGAGGCGGCGGCCACGCGGTTGGCGATGTCCATGGCCTGGGCGGCCACATCCATGATGGTGCGTTGCGTGCTCTTGATCTGGGTCAGGTCGATCATGAGCAGCAGGACCGAGGCCAGGTTGCCCTGGGGATCGAACAGCGGAATGGCGGTATAGCTGATTTCCATCTCCCGGCCGCCTGGGCGGACCACGGTTTCGTTCTCGCAGGGTTGGCCGCTGGAGGCGGCGCGCGTCAGGGCGCAGCGTTCCGTGCCGTAATCCTCAAGGCGGAACAGATCGACGCAGCTTTTGCCGTCGTAGTCCGTGCCCGCGAGCTTCTGGGCCACACCGTTCATGTAGCGGACCGTGAGGTTTTTATCCAGCATCAGGGTCGGCGAGGGGATGGCGTCAACGATCGCGACGAAGCATCCCAAAATGGCGTTGGTGCCGTTAATCAGATTCGCGAATTCGCCGGAAAACGGCGAAGCGTCGCCCGCGGCCCGCAGGTTGCCGACTTCAATGTTCTTTTCAAGCTGCCGGTATTCCGCAACTATTTTTTGCAGTGATTCGGGAATGGCCCGCAACGCGTCGCCCAGCTTGCCCAATTCGTCTTTGCGGGAAACCGCCAGCGTGCCGGAAAGATCGCCGGCCGCTATCTTGCCGGCGAAAACCATGCCCGCGTGGAGGTCCCGCAGCACCGGGCGCAGAATGAGCATGATCACGATCGCCGCGAGAAAGATGCCCGCGCCCGCGACGATCAGGGAATTATTGCGCATCCGGGCGAGCCCCTCGAACACGTCCGCGTGTTCCGCCTGCGTCACGGCGACGAGCCCGGTCTGCGGCTCCTTGACGTGGTATGCAATGACGCGTTCTTTCGCGGCGCCCACAAAGTCGCGCAACCCGTCTTTTTCGGCGGCGGCCATGGCCTTATAGTGCTCCATGCCGTTCAGCGTGTTGTTAAAGAGGAAATCCTGGTTCTTGTGCGCCACCACAAGGCCGTTGCGGTCCAAAATATAGGCGTAGCCGTCGCTGCCCACGGTAACGGGGGCCACGGATTCCTTATACAGATATTCCAGAGGGACGGGGCAATAGATGGCGCCGACGATTCTGCCGTTCAGGGTCACCGGGGCCGCCGCCACCATGATGCCCTTGTCCGTCAGGCGGCTTTGGAAGGGAGGGCTCAGGAAAATCTCCCCTTTCATGGCTTCCTTGAAATACGCGCGGTCCGCATAATTTTTCCCGATATTGTCCGAATCGGTGGAAGCGATGACCTCCCCTTTGTCATCCAGCAGATGTATCCGGTCAAAAGCGGGATAACTTTCCTCTATCAGCCGGAGATCGTTTACTATGGCCTTTCTTGCCATGTCCGACGAGGCGTTCCGGTAGAAATTCAGGATAACGTTGCGCTGGACGATGCGCCCCGCGTCAAGGAAAAGATCCTTCACCATGGAGTTCGTCGCGCGGCCCAACGCTTCCGCCTCGCCGCGCAGATTATCCTCAATGGCGGTTTGAAGGTCGGCGGCCGCATTTCTGTATGACAGATACCCGCTGAGGCCACATAGCAAGACGACGAGCGCCATGATGGGGAGTAACATTTTTGTTTGCAATTTCATGCGATATCCTCACGTGAAAAGATACAATGTGCATTTTTCAATAATAGGGTAGCATTAAATTCAGTAAAAACAATACATTTTTTTAGTAAACCTATAATATAGTATCAAAAATAAAATAAAATTAGTTCATAATGACTGTTATTAATTATTTAATACATTGTAATAGTATTAAATACGAGCATATAAAAATTTGATACAATAAAATTGATATATTTTTTATTTGTGTCTTGTGACACATAGTCGTTATATAATGGTATATGCATTATATATCAAAATACTTTGCTATGATTGATGCAGAGACATCCGGCATCGCGTTGTGACCGCTCGGGCCGTCTTCGAAGACAGGCATTTCCGGCGGCGAATGAAAGCGCTTGCCTGACGGGACGCGGTGAGCGATACCATATGGTTGATCGGGTCGGGATGGTTCCGCCGGGCGCGAGCGCTTCCTGGCGGGTGGGAAAAGAACGCCGCGGCGGTGGGATGCGCGACCGTCCTGTTTTTTACGAGGAGCATTATGGGAAAAATCTACACGTTGCCTCTCAAGCAGAGTATCGGCATGGCCGCGACGCCCGTTATCGCAACCGGGCAGCGGGTTGCGCGCGGGACGCTTCTGGCCGAGCCGCAAGGGCTCGGCGTGCCGCTGCACGCCAGCGTCAGCGGCGTGGTGCGCGCTATCACCGAAACGGCTATCGAGATCGAAGCCGATGCGGCGCAGGGCACGGATTACGAGCCGTTGCCCCCCTGTTCCGGCATCGTGGAAACGGTGAAGGCCGCCGGCATCTGCGGCATGGGCGGGGCCGGGTTCCCCACCTACGTCAAGCTGGGGACGAACCTGAACGGCGGCACGGTCATCATCAACGCGGTGGAGTGCGAGCCGATTCTGCACCACAACATCACCCAGATCGAGCAGAACCCCGCCAAGATCTACCGGGGCCTGTTGCTGGCCATGGAGGCGACGGACGCGCGTTCCGGCATTATCGCCATCAAGGCCAAGAACAAGGATGCCGTGGCCGCGCTCAAAGGCATTGTTACAGGCGCGGACAACGTCACGATCGCCGAGCTGCCGGACCGGTACCCCATGGGCGAGGAGCGGGCCATCATCCGCGAAACGCTCAAGAAGCTGCTGCCGGTGGAGGATCTGCCTTCCGCCGCCGGGGCCGTCATCATCAACGCGGAAACGGCCAGCCGCATAGCCGAGGCCGTGGACGAACGCCGGCCTGTCATCAGCAAGAACCTGACCCTTGCCGGACGATCCGTGAACGGCACGACCCCCCGGATTTTCATGGACGTGCCCGTGGGGACGAAAATCCGCGACCTGATCGACGAAGCGGGCGGCCTGACCGGCGAGTACGGGGAAATCATCATGGGCGGCCCGTTCACCGGGCGGCACGCCGGTATCGACGACGCGGTGGTCAAGACGACGGGCGGCATCCTGGTGCGGGAATCCTGTTTATACGAGCCCCTGCCCATGGGCATTCTGGTCTGCGCCTGCGGCCCCAACGGGGTGCGCATGCGGGAGATCGCCAAGGAAATGAACGCCGAGGTGGTCGCCGTGCAGGTTTGCACGCAGGCCAAACTGGTCAAGGGCGCGCTCAAGTGCGAGAACCCCGGCATCTGCCCCGGCCAGGCCGGGAAAATGCGGGAGTTGCAAGACGCCGGGGCAAAAGTCCTGCTCATCGGCAACTGCTACGACTGCACCAGGGACATCGTGGCCGAAGCCCCGAAAATGGGCCTTGCGATCCATCACGTGACGGACGCCGTCATGCGCAGCATGGGCATGCCCCTCGTGCGGGGGTTCCCGGGGGAAGCGCGGTAGGGAAACGTTGTTTTGCAAACGCAAACGGCCCGCGCGGTTGCGCGGGCCGTTTGCGTTACCGCCGTCAGACCCGGTTACAGCTTGTAGACGACGTTTTTATGCGTGCACAGCGCTTCCGTGCCCTTGCTGGTGATGATGGCGGGGTATTCCTGGCGGCACCCGCCGACGCCCGGCTGGTAGAGGTGGCCGCCGAGGGCCAGGGCCATGCCTTCCTTGAGGACGTCGTTGCTGGTGATGCTCATGAAGGGCCGTTGCCGGGCGCAGGTGCCGAGCCCGTGGCCGAACAGGGGCAGGGCGTAGGCGTCAACTCCGTACTTGACGAACTTGTCGTAAGCCTTCTGGCAGGCTACCTTGGCCGGCTCGCCGGGCTTGAGGGCGTCCATGAGGGTGGCGACGGCGTCTTCCCAGGCGTCCATAAGGGTCTGCTGCGCCCTGGTCGGGGTGCCGAGCATGACGGGCAGGCCCAGGTCGGCAATGTAGAGTTCCACCATGGGGTGCAGGTCAACGATGATCATTTCGTTGTTTTCGATTTTCTTGTCCGTGGCCTGCTGGGTCACGCCTTTGAGGAAGGCGGTGCGGGGGCCGGAACCGACTTCTGTGCCGCCGGTGACGGACCAGGCCCAGATGCTGCCGTAGCGCCTGGTGGCCTCCTCAACGGCCCCGGCGACCGCGTTTTCCGTGACGCCGGGCTTGATGCAGCGCAGCGCGGCCTCGAACCCGGCGTCAGCCGATGCCGCGGCCAGACGGAGGCGTTCGATTTCCGCGCCGTCCTTGATGAGCATGACGGCCTCAAGGCAGGGCATGCCGTTTCCCAGGGTGGCCTTGGGCAGCATTTTGTTCAGTTCCATCCAGTCATAGGCCGTGAGCACGCCGGGCGCGGCCTGGGCCGAGCCTTCAAGGGCTATGTCCAGGCCGATTTTGCCGCGGGTCAGGCCCATGTCGTCAAGGATGGCGACGACGGACTCGAGAAAACCGGGATTGCCGCCGCCGAAAGGCACGCCGTCCATGCCCCAGCCTTCCTGTTTGACCCGTTCATAGTCCATGGCCCAGTAAACGAAGCGCGATTCTCCCGAGGCGGTGACGATGACGGCCCCTGTCCAGGGCATGAACGCGCCCACCAGGTAATGCAGCCCGGCCATGCGGGTGGAGACGTAGGCGTCAAATCCCCTGGCTTCAACTTCGCGGGCGATTGTGACGATTCTTTTGGGATAATCAATGGGTGTCAACATAAAGCAGTTCTCCTGCGTATAAACCGGAAACCGGCGAAAAGGGCATAAGGCCGCCGGAGCGTTCCGGCGGCCTTGGTAAGGGATGGCTTACAGCTGAACAAGCCCGAGGGGGTTGTGCGTGATAAGCTCGTATCCGTCGTCCGTGATGATGACCATGACCTCGTTGATATAGCTGTTCCAGCTGGTCTGGCTCAGGGCGTTCAGCACCACGACCATGTTTTTTTGCAGCACGGTGGGGTCGTGGGGGGAGAGCAGGGGCGCGTGGTGCGCGGTGCCCAGGCCGTGGCCGAGGTACCAGTCGCAGCATTTTTCATAGCCGTGGTCGGCCATGTACTTCTGGTACACGAAATACAACTCGTTGCACTTCACGCCGGGTTTCATGGCGTCCAGGGTCTTCTGGGCGGCGTCTTCCGAGGTTTTGCAGAGCTTGACGTATTCCGGCTCGGCCTTGCGCAGGGCGAACACGTTGCAGATATCGCCGCAGTACAGGCGGTAGGTGGCATGCACCCCGGCCTTGACGTAGTGGTTGGGCTGGATGATGGCGTCGTCGGAAGGGTAGTGGTCGAGCAGGACCTTTTCGCCGCAGCCGGCCTGGTTGGGAACCCACCAGCCCGTGCAGCCGGCCTTGCGCAGCCGCGCTTCCATGATGCCCACCAGCTCGGTTTCGGAAATGCCGGGCCGGATGTTGTCGCGCAGGGTTTCAAACCCCAGGGTGCACAGCTCGCCGACTTTGCGCATGTAGGCCAGTTCCATTTCGTCCTTGACCACCATGCAGTCCACCGTCGCGTTGTCGGCGATGACGAATGTGGCTTTGGGCAGCGCTTTTTCCAGCGTGGTGCGCAGGAGATAGGAAATGTTGCCCTCGATCCCGATGACGGCTTCCTCGAATTTGTTGGCCTTGAAATAGTCGATGAGCACGTCTTCGAACTTGCGGGCCGGGATGTCCCCAAAGGGCGGGTTCCAGGACTCGACCTTAGAAATCCAGGATTCAGCGGCGATTCTGTTGACGTCGGACAGGGGGCCGACCAGCATGGGCTCGCCTTTGGCGGGGATCAGGATGCAGGTGTTCACATACCAGGCAAAGCTCTGGTAGACGTTGCCCGCGTATGTGATGGCGCGAAGGCTGGTGCCGAGGAACACGTCGATTTTTTCTTCCGTGAACTTCTTCTGGATCTTCGCGTAGCGCGCTTTCATGATGGCGTTAACGTCAAAATCAAACTTGGTCATGATACTTTCTCCTTAAAAAAATGGTCTGTAAGTATGTATTGCCGTTTCAGGAACGGCAGTCACATTCGGAAATCGGACATGATAACCGACGGCAGCCACAGGGTCAGGCCGGGGACGAGCACGCACAGCGACACGATGACCAGGAACAGAATCACGAACATGCCGCACTGCCAGAACGCGTCCATGACGTTCACCTTGCCGATGCCGCAGCAGATCAAGAGGCAGATGCCGTACGGCGGGGTCACGAGGCCGAGGCAGAGCACCATGACCACGATCACGCCGAGCTGCACCGGGTGCATGCCCCCCATTTCGCCCAGCTTCTGGATGATGGGCAGGAAGATGATGATGGTCGCGATCTCGCTGAGGAAGGTTCCCAGAATGAGCAGGAAGCCTATCAGCATGGCCATCACCAGGAGCGGTTCCTGGGTGATGCTCAGCATGGCGTTGGCCACCATGTCCGGGCCGCGCATGTAGCCGATGAGCCAGCCGAAGGGACCGGCGCAGGCCACGGTGAACAGCGGCAGCACGCTCACCTTGGCTCCGGACAGCATGACTTCCGGAATTTCATTCCACTTGAGGGACCTGTAGACGAACAAGGTCAGGAACAGGCAGTAGAACACGAGCGTCACGGCCGCTTCCGTGGGCGAGTATAGCCCGGAAACGATGCCCCCCACGATGATGACCGGGATGAGCAGCGCGAGAGCCGCCCGTTGGGTGGCCTGGAAGCGCTCTTTCATGGTCATCGGCTCGGCGTAGGGGTAGTTCTTGCGTTTCGCGTTGAACGCGATGGCGCTCATCTGGGTAAGGCCGATAAGAATGCCGGGAATGGCGCCGCCCAGGAACAGGGCGCCGATGGAAACGCCGCCCATGGCCCCGTACACCACCATGTAGATGGAAGGCGGGATGATGTTGCCGAGGGTGGAGGACATGGCGGTGATGGCCACGGAAAAGTTGGCGGGATATCCCGCCCGCACCATGGCCGGGATGAGCACCGCGCCGACCCCGGCGGAATCCGCGGTGGAGGAGCCGGAAACGCCCGCCATGATCATGGAGACCACCACGTTCACATGGGCCAGCCCGCCCCGGATGCGCCCGACAAGGGCCGTCGCGAAGGTCAGCAGCCGTTCCGTGAGGTCGCTCTTGTTCATGATCTCGCCCGCCAGGATGAACAGCGGGATGGCGAGCAGCGAGAACATGTCCGTGTTGCGCATCATGTGCACCACGACCTGGCGCGGGGCGACGCCGATCTGCAGGATGACGACCAGCGACGAGATGCCTAGGGAAAAGGGAATGGGGACCCGCAACAGGCAAAGGAGGAAAAACAACCCTATGAGCAGGAGAATCGATTCCATATCCTACGCCTCCTTTTCCGGGTTGCAGGCGGCATCAAGCATGTGGATGAGCATGAACACGCCGCTGATGGGCAGCGAGACAAAGTAGCAGGCCATGCTTATGTCGGCGATGCCGGAAACGCGCAGCCGGACAAGGTAGGTCATGAGGAAACCCTGCCAGACGAGATAGAATACGAAGAACGCCACCATGATCATGGAAACCGCGCCCATCAGCTTGATTATGAGCCCCGTTTTCCCGGGGAACAGATCCACGCTGAAGTGGGCTTTCTTCTGTAGAGCAAGGGCGGCGCCTATATACGTCATCCAGGTGGAAACCAGCAGGGCCACCTCGCCCGTCCAGCCGGCCGGGAGATCAAGGTTCCGGCCGACGATCTGGTACATGATGATGCAACACAGCGCCGTCATCGCCCACTTGATGAAGAATTCCTCGAATTGCACCAGGAACAGGCTCAGTCTGTGCAACGCTTGCATGACGGCACCGTTACTTTACAGCGTCGATAAGCGTCAGAATGTCGCCGCCGCCGTACTTTTTCGATTCCTCGGCGATGAGGTCGGCCACTTTTGCCTTGAACAGCCCGGTCTGGGCTTCGTTCAACTGCACGTTGAATTCGGGCACCTTTGTTTTTAGCAGTTCAGCCTGGTCGCCTTGATAGAGGCCGATGCCATGGATGCCGGACTCTTCCGTCAGGCGGACGAGGGTCGCGCGCAGATCGTCGGGCAGTTTTTTCAGGGTTTTTTTGCCTATCAGGATGGGCAGGGCCATGTACTGATGGTTGGTAAGGGACAGGTATTTGGAGACTTCGAAGAATTTGTTCTGAAAATAGGCGTCAATGCTGGCTTCTGCGGCGTGCACGACGCTGGTCTGCAAACTGGTGTAAATTTCAGTCCAGGCAAGTTGCTGAGGCGCGGCGCCAAGCTGGGTCCAGACTTTCATCTCCACCGGGGAGTTCTGGACGCGTATTTTCAGCCCCTTGAGATCCTCCGGCTTCACGATGGGGCGGTAGTTGTTAAAGGCTTGGCGGGAAACGCCGCCCAGCATGCCGCCCAGTACGATCCCGTAGGGGGATTTGTCAACATAGGTGGCGAGCAGCTGCATAACCGGGCTGCTTTTCGCGAAAACCTTGTTGTAATGGGCGTCGCTTGAAAAAAGATACGGCAGGGAAAAAACGTTGAATTCGGTGATGGATGTGCCCAGGTTGGCGGAGGAAATCCAGGCGATGTCGATATCGCCGGCTTCCAGACCGTCGAGCATTTCGTTGTCGCGGCCGAGAACCCCGGAAGGGAAGACCTTGAGCTCAATGCGGCCGTTGGTTTCCTTCTTCAGCTGGTCGGCCAGCCAAAGGGCGGAGCGGTTGGTCACGTGCGTGTCGGGCTGCACGTGCGCGTATTTAAGGGAGAACTCCGCTGCAAAAATCGTCTGGACCGACAGGAGCAGGATTGCACAGGTCATGGTAAGGGAGAAAAACACACGGTTACGTTGCATCACAAACCTCCTCACAGGAGTGGTGGTTATGGGGATAACGCCTTCAATACGCCCTCCCGATAAATATGGGGTACCTCCTTTGGATTCATCGCGGCGGGAAAGGCCCCGCCCAGGGTTGCCCCGCCCGGAACATTGCCGGCGTCAGGAACCGGCAATGTTCTTTGCGGCGGATGCAAGTTGAATGTTACGGGTCAGCGCGCTGGCCACATGGCCTTGCATGGCACTTTCCATGTTTTCCGCCGATCCGCCGGCATCGTTCAGCGCTTCAAGAAGCAGCAGGTGCGAATGCAGCTCTTCCTCAAGGTCGAACTGGGTTCTGTCCAGGTTGAACAGATACCAGTGCGTTTTGATGCGGAGCGGACGAAGGGTGCCGACCAGGGTTTTGTTGCCGGAAGCGTTGATGAAGGCGTCATGGAACAACACGTGCCTGTCCCAGTACGCCTTGGCGTCCCCGTACTTCACGGCTTCGCTCATGAGGCCGTAATGGCGCTCGATCTCCCACACGGAATCCCCGGCCAGAACCGTGAAGGCCCAGCGCGCGGCCAGCCCTTCCAGCATGGCCCGGATCGGAATGATCTCTTCCATGTCCTGCCGGGTCAGGCGCCGGACCCGGCGGGTCTGCCGTCTGCCGAGGGCCACCAGCCCCAGGTTGTCCAGTTCCGTCAGGGCTTCCCTAATGGGGGAACGGCTGGTGCCGAACAAGGTCTGCAGATCCGCTTCCACCAGGTCTTCGCCGTCATCAAGGACATTGGCCAGGATGCCCTCGATGAGAACGGAAACGATCATTTCCCGGAGAGAGCCGTTGCTTTCTTGCCGCTTTTCAATAAGCGGGAGAAGACACGAAAGCGCCATGGAAACTCCTTTGTCAATTGGTCGACCATTTAGTCGACCGGTCGACTGATTGTAGGTCTACGTGAATCTAACGCCTCTGTCAAGGGGTGTGTGATGCAGGGTGTGTGTGGTGAAAAATAGATTTACTTATAATTAGAGGTTGCCGGCGTGAGAAATTCCCGGCAAAGCGGCTCCCTTTCCGCTTCGTGGGCGCTTTTCCCCGCTGTCGGGGCTATACGTGTTTTGTGATACATTGAAAAGTGCCGGGTGCCCGCGGACCATAGCGAACTCCCGGCATTGCCGGTCGCGGCGTGCGCCGCGCGGGCGGGAAAGCCGGGACAGGGGGCAAGCCGCTATCGCGAGTCAAGAAGGGGACGGGGGAAGAGCATGGCCCGGCCTGTTCCGGGTTCCCTGAAACAAAAAGCCCCCTAGGATACGGGCCTTTTGCCCGGAGCCGTCAACGGCGGCAAAGCCCCATGGCCGCGAGGCATTGCTTTCCGAAGGCAATCCGTTCTCCGGCGCCCATGGCCGGGTTGCTGTCCACGTTCAGGGCAAAGGAAAATATCGCGCCGTTGTTTTCGACCCAACCGACCCACCATCCGGTCTGAGGGCTGGTCCGGGCCGCCGTGCCGGTTTTGGCGAACAGCTTCCAGCCGTCTCCTTCCTCGACAAGCAGGATGGCCCGCACGGCTTTCTGGATACCGGAAGACACGGGCAGCCGCTCCATCGCGAGCGCCGCCAGGAACCGGGTTTGCTCCACCGCGCTGATTTGTAAAGGGCCGTCCAGCCAGAAGCGGTCGACAACCGTCCCGATCTCCATGTTGCCGTAGTGAAGAGCCGCAACGCCTTCCCGCATCCTCTCCAGCCCGATGCGCCGGGCGAGTTCCTGGTATACCGGGACGTTGGATATTTTGATGGCTTCCCGCAGGCCCATGTCCTTCTCCCAGGCGGGGTAGGGCTGGGGCTTGCCGCCATACGGCAGAATATCGTCAACGCTCGAAACCGCGCCGATGGACAGGCCGATCAGCGTATTGGGGATTTTAAAGGTCGAGGCCGGGATGAACCGCGTTGCCGCCCGCTCGCGGTTGTGTCCGGAAAAAACGCCCGTCGCCGGATCGTAAAGGACGAAGGTTCCGGTAGTTCCGGATTCCGCGAACAGTTTGCCCACCGCGGCATGGTCTTGCCATGGCGCGGCATCGGGGACGCCTTGCCCGAAGGCGTGGACGGGGACAAGGATGAAGAACATGAAAAGCAAAAGGAGCGGAGAGCGCATGGTGTTTTCCTTTGGTGCCGCCTCTGTTTGGCGGCGTGTTTTCTTATGGTCAGGCCGGAAGCGTAACCGTCACTTCCAATCCTGATTCCGTCCCCGGCGCCGCCCCTGTTACGTTGGCGAGGCGGACCGCGCCGCCGTGCAGAAAGAGCACTTCGGCCACAAAAGGCAGGCCCAGGCCCGTGCTCTTTTTGCCCGTGCCGGGGCGGCTTAAGGAAAAGAACTTGGTGAAGGCTTTTTCAAGGGCGAAGTCCGGCATGCCGCATCCCCTGTCGCGCACGGTGATGGTGACCGTCTCGCGGGAAAGAGCAGCCGTGACGGATATGGCGGACCCCCGCGGCGAGAAGTCAATGGCGTTGGCGACGAGGTTGCCCATCGCCTGGCGGAGCAGGAACTCATCGCCTTCCAGAACAAGGTCTTCCGGGACGTTCGTTTCCAGATGCAGGCCCCCGGCGGCCAGCTGGGTCTGGAAACTGTCCGCCAGCGCCTGGAAAAAGGGCGTTGCCGCGAATTTCGTCTTGTTGACGGCCCGCACGTTTTCCAGGCGGGAGAGCTGGAGCATCCGGTCCACCAGGCTGTGCAGCCGGTCCACCTCGGTATCCACGATACTCAGGAATTTGATGCCGTCCTTGCCCGTCACGTGGTCGCGCAGAATTTCCCCGGCGCCCTTGATCCCGGTGAGCGGGCTTTTCAGCTCGTGGGTCAGGGCGCGCACGTAATCCTCGATATAATTCTTCCCTTCCAGTTTGGCCTGCATCTCCTCCATGGCCGCGCCGAGGTCGCGGATTTCCGAGCTTCCGAGAGCCGGAAGCCGCCGCGTCTCCCCTTTGCGGATGGCCGTCGCGTACTGCGTGAGGCGCTTCACCGGCCTGGTGATCCAGTAGGAAAGCCCGACGGATAACGCGATGGCCGCCGCCGCGATAAGGATAAGGCTGAGCAGGAAGCGTTTTTGCGCGATGGCGATGAGGAAGGAAATGCTGTTCGTGGGTTTGCCGACCGACACCACGCCCACGATCTCCCCGTTTTTGCGGATGGGCGCGGCCACGAAAATGACCTGGGAAGCAGGGTCGTCCGGAACGGTGCGCGTGGAGCGCGCGCCGTACTGCCCTTTGAGGGTCAGATACACGTCCCGCCAGAGGGAATAATCCTCCCCCGGTTTGGCCGCGCCCGTGGAGTCATACAGCAGAACGCCCTTGGCGTCCGTGACGTAGATGCGGAGCGAGACGTTCCATTTCACAATATTATAGATGCGCGCGGCAAAGGTCCGCTGTTTGACGGCTTCCATGGTCGCGCTGATGGTTTCCACGGGCAGCCTGCCCTCGGTGATCTGTTCGGACAGCATGGCCGCGACGATTTCCGCCGTGTCCACCGTGGATTCTTCCACGGCTTCCAGGTAGCGGGGCCGCACGTCGTTGATAATCAGCCAGATAATGCCGGAAAACGCCAGCGCCATCAGCAGGGTGAAGGTCAGTATGATGCGCAGTCTGAGGCTCATGCGTCGTCCCGCAGGGCGTACCCCATGCCGCGATGGGTCAGGATCATGTCCAGGGAGCCGTCTATTTCCCGGAGCTTGGCGCGCAGGGATTTCACATGGGCGTCCACGGTCCGGTCAAGGCTGGGGCTGTCCCCGCCCCAGACCGCGTCCATGATGGCCTCGCGGGAATACACCCGGCCCGGATGCGCCGCCAGCAACGCCAGAAGTTTGAACTCGTACCGCGTGAGGTCCAGTTTCCGCCCCGCGAACACGGCCTGGAGTTTGTCCGGGTCGATCCGCAGCCGTTTTTCCCCCTCACCCTTCGTATCTTTCACACCGGCCGCCGACCGGCGCAGCACGGTTTTGATCCTGGCCGTCAGTTCGCGCGGGGAAAAGGGTTTTGTCACGTAATCATCCGCGCCGATTTCCAGCCCCACGATCTTGTCGATCTCGTCGTCCCGGGCCGTGAGGAAAATGACCGGAACCTGCGAAAACGTCCGGATGGCCTTGCACAGCTCAAACCCGCTGATGTCCGGCAACCCCACATCCAGAACCACCAGCGCGCAGTCTCCGGCCCGGACGCGTTCAAGCCCCTCCAGGCCGCGTTCGCACCAGACCGCCGCGTGGCCCTCGCGCTCGATGCTGTGCACCACCGTGTCCGCAATGGACTGTTCGTCTTCAATCACAAGAATGGTCTGCATGGATAGTCCTTAATAAAGGTGCCTCCGGCGGCCGAGGGGGCCGGCCCCCTCTCTGGCCGCCGGAGGCGTTACTATTACCCGCGCTGCTGCGGCAGCTTCCTGGTTGCGAACATGAGCGCGGCCATCATGACGAGCAGGAGACCGGTGCCCATGAGGAGCGAGAAATCTTCCATCCGCAGGAGCGAGAAGAGCACGGCGTAGAGGGCCGCGAGAAGGAACCCCATAAGAACTCCCTTGCCCTTGCTACGCAGCACGGCGCCCACATACAGGCTGTTCATGGCGATGGTGACGGCGCTTGCCGCCACAAAAGCCAGGCCGAAACTGCTGTGTTCCGCGAGAGACAACAATACCAGATAGAACAGAGACATGGAAAGCCCCACCATGGCGTACTGCACGAGATGCATGCGCTGGCGGCTGACCAGTTCGAAGGTGAACAGGGCCACAAAGGTCACGGCGATGAACAGGATGCCGTAATCCACGGACCGGCGCACCATGCGGTACAAGGTGACGGGCTCATGCAGGGTGACGCCGGCGGTAAAGCTGGTGATGGCGCTGGGTCCGGCGGACGTGCGGGAATTGTCCCGGTAATACTCGCCCGCTTTGTAGGCGGAACTGTCCAGGTCCGCGATCTGGGGGTAGGTCCGGGTCAGGTTGGAAATGGCCCATTTGGCGGTAAAGCCGTCTTCGGCAATGCTGCGCTCCACGGGCAGAAGGTTGCCCTGGAAACTGGGGGAAGGCCAGGCGCTTTTCACGAGAATGGTGGTGTTCTCGCCTACAGGGGTAAAGGAAATGCCCTGGCTGCCCCGGATGGTCAGGCGCAGGGAAAAGGATTGTTTGGCCCCGGCGTCTTCCCCGTCGAGGGGGATGGCCGTGTGGAACCCCGGCCCGAGCAGATTCCCGGCCTGGGCGCCGGGTTTGTAGGCGTCGAGAATTTTACCGGCCCAGCGGACGGGCAGGGCTTCCGCGATGGTCTTAAGGTCGGAGATGCCGACACTCATCCAGGCCTGATCCCAATAGATGCGGGTGGTGTTGTCGCTGAAATTTTTGCTCGTGGGCAGGATGAAGGACCCGGCAATATCCATGGGCGCGGTGTACAGGGTCTGCTTATAGATGCCCCGGTACCGCACTTCCGTATCCAGGGCGGTGGTGAACGAAAGGTCGGACGGCAGCACCACCTTGTAGCGGGTGTGGTACTCCCGGGTGACCACTTCCTTTTCCTCGTCCTTGCCGTTGACCTTCAGGGTGACTTTATCCTTGCGGTCCTGCCATATCTGGTAGGGGATGATGAGAGCCGGGCCGCTGACGGTCTGTTCCCTGCCCCAGCTGCTGGCGATATTGTCCGTGGCTTCCTGGTAAAGGTGCATGCGGTCGTATACCATATCCCGGACAAACCCGAGCGGGATGAGCAAAAACAGCGTCAAAACGGTCACGAAGGCGCAGCGGGCGAGCGGGCCGGACAGGCGCTGGCCCACCCCGAGGGAGGGGAAACGGCCCTGGAGCGGGTTTTTGGATGCGGGCGCGGCATCAGGGAACGCGGTATTTTCCGTGGCGGCGTCGCCGGCGGGAATCTGGCTGGAATCGGTCATGGAGTATCTCCTTGCGGTGTCGTTGGGGCGCGGCCAAAGATGGCCGCTGCAATGACGCTATGCGGGAGATGCGAAACCGGTATGCGGTCCTGATGCGGTTTGTGTGAAATTTGCGTGAAGCGTGGCTACAATGCACGGCCGCCGCAAAAGCGTGGCTTTTGCGGCGGCCGGGAGGCTAGGCCTCCCGCAATCCTCTCGCGTGGGGTGCCTCCTGAAGACGCGGGCTGTGATGGCGATGGTGGGAACCCGCGTACATCCCGGATGGGGACAGAAATGACCCGCCTGCCGGTGAAGGGTTGGTCCGGAAGGACGGCGGGTCACCGCTGCCGGGGTTCAGGAGGCACCCCCGGAGAGAAGATTGCCGAATGCATAAGCACTGTAATAGTAGGACGCTTATGCCGTAAATAAGAGTAATTGTGCAATAGTGAAGAGTAATAATGCAGTAAATCCACAGAAGGCAGATACAAGTCATACTCGGTAGATATGAATTAAAGACAACTTCTCATTTTGTCAATTGGTTTTTTTACAAAATAAAGAAAAAATTAATCAGAAAACGCATTTTATAGAATGTTATATAATATAAATGCTGTTACTATATTTATGATTGCAGCGCATAAGATCCGCACAGCGGACCATTCCAATTGGTACAGTATTCTGTACAGTCGTTGTTGCATCAGTTCTGTAAAACGGTCCACGGGATGGCCCGCGAACAACCGGGCGCCAGAGGGTAACCGGTGCCCGTCATGGCGGCGTTTTCCCCGTTCCGCAGGCCCCACACGGTGTGGGAGTGGAAACGCGCAGCCGCGTTTCCGCTCCCGTGCGCGGTGATTTTTCGGAAAGTTTACGGCAACTTTCCGAAGTAAGCCAGAATGCCGCCGTCAACGTAGAGGATCTGCCCGTTGACGAAATCCGAGGCGCTGGACGCCAGGAACACGCCCGCCCCGGCCAGGTCCTCGGGTTTGCCCCAGCGCCCGGCGGGCGTCCGGGCCAGAAGGGCTTCGTTGAAGGGGTTGCCCTCGACCCGCAACGGGGCCGTGAGGTCCGTTTCGATATAGCCGGGCCCGATTCCGTTGCACTGGATGTTGTATTGGCCATACTCGGAAGCGATGTTGCGTGTGAGCATTTTCAGGCCGCCCTTGGCCGCCGCGTAGGCGGAAGCGGTTTCCCGGCCCAGTTCGCTCATCATGGAGCAGATGTTGATGATTTTGCCGCGCCTGCGTTCCATCATGCCGGGCAGTACGGCTTTTGCCATGATGAAGGCGCCCGTGCAGTTCACGTCCACCATCCGGCGGAATTCCGAAGCGGGCATGTCCAGCATGGCGAGGCGTTTGAGAATCCCGGCGTTGTTCACCAGGATATCGATGGGCCCGACGTTCCGCTCGATGGAGGCCACGGCTTTTTGGGCGGCGTCCTCGTCGGTCACGCTGAAGAGATAGCCTTGGGCGGCAATGCCGTTTGCCGCGTAGGAGGCAAGGGCGGTATCCATCCCTTCCGCGTTGGTGCCCGTGACGACGATCGCCGCGCCGGCCTGGCCCAGGGCCGAGGCAAGGGCGAAGCCGATACCGCGCGTGCCGCCGGTAATCAGAGCTGTTTTTCCTTTCAGGCTGAAAAAATTCAGGACGCTCATCGGGACTCCTTGGGTTTTACTTCCCGTTTCTTACCGCAATTTATCGCGGATGTGGAGCCTGTTGTTCACCGGCCCCAGGGTAGCGGCTCAGTTTGAGCGGGAGACATCTCCGCTCAAAATGAGCCGCTACCCGAAAGGCTGGACAGAGCCTTCGTGAGGATGGTAGCGGTAAACTGTCTTTTGTGTGCAGCCTTTGCGATCCGGCAGGGGGAGGGAGGAGCCATGGCCCCGGCAACGGTACTTGAAACGGCGCGCCTGATTCTGCGCCCCTGGCGGGACGAGGATTACGAACCGTTTTACACCATGAGCGTTGATCCCCGCGTTTGTGAATACCTGCCGCCGTTCCCGGACCGCGCCGCCAGCGACGCCTTCGTGGACGGGCGGCGGAAGGAGTTGGACGCGCGGGGCTGGGGCTTTTGGGCCCTTGAGGAGAAGGATAGTTCGCGGTTCGTGGGCACGGCGGGCATACACGAGCCGGGCCCGGAATTCGGGGTAGGGCGGCAGTGCGTTGAAATCGGCTGGCGGCTGGCCCCGCCTTTCTGGGGCCGGGGATACGCCACCGAAGCCGCGCGCGAGATTCTGCGGTTCGGGTTTTGCACCCTCAAACTGCCGGAGATAGTCTCCTTCACCGCTTTGGGGAACGCGCGGTCCTACGCGGTCATGGAGCGGCTCGGCATGCGGCGCGAACCGGAACCTTTCGACCTGTTGCTCCTGCCCGAAGGCCATCCCCACAGGCCGCACTGGCTGTATGTCATGACGCGCGAAACCTGGCTGGAGAAAAACAGCTGATTTTTCCGGAGAGCGTATGGATTTCCGCCAGCTCGAATACGTCGTCGCTCTCGCGGACCTGGGCGTTTTGTCCAGGGCCTCGGAACGCGTCTTCGTGACCGTGAGCGCGCTCAGCCAGTCCATCACCAAGCTGGAAGACGAAATCGGCACCCCGCTCTTCGCCCGCACAAAGGGCGGCTGGACCCTGACCCACGCCGGCAGCCTCTACGTGGACGCGGCCCGGGAGATTCTGCGGACCAAAAAATACATGCTCGGCGAAATCGCGGATATCGCGGACGGCCAGAAAGGGCGCATCCGGATAGGGTTTTCCCCCGGCCGGTCCGTGGGGCTGTTCAAGGATGTTTTCCCCCGGTTCAAGGGCACCTACCCGAATATCGAGTTGCGCCTGAGGGAAGCGCACGCCAGCGAACTTGAGGCGGACGTGGCCAAGGGCCAGCTGGACATGGTTTTCACGTCCACCTTCAAGGGGCGGTATCCGGCGCTGGAATACGAAGTCCTCAAGCAGGAGGAATTCGTTCTTGCCGTGCCGCGAACGGCGAAATACCAGCGGTATTTCGACCTCGCGGGCGGCGGCGCGGGCGGCGGGATCAGGACCGTGGATATCGGCCTCTTCCGGGACGAGGAATTCCTCCTGATGCACCCGGACGCCTCCATGCGGCTCGTGACCGACAGCATTTTCGCCAGGGCCGGGTTTTCGCCGAAGGTGTTTTTCGAGATCAGCGTCAGGACGACGCTTTACTCCCTGATAGAACAGGGATACGGCATCTCCATCGTGCCGAGGCTCTATTCGCTGGACCGCAACGCCGTGGCCTTTTTCCGCACCGAGCCCTCGGGCGGGTGGGAAATAGCCGCAGCCTGGCTGCGGGGGAGTTATCTTTCCTCGGCGCAGAGGTATTTAATCAGCTTGGCCCGGAATTACTACTCAATGCTCGACTCCGAATAAAGAAGCGGATCGCACGGCAATGACCGCGTCAAAGGCTGTTTTTGCCGCACGCTCCGCTTCTTTATGAGTGCGCGTTTCACGGCCTTTCAGTTTTCCTAAACCCTCCCTTCAATAAAACTCGCTTGCCCGGAGTATCGGGCCAATATAGTGTATGATCCGTCAATCCGCGGAAGCGCCGCGGACCCGTTTTCCCCCACGCGCGGGCCGCTTGCGGCGCGGCGTTACACCAGCCACCCCTTTGCAAGGAGACCGTTATGGCCATCAAAACCCTGCGCTATTGCGTCAATGGCGACTGGAAGGAATCCGCTTCCGGCAAGTTCACGCCGGTCATGAACCCGAGCACCGGCGAGCAGATCGCCCAGGCCCCGGTCTGCACCCGGGAGGAAGTCAACTCCGCCGTGGCCGCCGCCAAGGCCGCCTTCCCGGCCTGGTCCGCCACCCCCGTGGCCATGCGGACCCAGGTCATTTTCAAGTTCCGCGAGCTGGTCAACCAGCATTTTGACGAGTTGGGCGTTCTGCTGGCGACCGAAATGGGCAAAGCCCTGGAAGAAGCCAGGGGCGACGTGTTCAAGGTCGTTGAAGCCTGCGAAGTGGCCGTCGGCACCCCCCTGGAAATGCAGGGCCACTCCCTGATGGACGCCACACGCGGCCACGACATCATCCTGTACCGCGAATCCGTCGGCGTGTTCGTGGGCATTGCCCCGTACAACTTCCCGGCCATGATCCCCTTCGGCTGGTTTATCCCGCTCTGCATCACCGCCGGGAACTGCATGGTTTTGAAAGCCGCCTCCATGGTGCCCCAGACCGGCATGCGCCTGCTCGAGCTTCTCTATGAAGCCGGTCTGCCCAAGGGCGTCGTGAACCTTATCACCTGCAGCCGCGACGAAGTGACCGAACTCATCACCCACCCGGACATCAAGGGCGTCTCCTTCGTGGGTTCCACCTCCGTCGGCCTCAAGATTTACTCCACCGCCGCCGCGCACGGCAAACGCGTGCAGTGCCTCACTGAAGCCAAGAACCACGCCCTGGTGCTGGAAGACGCGCCCATCGAGTGGACCGCGCGCCGCATCATCAACTCCGCCTACGGTTGCGCAGGCCAGCGCTGCATGGCCCTGCCCGTCGTGGTGGTGCAGGAATCCATCGCCGACGAGTTCGTGAAGGTTATGAAAAAACTGGCCATGGAACTCACTATCGGACCGGCCTACGACCCCGCCATCCAGCTCGGCCCGGTCATCAGCGCTTCCCACAAGGAATCCGTTGAAAACTGGATCACCAAAGGCCTGGAGGAAGGCGCCACCCTGGTTCTGGACGGGCGCGGCTGCAAGCCCAAGGGGTTTGAAAACGGCTACTACGTCGGCCCGACCATCCTCGACAACGTGACCGCGGCCATGACCGTGGGCACCCAGGAAATTTTCGGCCCCGTGCTGTGCGTCAAGCGCTGCAAAGACTTTGAAGACGGCATCGCCATCATGAACGCCAACCCCTTTGCCAACGGTTCCTCCATCTTCACCGCCTCCGGCCATTACGCGCGCGAATTCGCCCGCCGCACGGACGGCGGCATGGTGGGCGTGAACGTGGGCATTCCCGTGCCGCTGGCGTTCTTCCCCTTCTCCGGCCACAAGCAGTCCTTCTTCGGCGATTTGCACTGCCTCGGCCGGGACGGGCTGAAGTTCTACACCCAGACCAAGACCGTCACCACCAAGTGGGTTTCCCCCGGCGAATCCGAGGAAGCAAAGGTCAGCACCTGGGAAGGCACCATCAACAGGCAGCTGTAACGGCTGTTTCCGTCCGGCGGTAGATACGCAAAAGGCCCCGTTGCAGCGGGGCCTTTTGCATATGGAACGGGAAAAACAAATCCTCAGGACGGGGCGGATGCCCAGGCCGGGGATGGGGCCGGTGCGGCCGTCCTTTCCACAACCAGACCGCCGACGCCCACGGGGATATCCTCTTCCAGGATGGGGAAAATGAAGAAGCTGTAGCCGCTGCCGGCCTCGCCCTTTGTGTTGTGCCTGTATTCCGCGCCGCGCCCGTCGGCGATGACGTGCATCTCAATGGTATCAATGGCCGCCGCGAGGGAGGGGGGAAAGATATCCGCGTTGCCGCTGCCCAGGATGGCCTCCGCCTCCAGGTTGAACATGGCGGCAAAACGGGCGTTGGCGAACCGGTACGCGCCGTTGGTATCCTTCATGAACACCCCGGCGTCCACATTATCCATAAACGCCTGCAATTCCTGCTGGCTGGCCTTGAGGTCGGCGGTGCGCTCCGCGATGCGTTCCTCCAGGTCCTGGGCGTGGTCGCTGAGTTGCAGCATCGCCGCGCCCCGTTCCTCAATGCCCCTGACAAAATGCCGCATGACGAAGAAAAGGCCTAATACCACCACCAGCCAGAGTGTTGCGTGCGTCAGCCACAGGGTCTTCATCGAGGAACGCATGGCGTCGTAAAAGGGGGCCATGGGAACGTCAATGCTGATGCCGCCCCGGATATCGCCGACCTTGTACCCCTGGAACGCGTGGCAGGGCAGGCAGCTCGCCTCCGTCGGCAGGCCGCTGATATACCGCAGGTACGGCTTGCCGTTCACCGTCAGGATGTCGCTTACCTCGGTTGCCTCGCCGCGTTCCAGCCGTTCCAGCGCCTTTGTTTCCCAGGGGTCCGGAGCGTTTTCCTGTCGGATCGGCCTGTTGCTCGTGATATGCCCCCGCACGCCGGAGCGCGATTCGCCGATTTCGTGCACAAGGCGGGTCATGAAGGCCGGGTTGACCTTGGTGTAGGTTTTGCCGCGCTCGTCGTAATTTCGCGCCCTTCGCGCGGGAGATAGCGGTTGGGTTCCAGTTTGCCGTCACCCGTCGCGACAAAGACCCCTCCGTTAATGGAATTCCAACGCCTGTAGATGACGTCTTTTTCAAACGCGGTGACTGCCTGGATTCTGGCGGAATCGCGGGCGTGGGATTGGAGCAGGGAGATGTTGTACCATAGCGACGTGCCGACGCCGGCTGTCCACACGGCAAACAGCATGACGAAAAAAAGGCGCATCGTTACTGCTGATCTTCCCGTTGCGGCGGGTGTTCCCGTCTTTGCGGCAGGGTCGCATTCGATCATTGTATTTCCCCTGGTCTGTCCTGATACTATCAGGATACTGCATGAAGTTGCGGTATATACGCAAGGGGTGTGATCGTTTTGCGGCACAAAATTTTCTTCCGCCGTTTCGGATAATTTCCTGTTTACGAATAGTAACACTGCGTTATTTCTGTTGTTTGTCATTCCAAAAAAAGTTTGTATTGCAGACAATTATAGTACTGGAAAAACTTTGCAGGAATATGGTTATAGTTACGCCATAGACATATTGATAATCAGTTTACGATTGTAATACAGCTGATGCATCCATGGTGAATCACGTTTCCGCCGCACGGGATTTTTTCCGCCCGGCGCGGGCCGTGAAAACCGTGGTTGTAAAGTAAATCATGCGGTGCGGTCGCGCCGCGGCCACGGCTGATGCGCGGGCCCGGCGCCCCGCATGTGCGGGCGGCGGTAAAGCGTTTGCCGGAGAATCCCTTGCGGGTACTGTTGCGGATGCGCGGGATGCCCGTATGCCGTGCGGTGTTTTTTTACGGCGGGGAGGAGGCGGTCTTTTATCATGCGGTCCCGTGCCGGGATGCCGTACAATACCCGATCAATGCATCCGTATCGATATCAAGAAAATTTTATTGGTTTTTTGTTCTGCTCTCATGTATTTTATACGTAAAATAGAGTCTCTGCCGCGGGAGCGGCGGAGTACCGTCCGCAGTATCGGAGTCAGTCATGGTTTTTACGGATCCCAGCGTCGGCGTGCCTGTGCCGGAAGACCGGGAGGAACACCCGGGCCCTCGTTGGTCCCGGCAGACACAGCCCCGGGTTTACGGGACGGCCGCGTACGAATGGGATTTTTGCACCGGCAGGACCTGGTATTCCGAAGAGTGGGAAAACATCGTCCAGTGCCGGTACGACTGTCTCTGGCCCGGCAACAGGGGCTGGTGGACCGAGCGGGTGCACCCGGAGGACATGCCCCACCTGTTGCGCGCCATCCTTGCCATTCATGCGGGGTTTGCGGACAAACAGGAGCTTGTCTGCCGCATCAAGCGGCCCGACAATTCATGGCGGCGGGTGCTTTTCCGCAACCAGGTGACGGCCAAGACGCCGGAAGGCGCGCCCTGGATACTTTCGGGCATCGCCGTTGATATTACCGACAATTTTCCGGAAGAGGGCGGATCGCCGCGCGGCGCATCCTTTTCGGAACTCGACTACCATTCCATGCTGGAAAATTCGCCGGACCTGTTCGTCCGGTTTGACCGCAATCTTACCCCGGTGTACGCCAACCCCGCTGTGAGTAAATACCTCGGCGGCAAGCGGGACAACCTGGTTTACAGTGAAAAACAGGTGAACAAGCGGCTCGCCGGGGATTACCGCGAACTGTTCAAGCAATATATCGAGCGGGTTTTCGCGGAAAAGACCGTGGTGCGGGAAGAGATACACGTTTGCCTGACGGACGGGAGCGAGGTTATCGGGGAATGCTCCTTCTGGCCGGAATTCGATACGAGCGGCGTCATCCGGTACGCCATGGTCCAGTTCCGGGATATAACGGACAAACGCCGGGCCGAGCAGCGGGCGGCCCTCAACGAGAAGCGGCTGGAAGCGCTGTACCGGCTGACCCTGATGGAAAACGCCGAGGAAGACGCGGTCCTGTCCTTTGTCATGGACAGCGTGCTCGAACTGACGGACAGCCGCAGCGGTTTTTTCTTTATTCCCGAGGAGGAGGGGTCGGACCGGGGCAGGCTGTTCTGGTCCAGCGACCACTACCGGCATATTGACAGGCAGTACCTCCCGGACAGCCTTCTTCCCCCGGACCTGATCCGCACGATGACGGACGAAAACGGCAACAGGCTTTACCGCGCCATCAACAACGGCACGGGAAAGGAGCCGCTGTACGTACTTTTCGGCGGCGCCATGCGCGTCATGCGCCTCATCATCGCGCCCGGCATGGAAGGCAATCACATGGTCTCCGTCGCCGGGGTCTGCAACAAGGGGTCGGACTACGACGAGTCCGACCTGCAACAGCTGGAAACGTTCATGAACAGCGCGTGGCTTATTCTGCGCCGCCGCCGGTTCGTGCACGAGCTGCAGCAGGCCAAGGAAACCGCCGAATCGGCGAACAAGGCCAAAAACGCGTTCCTGGCCAACGTGAGCCACGAGTTGCGCACCCCGCTCAACGGCGTGCTCAGCATGCTCCAGCTGATAGATTCCATGCCCCTGGCCAAGGAGCAGCACGAGTACCTGATGACGGCCCAGGCTTCAGGCAAGGCTCTTTTACGCATTATTGCGGATATTCTCGACTTTTCCAGCATGGAATCCGGAAAAATGCCCCTGGCCGTCGACGTGTTCGATTTTCAGGCCAGCGTGCGCTCGGCGCTCGGCATGTTCAAGGAGAACGCCGCGGCCAAGGGGCTGGAGTTCGCTTACGGCATAGATCCGGCCATCCCCCGGAGCCTGCTCGGCGACGAGGGAAGGGTGCGGCAGATCATCTTCAACGTGGTGGGCAACGCGGTCAAATTCACCTCGGAGGGGAGCATCACGGTCCAGTGCGACCTGCTGCCCGGAAGCCCGCCGGATCTCGTCCGGGTGTCCATCGAAGTTGCGGATACCGGCATCGGCATTCCCGAAAACAGACTTGCCGGCATATTCGACGCCTTTTCCCGGGTGGAGAACTCGCATCGCCGGAAATACGGCGGCACCGGGCTGGGGCTGAGCATCGTCAAGCACCTCGCTTCCATGATGGACGGCTCGGTCAGCATCCAAAGCAAGCAGGGCAAGGGCACGATGGTTCGCGCGGTTCTTTCCTTCGGCGTGCCGGAGAGCAGGCAGCGGCCCCGCCCCGCCTCCAGGAGGGTGGAGGTTGCCTGCGGGCGGACGCTGGATATCCTGGTGGCCGAGGATGACGCCATCAGCTCCATGGCCATCAAGGCGTTTTTACAGCGGCGGTGCCATCGCGTGGTGTGCGTGGATGACGGGACCAAGGCCCTGGAAGCGTTGCAGGTCTATCCCTTCCATTGCCTGTTTACCGATATCACCATGCCGGAAATGGACGGGCTTGAGCTGGTGCGGCGCATCCGCACCGGCGATATCGCCGGTTTTCCGCCCACGGATGCCGTGCGGGACCTCGTGCGCGAAACGTTCCCCGACGCGCCGGAAAACGGCTGCCCCATGGACAGGGACCTCGCGGTCATTACGGTGAGCGCCCATTCCATGATCGGGGACCGGGAGCGGTTCCTGGAACAGGGCATGGATCATTACGTGTCCAAACCCATAGACAGGGATGAGATAGACGGCGCGCTCGCCTTTGTGGAAAGCCGCCTGGACCGGGAGTGACGAAACCGGGAAGGGCTTATTCCAGCCCCTCCCACCAATGGGGGAACGTTTGGCCCGCGTCGCCGGAGAGGGCCGCGCCGTTTGTCTTGGGCCTGTTTATTTGAACAAGTCTCCCAAATGACAGCTGCCGGGCTGAATGTTCTCAATGCTGTCCACCGTGAGGATGACCGAATCCCCTTCCATGCGCGCATCGCCGAACACAGTGGCCTGATAGGGATTTTCAGGCGTTATGCCGAGTTTTTCAATCTGCTTGAGCCAAACATCAACGTTGCCGTCCTTATCAACCAACAAATAGGTGTTCTTAACCAAATCGCACCGTATCAGCATGGGTTTTCCGTCCCGTATTTCCAGAGTACCCGGGAACATATCCCCGGCATATGCCGCTGTGGCAAAAAGATGCAGCAATAAGACCGGAAGTAAAAGCAATATCCTCATGATAGTGTCCCTTTTCCACGAATCGCGCCCTTCCGGGCAGGGTAAGAGGTTCATGCGCGCCGCACGGTGTTTCCCGGCAATTTCCCGCGCATGGCTGCGCTTTGCGGCTATCGTAACAAAAAAACGCACCGTTTGCCCGCTCCGTCAGACTAGAAAAAAAATACCCCCGGCAGACCGGGCGGTCCGCCGGGGGCCGTGCGCCAAAAGCTACAGGGGAAGAATCTCGCCCGGTTTGAGCACCAGGGGTCTGACCGTCGGGGCAATGCGCCCCAGCTCTTTGGTAAAGGCCGTTATTTCCGGATCGTCCGGCGAGCAGTGAATCGGTATGGCAATCTCGGGGTTGAACATTTTGGCGGCCAGCGCGCCTTCCCTTCCGTCCATTTCGTACGCCAGGCCCGGCAGGCCGCTGACGCAGAAAAAACCGATTTTCACGGGGTACAACTCGCCGAAAAATTTCATGTCGCTGTAAATGGAGGTGTCGCCGCTGAAGTAGATGCCCGTGCCGTCCTCAAGCCGGATGACGAAGCTCATGGCCACGCCGGTGACGTCCTTGCCGTCGTAAGAAAAATGCGAAATATGCTTGGCCTCGATGCTGCGGATCTGCACGCCGTCCTGCACGAGGTTGGTGCCGTAAATGAGGGCGCGCGTCTTTTCCCTGGGAACGCCTCGGGCGATCGCGTACTTGAGAACCACGATGTCGGAAAACACTGTGGCCCCGGTATTTTTGGCGATGGCAAAGGCATCGCCGATATGGTCGAACGCGCCGTGGGAGATGAGAATCGCGTTGATATCCTTCAGGTCCTGCGGTTGGACGACGGCATGCTCGTTCTCGCTCAGGTACGGGTCCACGAGGATTTTTCTGCCGGCGCAACTGGTTATCAGGATGCAGGAATGGCCGAGGTACTGGATGGAAGCGCTCATGATGTTCACCTTTGTTAGAGCATTTTACCTTTCAAATTATACATAGAGACAAAATGCTCTGGCCTTGTTAAGCGAAGCGGAACAAGGCCCGCGAGATTGGCGTAGGCGGGCTTTGCTCGCCGAGCTTCAGCCGTAGGCGAATCTTCGAGCCGTACGGATGAAGACAGCATCGCTAAGCGACAATCTCAAGAGCGAAATTGCTCTAGTAAAAAAGCAGGGCATACCCGGGGAAGACGGTCAGGAAGGCGACGAAACCCAGCATGAGAGCCGCGTAGGGTATAACCCCCTTCACGATCTCGCCCAGCGTCGCGTCAACCGGGTCCACGCCCTTGATGACGAAAAGGTTGATCCCTACCGGCGGCGTTATCTGCCCCAGTTCGACCAGGATGACCAGCACCACGCCGAACCAGATCAGGTTGATGTCATATGATTTCAGGATGGGGTAAAGCACCGGCAAGGTCAGGAACAGCATGGCCGTGCTTTCGACAAAGCAGCCCAGGATGATGTAGATGGAATAGACGACGAGAAGCAGGCCCACGTAAGAAAGGTTCAAATCGCTTACCCAACTCACCATCTCGCGGGTGGCGCCCGTGGCGGTCAACACATAGGAAAACAGCTTGGCCGAGATGGTGATGAACAGGATCATGCTGGTGGCGCACAGGGTGTTTTTCATGGCCCTGACAAGGCTGTCCTTCGTAAGATTGCCGCAGATTCTGCTGATGACGAGCGAGAGCACGCAGCCAATGGCAGCGGCCTCGGTGGCGGTGGCAATGCCGCCGTAAATGCTGCCCAGGATGGCCGCGATCAGGATGAAGAAGGGCGCCACGCCCTTCAGCGCTTCACCCGTGGTAATGTCCGCTACCGTGGAACCGGCGGCCCCCTTGGGGAAAAGATCTTTTTTTACCAGCGCCGCAAAGAAAATGAACCCCATGTAGGCCAGCATCAGGGTGATGCCGGGGACCGTGGCGCATTTGAAGAGCATGACCACCGAGGAGTCTGTCAGCGCGCAGTAGATAATCATGGCGATGCTGGGCGGGATCAGAATGCCCAGCGTACCGCCGGAAGCGAGGGAGCCGTAAATGTAGCGGGGGAAATACCCCAGTTTTTTCTGGTCGGGAATGGCAACGCCGCCGATGGCCGCCGCGCAGGCCACGCTGGACCCGCTGATGGCGGAAAAGATGCCGCAGCCCATGATGTTGGAATGCAGGAGCCCCCCCGGGATGAAGCGCAGAAACTTGGACAGCCCGCGATAAAACCCGCCGCTCAGGTTGGACTCCATGAGAATGTCCCCCATGAGCAGGAAGAGCGGGATGGCCGTCATCATGAAGTCGGTGCTGGTGTTCCAGAGTACGTTACTGAGAATTTGCAGAAGGCTCAGTTTGCCCAGAAGCATGAGCACGGCGATGCTCGCGATGGAAATACCCACGCAGATGTAGAACCCGGAGCCGAGCAGGAGCATCGTGATGAGGATCAGCGCCAACAGTATTGTTACCCAGCTCATTTGCCCTCCCCTTCGTACTGCTCGAAAACATCCGGCCTGCTGGAAATTTGTTCGTACACCCTGTAAATGAGACGGTAGGCGAGGTACACGACCAGGAGGTACAGCCCGATCATGAGCGGCAGCTTGATGTAGAAAATGGGCCAGCGATAGAACGTGTTGGTCAACGTGTTCATCCTGAAGGCGGAGAGCTGGGCCAGCGTGAAGTAGTACGATGCGAGAAGCAGGAAAAGCAGGAACAGAAAGTCGTTCAAAATATTGATGATATCTTTGCCTTTTTGCGAAAATCTGCCGAACAGGACATCGACCCTGATGAATTTCTCGGAGTCTATCGCCATGAGCGCTCCCCAGAAAATGGCATACCCCAGGCAATAGGAGGCGATATCCTCGGAAACCCGCAGGGATGAGCCCAAAAACGAGCGCAGGATGACTTCGGCGAAAATGACCGCGGCCATGGCGCAGACGCTGATGCCGCCAACCGCCATTGAGGCTCTTCTGATAGCCCGGATGAACCATGCGTGCATGTTTCTTCTCCTTCGCGTCTCAGTGGCGGGCTTCACGGCGCTTCCGGTAGGAGCGCCGCGAAGCCCCGTGAAAAACCTAGTACTCGATCTTCAACGCGGTAAGGATTTTTTCAAGATCCTTGACGACATCCGGCCCCATGGACTTGGCGTAGTCGAACCAGTACTTTTTCATGGACCGGACGATCGGCGCGCGGTCTTCGGCGGTCATTTCCACCAGACTGAAGCCGTACTTGTCCGTCAGCACCTTCCACTCCCGTTCCTCGGCCGAGGACACATATTTGTCATAAAACGTGTTCTGGTACTCGGTGGCCGTGTCCTGAAGGATCTTTTGCAGATCCTCGGGCAGCGCGTCAAAGGCCTTCTGGTTCACGACGATATAGGAAGGCATGGCCAAAAGGTTCGCCAGATACCCCCACTTGAGATACGGATACCAGCTGTTGCCCGTGATGGTTATGCCTGCCGTGACCGCGCCTTTGATCACGCTGCGGCTGAGGGAGGAGGTAACTTCGGCGGCGCTGATGGCGACCGGGTGGACCCCGAGCAGCTCCAGAGCCTTGGACATTTCGGTCCCCTGGGAACGGATGGTCAGGCCGGCCATGTCCTTGGCGGTCTTGGGAACCGGCCCGCTGCCCCAGATCTGCTGCATGGGATAGATGCAGTAATACAGGAACTTGGTGCCGTATTTGTTGATATCCTTATGGATGCTGTCATTGATGGCATTGATGGCGATGTGGGCTTCTTCAAAACCTGTGACAAGGAAGGGCATGGCGGGCAGGAGTCCGCTGGTCAGGGAGCCGCCCACTGCGGAAACGTCGCCGGCGGCCATTTCGATCAGGCCTTCGCCGCAAGCCACGATAAATTCGGTCTGGTTGATGGGCAACTCGCCCATGGGATGGTACGTGATATCCAACCGGCCGTCGGAGCGTTTGCGGATTTCGTCAAAGAAGGCTTGGTGCGCGAGACCCATGGCGTGGGTCATGGCGTTTTGCGAAGCAAAACCCCATTTGTAAACCTTTTTAGCGGCCGCCGCCGCGGGACCGGCGTTCAGGCCCAGAAGCGCCGCCGACAGGACGGCAGCCAGAAACAGTGAAGTGAATCTTTTCATGGTCTCTCCTTTCCCTTTACAAGGTTTGCGGCACCTTTCCGGTCAGAAAAGGTTTTCCGATAAAGATGCTGTAACGGCACGGACCGCGGATAAAAACATCTCTCGCGAGGGCGATGTCGACATGAAAATATAAGAGTTCCGATTAGAAGAACTACAATTCTTTTAAGAGGAATGCTATAAAAAACAAATCACCCCTGTCAAGAATTTTACTCCCGCCGATCTTGCCACTGTACGGTTTTTTGTCCGGAGACCCGCATGGGGGCTGATAATCCACGAAGCCGGCAAAAAAAGCGCGGCTTGCTCTCGACGCAAGCCGCGCTTTTTTTGCCATATCGGCGGTATGGTCAGTTCCCGAGCGTTTCGTGGATTTTTTTGACGGCCGCGGCCACGCGCGGCAGGTCGTCGTCGGTGATGTGCCGGTGCGTCACGAAGCGGAGTTTCGTGGGGCTGTCCACGTTGCAGGCCACGCCTTCCGCCTGCAACGCCTCCTTCCACTCCTTGGCGGAGCCGCCGGTGCAGCAGAGGTGCATGATGTTCGAAGGCGGCTCGTCGTCATACACGAGGCGATGGTCGATGGCGCGCAGGAGCTTCCAGATGGCGGCGCAGCGGCGGTTGTCGTCGGCCAGGCGGTCGATCATGGTATCCAGGGCCACCACGCCGGGCGCGGCCATGAGGCCGATCTGGCGGAACCCGCTGCCCATCATGCGGCGGTATATCCTGGCCCTTTTGATGAGCTCTTTATCGCCCAGCAGCACCGCACCGAACGGGGCGGACAGGCCCTTGGACAGGCAGAAGGTAACCGAGTCGCAGTGTTTGGTAATTTCCTTCGCGGGCACGTTAAGGGCCGCCGCGGCGTTGAAAAGCCTGGCCCCGTCCAGGTGGGCCGGGCAGCCCAGACCTTGGGCGATTTCGTGCACGGAGCGCATGTACTCGAGGCTCAGGACCGACCCGCCGGAATAGTTGTGGGTGGTTTCCATGCAGACGCAGGCCGGGGGCGTGCCGTGGCGGTTGGCGAGGTACTCCGCCGTGTCGCGCAGTTCCTGCAGGTTCATCTCCCCCTTGACCGAGGAAATCCGGGTGCAGAGCAGGTGCCCCACGGCCGCGAGCCCGCCGAATTCCGCCTTCCAGATGTGGGCCATGTGGTCCGTGAGGATATCCACGCCCCCTTTCGCCGCATGGCTTTTGACGGCCAATAGGTTGCCGAGGGTGCCGCTGGTGACGAACACGGCGGCCTCCTTGCCGGTGAGGGCCATGGCCTTTTCCTCCAGGAGGCGGACCGTGGGGTCGCCGTCGACGGTTTCATCCGCGAGGGCCAGGCCCTGCATGCTGTGCAGCATGGCTTCCGTGGGCAGGGTCAGGGTGTCGCTGCGCAAATCGATCATGGCTGTCTCCGTTCCGGGCGAGGCCCGGTTAGCGTTGCGGGTGCTTTCTGCTTTCTGACGCAAACCGGGATGGGCGTCAATCGGGTGGTTGTCCTGCGTTGCCCTGCGGTGGCATCCCGCATGGCCGGGCGAGCGCCGTTCGTTTCCTGGTCCGGCTGCCGGAGTTATCCCGTTTGCTTCCGGAAGGCGTTCGTGGCATCACAGGGGGAGCGGCCCCGCAAAGGCCGCCCCGGCATGGCACAACAAAAAACAGGGTAGAACTATGATGAACGTATTTGTCAGAGCGGCCATCCACCCGGACGCGGTGGCGAAACTGCAAGCCGATTCCCGCGTGCGGGCAGTCCTGTGGGACGATCCGGCCGTTGCCGCCTGGGAAGAGGAGGCGGACGCCGTCATCCTGCGCGGGCTGGATATTACGGGCGAGGAGATCCGCCGCGCCAAACGGCTGAAGGTCATAGGCCGCCACGGCGCGGGTGTTGATTCCGTGGACCTTGAAGCCGCGAAGGAAAAGGGCGTCAAGGTCATGAACACGCCGTTCGAGAACTCCCAGTCCGTGGCGGAACTGGCGGTGGGGTTCATGCTGGCTTCGGGCCGCAACATCCACGGCGCAACGACCCTCGTGCGCGAGGGCAAGTGGGCGGAAGGCCGCAAGGGCAAGGGCTGCGTCGAGCTTTTCGGCGGCACCGTGGGTCTGGTGGGCTACGGGCGCATCGCCCGCATGGTCGCGGCCATCCTGCGGACGGCCTTTTCCATGACGGTCAGGGCGTACGATCCCTTTGTCACGGAGGAACAATGGGCAGCAATGGCGGAGAGCGTCGCCCCCTGCAAGACCGTGGAGGAGCTGTTCGCCTCCTGCGACTATATCAGCATCCATGTGCCGAAAACCAAGGAAACCACGGGTCTTATCAATGCCGCCGTCTTTGCCGGGGCCAGAAAGGGCCTGGTGCTCGTGAACACGGCCCGGGGCGGCGTTATCGATGAAGCTGCGCTGTACGAGGCCATGAAGAACGGCACGGTGCGCGCCGCCGCCAGCGACGTGTTCGGCAAGGAGCCTCTTGATCCGGCAACGCCTCTGCTGTCGCTGCCCAATTTCATCGCCACCCCGCACTATGGGGGCGCGACCGAACAGTGTCTGCAACGGGTCGCGACGAAAATCGCGGAAGAAACCGTGGCCGCGCTGTTTGACGAAGAGACGTCGGCGTACCGGTATCTGTAGCCGCAACATGGTCTTTTTGCCATCAGGCCGCCCCTCTCATGCCAGAGGGGCGGTTTTTTCATGCGTCTTGAACAAGCGGCATGAAAGCTATATCGTACCTCCTGATATCCATTTTTCCGGCGGGCCATGCCGCCAAGCCTTGCGGAGAACCCTATGTATTTTCCCCCTTCCGGCGATCCGGCCTCATCCACGGTTGCCGGGCTGTTGCAGTCCGTTCCCCTGCCGAGGGTCGCGCCCGTGGCGCAACGCTATGACCGGCCCCGCGTTCACGATGTGGAAGCGGAGCTGGCCCGCCTGCTGCGGGAAAAGGGGAGCCTCGCCGCGCTGCAAAAAGGGCAGCGCATCGCCATTACCGCCGGGAGCCGGGGCATCGTCAACCTGCCCCTGGCCTTGCGGACCATCGTGCGGGAAGTGCGGGCGGCGGGCGGCGACCCCTTCCTGGTGCCGGCCATGGGCAGCCACGGCGGGGCCAGCGCGGAAGGGCAGCTTGCCCTCCTCAAGGGGCTCGGCATTGACGAGGCAACCGTGGAAGCGCCCATCCTCTCGTCCATGGAAACCGTGGCCGTGGGCACCAGCGCCAACGGGCTGCCCGCGTACATGGACAAATACGCGGCGGAAGCGGACGGCGTCATTACCGTCAACCGGGTCAAACCCCACACCTCGTTCAGGGGCGCCATAGAAAGCGGCGTGCTGAAAATGCTGGTTATCGGGCTCGGCAAGCAGAAAGGGGCGGATGTCTGCCACAACGCCGGTTTTGGCCGGATGGGGGAAAACGTCGCCGCCCTGGCGGAAACCATTTTGGCGAACAAGAATATCCTCTGCGGCGTCGCGCTCCTTGAAAACGCCTTCCACGAGACGGCCCGCCTGGAAGTGCTCGCACCCGGGGAAATGATAGCCCGCGAGCCGGACCTGCTACGGGAAGCCTGGAACCTTGCGCCGAAAATTTTTTTCGATTCCCTGGACGTGCTGATTATCGACGAGATCGGCAAGGACATCAGCGGCACCGGGTTCGACTGCAACGTGGTGGGGCGCTTTCACAACCCCCACGCCCACGGCGGCCCGGATATCGCGCGGGTAGGCATCCTGGATATCACGGACAAATCCAGGGGCAGCGGCTACGGGATAGGCCTGGCGGATTTCACCACCCGGCGGGCGTATGACAAGTTTCTGCCCGAGCAGAGCTACCCCAACGCCCTGACCACCACCGCGACTCTGGCCGCGAAAATGCCCATGGTCCTCGCGAACGACCGCCAGGCCATCCAGGCCGCGGTCAAAACCTGCAACCGGGACGACCTTGGCGCGGTCCGGCTCGTGCGGATAAAAAACACGATCGATATGGAAACCGTCTATGTTTCGGAGTCGCTCAAGGAGCACTGCCTCGCGCACCCCAACCTTACGATAACCGGCGAGTTCGCGCCCTTTGCCTTCAACGGCCGGGGCGATCTTTGGTGACCTTTTACCGTTGCGGAGAAAACCATGCCCAGAAACGGCTGCATTGAAGACAAAACGGAAGCGTACTATGTCGGGCTGATGAATTCCGTCGGGTACCGCAAAAAAGATCTGGAAAAACCCGTCATCGGCATCGTCAATTCCTGGAACGACGTGAACCCCGGCCACAAACCGCTGAAGGAACTGGCCCAGGTCGTGCGCGAAGGGGTCTGGGCCGCGGGCGGCGCCCCGGCTGAATTTACCGTGCCCGCGCCCTGTGACGGCATCGCCCAGGGGGAGGGCATGCACTGCGTGCTGCCGTCCCGCGACCTCATCGCCGGGTCCATTGAATGCATGGTCCGCTCCCACGGGTTCGACGGGCTGGTGTTCCTCTGTTCCTGCGATAAAATAGTGCCGGGCATGCTCATGGCCGCCGCGTCCCTCAACATGCCGTCCCTGTTCCTGACCGCCGGCTCCATGCTGCCCTACAAGGAAGGCGGGGAGGAATACGTGACCCCGGACCTGAAGGAAGCCATCGGCAAGTTTAACAGTAAAGCTATCGATAAGGCGACGTTTGAACGCTGGCGGGAGAACATGTGTTTCTCGGGCGGCACCTGTTCGATGTTCGGCACGGCCAACACCATGGGAACCTTTCTGGAAGCCGTGGGCCTTGCGCCGTTCGGTTCCGCCACCATGCTGTTCGCGGCGGCGGCCAAGATCCGCCAGGCCAGGGACGTCGGCGAGCGCATCGTGGCGCTGACCAAGGAAGGTTCGCGGTTTTCCGACTATCTGAATGAAAAGAGCATCGTGAACGGCATCAAGTACGTTTCCGCCACCGGCGGGTCCACCAACGCGGTGTTGCACACCATGGCCATCGCGAGAGCCATGGGCCTGACCCTGACCTTGCGGGATTTTGACGCCGTCCAGAAAACCGTGCCGGTGATCGCCAAATTCAAACCCTCGGCCAAGCCCAACATCCACACCTACCACCAGGCGGGCGGGGTTCCGGCGGTGCTGCAAACCTTAAGGCCGCATCTGGACCTTACGGCAAAACTCGCCATGGGCGGCACGCTGCAAACATACCTGGATACGGCCGACATCCGCGCGGACCGGGACATCATCCATGATCTGGATACCCCCATGCACGAAAACGGCTGTTTTTCCATCCTGTTCGGCAACCTTGCGCCGCTCGGCGCGGTGGTCAAGAAGAGCGGGGTGGAGCCTTCCATGTTCCGCCATGTGGGGCCCGCCGTGGTGTTCAATTCCGAGGAGGAAGTCCGGGACTATCTTTTGCAGTCCAAAGTGGAAAAAGGCTCCGTGCTGGTCATCCGCTACGAGGGCCCCAAGGGCGGGCCGGGCATGCGGGAGATGTCCATCCCCGCCGGGATGCTGGTCGGCATGGGGCTGCACACCTCAGTCGCCATGGTAACGGACGGCCGTTACTCCGGCGCGACGCGCGGCCCGTGCGTCGGGCATGTCGCCCCGGAAGCCTGGGAAGGCGGGCCGCTGGCCTACGTCCAAAACGGGGATATCATCGAGATCGACCTCGAGAAAAATATCCTGTCCCTGCATGTGGACGATGCGGAACTCGCCAGACGCAAAGAGACGGCGCAGCGGCCAGACAAACCCCTCAGGGGCGTGCAGGCCGCATACCGCGCGGCTGTTTCCGGCGCGGACGAGGGCGCGCTCTGGATGTACCGGTAACCGGGGAGAGCCGGGAACGGCGATCCGGAGTGCACAATATGGAACAAAAACCCTTTCTTCTTCTGACCCCCGGCGAGTGGGCGCTCGTCGGGGTAACCATCATTTGGGGCACGACCTTCCTCATCATCCGCAACGCCCTCTCCAGCGGCGGCCCCCTGTTTTTCGTGGGGCTGCGCTTTACCTGCGCCGCCCTGGTGATGGTGGCCGTTTCCATCCCCGTGCTGCGCGGCCTCACCTTCCGGGAAGTCGTGGCCGGTTCCCTTATCGGGCTGGGCCTGTTCACGGGGTACGCCCTGCAATCCAGCGGCCTGCAATGGATAACCGCCAGCAAGTCCGCCTTTATCACGGCCTTTTACGTGCCCGCCGTGCCGCTTCTGCAATGGCTGATAATGCGGCGGCCCCCCGGCCGCAACGCCTGGCTCGGCGTTGCCATGGCCTTTATCGGGGTAGCCCTGCTGGCCGGGCCGGACGGGGTTTCCCTGGGGTTCGGCAAGGGAGAGGCCTACACCTTTCTGGGCGCCGTGGCCGTGGCCGTGGAGATCGTCCTGATAGGGTTTTTCGCGAACAGCGTCGACGTGCGGCGGGTGACCATCGTCCAGGTGGCCGTCTGCGCCGTTCTGGCTTTTTGCCTCATGCCGGTTGCGGGGGAGGCCCTGCCGCCCTTCTCCTGGGCCTTCACGCTGAGCGCCTGCGGCCTCGGCGTCGCCACCGCGCTTATCCAGTCGGTCATGAACTGGGCGCAAAAAAGCATCAGCCCCACGCGGGCCACGGTCATCTACGCCGGGGAACCGGTCTGGGCGGGCATCTTCGGCAGGATGTTCGGCGAGCGGCTTCCGGCGCTCGCCTTCCTGGGCGGGGCGCTGATCGTGCTCAGCGTCATCGTGAGCGGTCTGCGCGCCGGGAAAAAGAAGCGCTAAAAAAGAACCCCTTACCGCACAACGCGGTAAGGGGTCTATCTCCCAGTTGCCAATAATGCCGTGCAGTCTGCGGACTACATGGCTTCTTTCATCGCGGATTCAAGAATGCTCATGGCCTCTTCAAAGGTCTTGTCTTCAATCGTGATGGGATAGAGGTTGCGGATAACGTTGTAGTAGGTACCGCAAGTAAGGATGAGCAAGCCCTTGGACATGGCGATCTCCTGCACCTTCTTGGTGTATTCGGGAGCCGCTTCCTTGGTGCCGGGCTTCATGAGTTCCACGGCGACCATGGAACCGAGGCCGCGCACCTGGGCGATGTAGGGCACGTCTTTCTTCAGCGCTTCCATGCGGGCTTTGAACTTGTCGCCGAGCATGCAGGAACGCTTGAGAATGCCGCCTTCTTCCATGATGTCGAGCACGGCGTTGACCGCGGCAAGACCCACGGGGCTGCCGGCGTAGGTGCCGCCGAGGCCGCCCGCGTTGGGGGAATCCATGATGGAGGCTTTGCCCACGATGCCGGAAATCGGGTAGCCGTTACCCATGGATTTCGCCATGGCGATGATGTCCGGTTCCACGTCATAGTATTCGGTGGCGAACAATTTGCCGGTGCGGCCGAAACCGCTCTGCACTTCGTCGTGCACGTACACGATGCCGTGCTGGTCGCAGATTTTGCGCAGGGCCTGCACGAATTCCTTGGGCGCGACGTTGAAGCCGCCTTCGCCCTGCACGATTTCAAGAATCAGGACGCCCACGCGGGTGGGTTCGATGGCGGTTTTGAACAGGGTGTTCAGCGCATCGAGGGAATCCTGGACGCTCACGCCGTGCAGTTCGTTGGGATACGGCACGTGGTACACGTCGCTGGGGAAAGGACCGAAGCCGAGTTTGTAGGGCGCCACTTTGCCGGTAAGGGCCATGGTCATGTTGGTGCGGCCGTGGAAGCTGGCGGCAAAGGCCACGATGCCCGGGCGGCCGCCCGTGTGGAAGCGGGCGATTTTAATGGCGTTTTCAACAGCTTCCGCGCCGGTGGAGAAGAACGCCGTCTTCTTGGGCGAGGGGCCGGGGGCCAGCTTGTTGATGCGTTCAGCGGCGCGCACATAGTGTTCGTAAGGAATGATGGAGAAGCAGGTGTGGGTGAAACGCTGCAACTGCGCTTCCACGGCGGCCTGGACGGTGGGGTTCAGGTGGCCGTTGTTCAGAACGCCGATGCCGCCGGCAAAGTCGATGTAGCGGTTGCCTTCCACATCCCATACTTCCGCGTTTTTCGCTTTGTCGGCGAAAAACTTGCACAAAACGCCGACGCCTTTCGGCACGGCAGCGTCTTTGCGCTTTTGCAGATCGCTATTGGTAGCCATAACTATCCTCCACGTATGACGCCGCGGGATCTCCACGGCAGTGCAATAAGGTAAACCCTGGCAGCCGGACGGGGGTCCCCGCCTGAGGCGGTGTTCCGCAACGCTGCCGGGCGGACGGACTTTTCCGTTACAAATACATTGCCAGAACGGGCACCATGTCACAAACGATCATTATTAATACCACGTATGAATAATGTTAATATCCCGCCGGGAGCATCTTTGCGGCGTAAGTCCATGAAAATCATTCTCCCGCAAATTTTTTTAAAAATTACCGCCAACAGGCGGGGCAAATTTTTTTCATACCGCCCTCGCGGGGCTTTTTTTGCCGCCCGACGCAAAGTATTAGTTATATTCATGCAAAGCATGAAAAAGCATTGTTTGATGGATGGCGGGAACTCGTGCATAGTCATATGGGGAAAACGTTTAAACGGATTTTTCCCTTCCCGCTTCCGGCGCGCCCGTTCGCGCCGAAGACTGAATACCGTTCATATATCCCGGCGGCTGTTTCCGGCGGGAGCGGCTTTACCAGCGAGCGGCCTTCTCGCCGCATGCATTCGCAGACACCCCCAGGAGGACCTATGTTCATCAACAAAGACAGGCTATGGGACACGCTCGAAACGCACGGCAAGATCGGCGGCACGCCGGATGGCGGGGTCTGCCGCGAGGCGCTTACCCCGGAGGATAAAACCGGCCGCGACCTGTTCGTGACGTGGTGCCGCGAGGCGGGCCTTGAGGTCGCCTGGGACGAGATGGGCACCATTTACGCCACCCGCCCGGGCAAGGACAATTCCCTTTTGCCGCTCGCCTTCGGCAGCCACCTGGACACCCAGCCCACGGGCGGGAAGTATGACGGCATCCTCGGGGTCCTGGGCGGGCTGGAGGTCATGCGCGCGCTGAACGACAACAAGGCCGTGACGGACCGCCCCCTGGTGCTCATCGACTGGACCAACGAGGAAGGCAGCCGGTTCGTGCCGTCCATGATGGCCAGCGGCATCTACACCGGACTCTTCAAATACGAAGACATGCTCAAAGCCACGGACGCCAACGGCAAGGTCCTGGGCGACGAGCTCGCGGCCTCCGGCTACAAGGGCACGGAGAAGGTCGGGGCGCGCAAATTCGACGCGCTGCTGGAGCTGCACATTGAGCAGGGGCCGGTTCTGGAAGCCAAAAACGTCGAAATCGGCATTGTGACCGGGTCCCAGGGCATGAACTGGAGCCATGTGACCATTAACGGCAAGTCGTCCCACGCGGGCACGACGCCCATGCCGTACCGGCTGGACGCCATGGGCGCCATGGCCCGGCTGGTGCAGGCGGCCCACGATATCGCCAACAACACCCCGGACGGCTGCGGCACGGTCGGGTCCATCACGACCATTCCCTCGACGTACAACACCATCCCGCACACGGTGCGGTTCACTCTGGACATGCGGCACCCGGACGAAGCCGCGCTCCAGGCCATGCTCAAAAGGTTCGAAGAAGCCATGGCGGCGGAGCGGGCCAAAGGGTTTACGGTCAAGCGCGAGGAGTTCGGGACGACGCCCTCCCAGGCCTTCGCGCCGCGCTGTGTCGCGGCCGTGCGCAAAGCCACGGAAGAGGCCGGGTTCAGCAAGGCCGATATCGTGAGCGGGGCGGGGCACGACTGCGTGTATGTGAACCGCGTCTGCGACGTGGGCATGATTTTCGTGCCCTGCAAGGACGGCCTCAGCCACAACCCGAAAGAAAGCATCACCAAGGACCAGGCCGCGGCCGGGGCCGAGGTGCTCTACCGGGCGGTGATGGAATTGGCGAAGGCTTAGCGAGAGAAGAAAGACTCCCGACGGCCGGAGAGGGGTTGCCCTTTCCGGCCGTTTTTTCACGCAAAAAGGCCCGCTGCAAACCAGCGGGCCTTCCGTACAAACCGAGGGGGGCGCAGTCCCTTTTACACGACGATAAGCTCATACGGCAACGACGTCAGCCTTCGCGCGCCCGTTTCCGTCGATATCCAGCAATCGCAGTATGTGATCTTCGCGCCGTCGGGCAACACGGCCGCCGGGTGCAGGTTGAACCGCATGTGGGGCACAATGACCGTGGGGTCATCCGCCGTGATGCGCGGGAATTCCCAGACGTCCACACCCTGGCTGTGCCCGATGGCCCCTGCCGGGGCTCCGGCTGGCCGGGGCTTCATATAGCCGCGCTCGACCAGGACCGCGTCGGATGCGGCCGCGGCCATGCCCACGGTGTTGCCGGGCTTGATCGCGGCGGCGGCGGCCCGTATGGCTTCGATGACCGCGTCAAAAGCCTTGCGGTATTCCGCCTTGGGCTCGCCGAAGGAGATCAGCTGCATGATTTCGCCCCAATGTCCGCCGGTGGCCGAATGCTCCAGGACGGCATAGTGGTAGTCGCCGCTCTGCCATACATGCTGTTTGCGCCGGGCCTCGGCCATGTAGGCGAGATGCGGGACCTTGCCGGACGAGGCCATCCAGTAGAGGTCTTCCCCGCCGTTTTTCAGGGTGTAGGCGGTGGATTCGATAATGGCGTCCATTTCGCGGCCGCCGGCCTTCACGAACTGCATGTAATAGCGCAGCACGTCGTCGTTCAGTGTGACGGCGGCTTCGGTCAGGGCGATTTCCGAGGGGCTCTTGACCATTTTGAGGGCGTTCAGCGCGTCCGTGAAATCGCCAAGCGGCGCGCCGCCGAGGTGGCGGGCAAGGGACCGGAAGAAGTTTTCCGAAATGCCGGGCTGGCCCGCCGCCGCGATGGTTTTGGGCGCGAAGGATTTCACGAACTCGGCCACGCACTTGCCGGGGTCCGGGTTGTATTCGTTGCCCGGGATGATGCGGATCCCGTCCACGGCCCCGGAGTTGGCGGCATAATCCGCGCCGCTCGGGTCGTGGGCGAAAAAGGTCACCGGCCCGTCCAGCGGGATCACGAGATACTCCTCGAACACCGGCAGGTAATACCCGGCCAGGTAGCGCAGAATGCCCCTGAATTCCAGCTGCGAGGACGCGCCGGTTATGAGGACGTCGATGCCTTCCGCCGCCATCGCTTTCCGGACGGCCTGCTGGCGGGCGCGGATCTCTTGCGTTTCATTCGCGATCACGTTTCCGTCTCCACTGTTTCACGGCGCGCCGTGGTTAGATCTTCATCCCCAGCAAGGCCGGGAGGAACGTGATGATGATGGGAACATACGTGATAAGCAACAGGCAGAGCAGTCCCGCGATGATGAAGGGCCAGACCTTGGCGACCAGGTCCTTCATCGAGACGTTGGCGATGTTGCAGGCCACGAAAAGGTTGGAGCCGACGGGCGGCGTAACCTGGCCGATGGCGAAGTTGGCCGTGGCGATCACGCCGAAGGCGATCAGGGAATAGTCCATCTGCTTGACGATGGGCAGCAGGATCGGCAGGAGCAGGAAAAAGCCGGAAGCCGAATCCACGAAGCAGCCCGCGATGAGAAAGATGAGGGTGATGATGAACAGCATGGCCCACGGGTCCGTGGTCACGGAAAGCAGGGCCTTGGTCAGCTGGCCCGTGACGCCGGACGTGGTCAGAATCCAGGTGAACGCCCCGGCGCACCCCATGATGAAGGTGATGATGGCCGAGGAGACAGCGGCGTCGATGCAGATTTTCCAGAGGGTTTTCCAGTCGATCTCCTTGTACACGAACACGCCGACGAACAGGCCGTAAACAACGGCCACGCCCGCGGCTTCCGTGGGCGTGAACACGCCGCCGTAGATGCCGCCCAGGATGATGACCGGCATCGCTATGGCCCAGAGCGCTTCCCGGAACGCCTTCATGCGCATGGACAGGGGCTGCTTTTCCTGGATGATGACGTTCTTGTCGTTGCGCAAGTAAAGAACGGCCGTTACGGCGAAGAACACGCCGAACAGGATGCCCGGGATGATCCCGGCGATGAACATGGTGCCGACAGAGACCTCCGCCAGCATGGCGAAGATGATGAACGGGATGCTGGGCGGGATAATCATGCCGATGCCGCCGGAGGAAGCCACCAGGGCGGTGGCGAAATTTTTATTGTAGCCCTTGTCCGCCATGGCGGGAATGAGCACGCCGCCGATGGCCGCCACCGTGGCCGGGCCGGAGCCGGAAATGGCCGCGAAGAAACAGGCCACGATAACCGTCACGACCGCAAGGCCGCCCCGCCGGTGCCCCACGCAGGCATTGGCGAAATTGATGAGGCGCTTGGAGATGCCGGCGTAGTCCATGATGACCCCGGCCAGGATGAAGAAGGGGATGGCGAGCAGCGTGTACTTGCCGATGGCCGCGTAAAAGGCCGTGGGGAAGACGGAAATTTTGAACCCCATGTGCAGCATGCCCGCGATGGCGGCCAGCCCCATGGAGGCCGCCACGGGAACCCGGCAGAAAAGAAGGCCGAAAAAGGTTCCGATAAGGATGATGCCGATCATGCCGAGCCCTCCCCGCGTTTCGCGGCGGCATCATGCGACTGCAATTTGATGAGCTCGCGCAAGGCCAGCATTTCAAGAAAGCCCGAGCGCAGAATGCTGACAAGGGTAACCGCCGCGCCGAGGGGGACGGCCGTGCCCATGATGGCGACCGGGATCTGCATGCCGGGGAGGATCTGGTTGAACCGGATCTGGTTCTGCACCATGCCGTAGCCGGTCTTGGCGAGGAGAAGCATCAGCAGGGCCGAAGCCACCGTGGCGAATACGATCACAACGTACTGGCCTTTCCCGTGAACCATGTCCGAAAAGATGGTCAGGCAGGTGTGCGAACCGCGGCGGTAGCCGTAGGAAATACCAAACATGCTGACCCACACGAAAACCAGGACGATCAACTCCTCGGTGTAGGAAAACGGCGTCTGCGGCATGAGGTAGCGGCAGATGATGTTCAGGAAGTTGAACATCACCATGATGCCCATGCCGATGACCATCACCGATTCCTCAAATACATTGAGCAGCTTCCACGCTTTACTCATTCCCTTTCTCCTTTTGCCGGGAAGGCGGCAGAACGCCCCGTGGGACGCTGCCCGTCACGCGAACCGGAGTGACATTAGAGCAGTTTACGCTTCAAATAGTCGCTTAGCGGTGCTGTCTTCATCCGTACGGCTCGCAGACTCGCCTACGGCTGAAACCGCCTACGCCTATTTGGCGGCAAGGATTTGAGGACAAATCCTTGCGAGCATTTCACACTTGAAATGCTCTAGAGGCAAATGAAAGGGGGCGGCCCAAAACAGCCGCCCCCCCCGGTGACTTACTTGGCGGAATAACCGAATTCTTTGAACAGGGCGCCGAACTGCTTTTCGTTGTCGTCGTAAATTTTCGCAACGGCCTTTTTGAAGGCGGCAACTTCGTCGGGCGTCAGGGACTCGACAACTGCAACCTTGAACTCGGGCATGCGCTTGCGCAGCAGGGCTTCCTTCTCGCGGGTGATTTTGATCTGGTAGGCCATGGCTTCATCCGCGGCGGCCTGGAAGATCTTCTGTTCATCCGCGCTCAGCGAACCCCAGAGTTCCTGGCTCACGACGAGGAACAGCGGGTCGTAGGAATAGTTCCAGAAGGAGATGAACTTGGTCACTTCCAGGGTGTTCTGGGTGACCAGAAGGTCCAGGGTGTTTTCGCAGGCGTCAATGGTGCCCTGCTGGAGCGAGGTGTACACTTCGGACTGGTTCATGGTCAGGGGGTCGGCGCCGATGTACTTCAGCAGGGTCACGTGCACGCTGCTGCCGGGCACGCGCATTTTCAGGCCCTTCATGTCTTCGGGCTTCCTGATGGGGTTGCGGTTGTTCACAACCTGGCGGTAGCCGTTTTCGCCGATGGCAAGGGCCACGACGCCGGCCTTGTTGAGGGACTGCTTCAGCGCGGCGCCGCCGGGGCCCTGCATGTATTTGTCAACGTCCGCGTAAGTGGGGAGCAGCCAGGGGAAACAGGGCACAATGGCTTCCTTGGCGATGGCGGACCACACCAGCGCGTCGTGCAGGTGGATGTCGGTAACCCCGGTCTGCACCAGTTCGATACCGGCAACCTGGTTGCCGCCGGAGAGCTCGTCGCTGGGATAGATGGCGATCTCGAACTTGCCGTTGGTTTTTTCCTTGATGATCTCGGCGAATTTCTCCGCGCCGCCGTGCCAGGTGCTGGTCCGGGGGGAAGCGTGGCTGAATTTGAGCTTGGTGGCTGCAAAGGCGGTGGCGGCAAAGGTTAGCGTAAGCAGGGCGGCAAGGGCGCAGAGCAGAATCCTTTTCATTCAAAACTCTCCTAACATAAAGGGTGGTTGCGTAAACAGGGCCGATTCCCGGTAGCTGTCCCGCATCGCCGTCTTCCCGCAAGCGCTCGCGGCGGCAATGGTGTAACGCTGGCAGACAGTATCGTAATCATTTCTTATTATACAGGGATTATTGAATCTCTCCATGCTGTATTTGTATACATATTTAATATAAAGGGACTCATTGTTGTTGGCAAGCGTTTTGTTATGCCGGGTAACACTTTTCCGGCTTTCGAACACCGTTTGCGGCGCGGGTTTTCCCTCGGCGCGAAAACAGCGGCCTTGCCCGCGTGGACAAGGCCGCTGCCGTAAACATTGCTTGGCGCGGTATCAGCGCGCGGGAATCGCGGCCTTTTGCGCTTCCTTTTCCATCCGGGCCAGCCGGGAGAGCGCGTCGTCCAGCGTTTGCTCCGAGCGGGCGAAGTGCAGGCGGACCAAGTGGTTGACCGGCTCGCGGAAAAAGCTGGAACCCGGAACCGGGGCCACCCCGACGGTTTTTATCATCCATTCGGAGAACTGGTTGTCGCTCCAGCCGTGGAACTGCTCCATTGCCAGGAACCGGCTGATGTCGACCATCACGAAATAGGTGCCCTGCGGCACGGTGTGCGTGAGGCCGAGGTCGTCCAGGCCGCGGATGAGTTTTTCCCGCTTGCGGGTGTAGAGCGCCTGCAAGTCCTCGTAATAGGATTTCGGCAGCTCCAGCCCGACGATAGCGGCTTCCTGCAAGGGGTGCGGCGCGCCGACGGTCAGAAAATCGTGCACTTTTTTGGCGCACTCGATAACCTCGGCCGGGCCGATCAGGTAGCCGATCCGCCAGCCGGTGATGGAGTAGGTCTTGGAGAGCGAGGAACAGCACAACACGTGGTTCTTGAGGCCGGGCAGAGCGGCGGCGTGCACGTGCTTGTACGGTTCGAACACGATGTGCTCGTAAACCTCGTCCGTGATGATGAAGGCATCGTGCTTGACGGCCAGCTCGCCGATAAAGCGCAGTTCCGCTTCGGTGAAGACCTTGCCGCACGGGTTCGAGGGGTTGCAGACGATAATGGCCTTGACGCCCTGCTTGAACGCGTTTTCCAGCACGGCGGGGTCATAGTTGAAGTCCGGCGGGTCAAGGGGCACGAAGATGGGTTCCGCGCCGGAAAGGATGGTGTCCGCGCCGTAGTTCTCGTAAAAGGGCGAGAACACGATGACCTTGTCGCCGGGGTTGCAGACGGCCATCATGGCGCTCATCATGGCTTCGGTGCCGCCACAGGTGACCACGACTTCCGTTTCCGGATCAACACTGTACCCGGCGAACATTTCATGCTTTTTTGCCAGAGCCTGCCGGAACTTCGGCGCGCCGTAGGTCATGGAATACTGGTGGGGACCGGCGTAGGCTATCTTGGCGAGAGCGTCCATCATCGCTTTGGGCGGATCAAAATCCGGGAAACCCTGCGAAAGGTTGATGGCGCCATGGACGTTGGCGATACGGGTCATTCTCCGGATGACGGAGTCGGTAAACGTGTGGACTCTGTTACTCAGCTGGGGCATTCACACCTCTCCTTTTGCGATCGCGTCCAATACCACATTGCAACATTCATGTCACATGAATAATTGTGTTTTTTCGCAAAACTTACTGAAATAATTTGGCAATTATTTTTTGCTCGTTCCGTGTGGCGCATGCGCCCGTTTTCACGGGAGATATAACGGCAAACGCGCGGCGGGAACGAGAGGGGACGTTCCTGCCGCGCGCATGCCGTTTACTGACGGAGGGGAGGGGTTATTTCCGCAGGCCCATGGCCTTTTCCTCGTCCTCGATGCATTGGGCGAAGACGGTCACGAATTCGTCTATCTGCTCTGTGGTGATGACGAAGGAGGGGGCGAGTTCCACCGCGCTGCCCACGCCTTTGATGATAACGCCCCGCCGGAGCGCCCTGGCTACCAGGCTGTTCAGGTTTTCCGCCGGGAACAGGGGGCGGGTCTTTTTGTCCGTGGTGAAGTCCACGGAAACCCACAGGCCCTGGCCGCGAATTTCCCCGGCGGACGGGAAGTTCCCGAGGCGGTCCCGCAGGGCCTGGAGCAGATACGCGCCCATGTCGGCGGCGCGCTCTACCAGATTGTCCCGCTCCAGGATAGCGATGGTGGCGAGGCTCGCCGCGCAGCCCACCGGGTGGTTGCCGTACGTATGCAGGTGCATGAAGTTTTCAATGCCGTCATTGATCTTGTCCGTAACGCCCACGGCCCCGAGCGGCACGTACCCGCTGCTCAGGCACTTGGCCATGGTCATGATGTCCGGGACCACGCCGAAGTGCTCGATCCCGAACATTTTCCCGGTGCGGCCGAAACCGCAGATAACCTCGTCCATAATCAGGACGATATCGTGCTTGTCGCACATTTCGCGGATGAGGGGCCAGTATTCCTTTACCGGGCTGTAGCTGCCGAAGCCCTGCTGGATCGTCTCGCCGATGAAGGCGGCAATCAGATCCGGGTCCTCGCGGAGGATGGCTTCCTCCGTCATGGTGACGCAGAACATGTCGCAGTTGGGGTAGGTCATCTTGTACGGACAGCGGTAACAGTAGGGCGAATGGACGAAGATGCCGCCCGGCGCGGAAGGCTCGAACATGAGGCGCATGGGCAGCACCAGGCCCATGGCGCGCAGCCCCAGCCCGTTGGCGCCGTGGTACGCGCCCACGCGGGAAACCGCTTTGAACCGCTGCTTGTTGCCTTTGTAAAAATGGTAGAGCTTGGCCAGTTTCATGGCCGATTCCACGGCTTCGGAGCCGGAGCACTCAAAGGTGACGTGGTTGATGTCGCCGGGGGCCAGGGCGGCGATTTTCTCGGCCAGCTCCATGGCTGGCTCGTTGGCCCAGCCGCAGGGCGTGAAATAGGACAGCCGCAGAATCTGGTCGTACACCGCCTGGGCTACTTCCTTGTTGCCGTAACCGAGGGACACGGGCCGCGTCAGCCCGGAATCCATCTCCAGATACCGGTTGCCGTCGCTGTCTTCCACATACAGCCCCTCGCCCTTGACGATAACCGGAACACGGCCGGCCTCGACGTCCTTTTTGGGGGTTCTGTGCAGCATCAGTTTGGAGTTGTTCGGGAAAGGCATATGGTTTTCCGCCTGTGCTAAGGGTTTGTTGAGCGGTTTCCATCATTTCCGGGCGGGCCGTTTCCCAAAGCGCGAACCGGCCCGGAGCAACGACAGTGTGACCGTTCCACGATAGAGGAGAATGGCCCCGCAGCGCAACCGTTATCGCTTTGATCCCGGAAAAAAGACTTTCGCGGCCACGCCCGCGGCTATCGCCGCCGCGAACGCGGCCATGTACGGAAGATATCCCGGCAGAGAGCGTTCAAGGACGAGAAAAGAACCGATGTAGACGACGATGAAAATAACGCCCGCCCGGGTGTTCTCCTTTTTGCGGTCCGCAACTGTTTCGGCGGGGACCGGCCCGTCGGCGATATCGCGTTCCAGGCGGCGGAAGGTGGCCGGGTTCGTCGCGGCCAGGGCGCGCCGCCCGTCGTCGAGGGTGGCGATGAAATAGATTTTCGGGAAAAAGCCGCGTTTGACGGCCCCGAGTTTCCTGACGGCCTCGGGGTCCGCCAGGGCCAGCCCGGCAACCGCAAACCCGCCGATGGAGCCGGGGTTGTTGTAAAATTCCGTGCCCGGCGGAAGATCGCCTCCCAGAACTGTTATTTTGCCCATCCCCTATTCCTTTTGTTCTGTATGTAAAAACAGCTCCTAGGAGCCTGACAGCCGCACCTGCCGTATAACATACAGGCTTTGCAGGCTGACGGAAAGCACGATGCAGGCCAGCCCCGCGGCGAAGGACAGGCCCAGCTCCTTTGCCTCGCCGAAGAGGATCATCGCCAGCACGATGCTGTAGACGGGCTCCAGGTTATAGCTCAAGCTGACGGTAAACGCGGAAATATGCCGCAGCGCCTGAATCTGCAGCAGAAACATGCCGATGGTGCAGACCGAGGAGAGCGCGAAAAGATAGATCAGATCCATGCCCGACGGGATGAGCGCGGTTTCCGGAAAAACCGCCAGGTACGCCGGGGCGAGCAGGGTGAGCAGCAAAAAGCCGCCGAGGATCTGGAAGAGGAACATGTTGGACGCGGCGTTCGTTGCCCCGACCCGCCGGATGCCCACGGTAAACAGACCGGCGAACGCGGCGGACAGCACGCCCAGGATGATCCCGGTCCTGTACCGGGTGTCGAAATGGAAGATCAGCGCGACGCCGCAGACCGTGATCAGGCTGTAGCACAGCTCCCGGAGCGAGACGGACTTTTTCGCGGCCAAAGGCTCGAAGATGGCCGCGAAAAACCCGGTCAGCGCGAAGCAGACGACGGCTATGGAAACGTTGGCGTACTTGATGCTCCCGTAAAAGAAAATCCAGTGCAGCGTGACCAGCGTGCCCACGGCCGCGATTTTTCCGGCCTCCCGCAGAGGGATGCGGGGAAGTTTTCCCATAAGCCAGAGATAGCCGCCGAACAGTGAGGCGGTAAACAGCAACCTGTACCACACCAGGGGACCGGCGGGCAGCGCGATGCATTTGCCCAGGATTCCCGTGAACCCCGCGAGCAGGATGGAGATATGCAGTTTTACAAACGGGTTGTTCACGTACGCCTCTGAAAGAAGACACAGCGTTGCAAGTTGCTCCCGTGTATATATCTCCCGGCGTTTACTGTCGATAGGTTCCGGAAAAGGGCAGTGGCTCATTTTGGCGTGATACTGCGTCAGACTCGTCCCGCGCGAAGCTCATGTATGTCTTGATACACTTCGCTCCGCACGGAACTCGTCTTCCTTGCCCTTCGGTAACCGGGCGCGCAAACTGAACCACTGCCCGGAAAATACCGCCGCGCGGCGGAAAGGGAAATCGCCCCGTTCGTTATTACCGCCGCCCAACGCCCGGAGCGCACCGGGAAAAGCACCGGGATGCCGGGAGATTGCTAAAACCATAATTGACGTTCCCTCCTGCGGCGGTATGCTGTGAGCTGCCCGGAAAACCGGATTCCGGATTGCCGGGCGCGCTGCGGAAGAAAAAGGAGGGATCATGGAACGTTTTTCACGCCATATTTTTGCGGCGGCCCTGCTGGCGCTGCTGCTGCTCCCGCCGGGAGAGTCGGGCGCGGCGGACCAGGCCGCCGGCAGCCAATTGAGCGCGGCGCAGCTCGAACAGCTGGCCGCCCCGGTGGCCTTGTATCCCGATGCGCTCGTATCCCAGGTTCTCATGGCGGCGACGTATCCCCTGGAAGTCGTGTCCGCCGCGCGCTGGGCCGAGGATAACGCCAAACTGCAGGGAGACGCCCTGGACGCCGCCGTCCAGAAACAGCCGTGGGACCCGAGCGTCAAATCGCTGGTCAAATTCCCGCAGGTCCTGCGGATGATGAACGACAAACTGGACTGGATGGAGCAGCTCGGCAACGCGTTCCTGGCCCAGCCCAAGGACGTCATGGATGCCGTACAGCGCCTCCGCGCCAAGGCCGAGGCCCAGGGCAACCTCACGTCCAACGCGCAGCAGACGGTCACGACGCAAGCCGCTTCCGGCTCTTCTTCCAAGGTCATCGTCATTCAGCCCGCCCAGCCCGACGTGATCTACGTGCCTACCTACAACCCCACGGTCGTCTACGGCGCCTGGCCGTACCCGGCAAATCCGCCGTATGCCTGGTACCCGCCGGGGTACGTCGCGGGAACCGCCCTGCTTTCCTTCGGCGTGGGCGTGGCTGTGGGATATTCCATGTGGGGGTATCCGGACTGGCACGGCGGGCATGTGGACATCAACGTCAACAACTACACGCATTTCACGGGCGGGCCTCCCCCGCCCCCGCCGCCACGGCCTTCCGGCGGCCCCGGCCCCCGGCCTCCGGCTGGGCAGGGACCGCGTCCCGGCGGGGATGTCTGGAGCCATAACCCCGACCACAGGGGAAACGTGCCCTACACCAACGCCAAGGTGGCCGAGCAGTTCCGCCGCCCCGGCCAAAGCGGCCCGTCGCCCGCGCAGCAGCGGATCAACGCGCGGGAGGCCTTCCGGGGCCGGAGTGACGCCGCCATCGGCAGGCAGTCGCCCGGGAAGCTGCCGTCCGGCGGGCATATATCCCGCCCCGGCGGCGGGGAGCATTCCCCCGGCCAATTGCGGCAGAACGCGCCGGAACGCCGCCAAATTGAGCGCACGACGCAAAGGGGCAGCGTATTTCAGGGGCTGCAGAACCATGGGGCCGGTTCGCGGGGCGAATGGCAGCGCGGCACCCAGAGCAGGCAGATAATGCGCGCGCATCCCGACGGGGGCGGATTTCATCCCCCGGCCGGTGGCGGGGGCCTGCGTGGACGGCTGCATCGCTGACAAGGAGGTCGCATGAACAGAACATATGGAAATATCGGTGGAATTCTTTTGCTCGCGGCGTGCATGCTGGCGGCGCCGCAGGCCCGGGCCGCCGGCGAGCGCACGTACGATACGCGCGAAGCCGCTGTCGCGGATCTGGCTTCGGCGGCGCGGAAAAACGACGCCGCCGGGTTGCGGGCAATCCTCGGGCCGGACGCCGGTTCCCTCATAGAATCGGGAGACGCGGTCGAGGATGCCGCCGACCGCGCGGCGTTCGCGGCCGCCTATGCCGAACGCAACAGCCTTGTTCCCGCCGAAGGGCGGGCGGACCGCTATTTTCTGGACGTGGGCGCGAACGGCTGGCGGTTCCCCATACCGCTGGTCCGGGAGAGCGCGAGCGGGCGCTGGCGCTTTGACAACAAGGCCGGGGCAGAGGCTCTGCTCGACCGCCGTATCGGGCACAACGAGCTTGCGGCGATTCAGGTGTGCCTGGCCTATGCCGACGCCCAATGGGAATACTGGCGGCTGAACCCCGACAAGACCCCTGTGCGGCATTTCGCCGCCGCGCTTGCCAGCAGGCCGGGCAAGCGTGACGGTCTGTATTGGGACGCAACGGCGGAGGATGAGCGCAGCCCGATGGGCGCGCTGGTCGCCGCGGCCGAAAGCGGCGGCTACGCCGCGCCGAGCCGGGAAGAACGGACGGGAGAGAAAACCCCCTACTACGGCTACCGCTACCGGGTGCTGACCGGACAGGGCGGGCATGCGGCGGGAGGCGCCCGCGACTACAGGGAAAACGGCGAGATGGTCAACGGCTTCGCGCTGCTGGCGTATCCCGAGACATACGGGGTTTCCGGGGTGATGACCTTTATGGTCAACCAGGAGGGCGTGGTCTATGAAAAGAACCTGGGCCGGGACACAACGGCGGAGGCTGCGAAAATCGCTGTTTTCGACCCGGACTCCAGCTGGCGCGCCGTGGAGGTGACGGACACCGCCCGGCGGTGAACGCCGCCGCCGCGCAACCGGACGCTCCCGCCATGGATATGCCGCATGGCGGGAGCGCCGTATGTGTTGAAAGCTCCGCGCGGTATTTTCCCGTGCCTCCCCCGGCGCGAAAACGGCCTCAGAACGGCGCGGCCGCGCCGCGTTCCGCCCGCAGCGCCTCGCCCATCCGGATGACCTCCAGCACGTCGAGGCTCATGGCGAGGTCCGCCCGCTCGTATTCGCTCCGGCTGAACCAGCGCGCTTCCAGCGCGTCGTCGGCCCCTGCCGGTTCGCCCGCGACCCAGTCGCAGAGCACGGCGACCAGGATGAAGTGCCGGTGCAGCGCGCCGTCCCGCGTGTCGTAGCAGTCCACGGCGGTGAACACGCGCTTCGCCGCGGCGGTCACGCCGGTTTCCTCCAATATTTCCCGCTCCGCCGCCCGCTCGATGGTTTCGCCCCATTCGATCTTGCCGCCGGGAAACCCCCATTTTCCGGCATCCGGCGGGTTTTTCCGCCGCACGAGCAGCACGCGGCCTTCACGGAAGAGCACGCCGATCGTGGCGGGAACGGGGCGGATGATTTGTTGCGTCTTACTCACGGTAATCTATGCTGACCTTGTCCTGCATGACCGAGGCCGCGAAAGAGGCCAGGCGGAGCAGATCGGGGTGAACCTGGTAGGCCGCGAAGGCTTCGTCGCTCTCGAACAGCGCGTTGAGGGCGAGGTCCTTGTCGCTCGTGGGCAGGGGGTCGATGACGACGGTAAACTCCAGGATTCCGGGAATGGTCTTGCGCAGGTCTTCAAGAAGGCGCTTCACCTGCTCGGCGTTTTTCCGGTTTGCCGCCGGGGACAGGCCTTCCTTGTAGTTCAGCATGACAATGTGGCGTACCATGGGGCACCTCCTTGGTCGGGCAGATCTTTGCCATGCTTTTCGTGTACCTCGCGGGGCGCGGCACTGCAAATATATTTCGTCCGCTCCGCGCTCTTCGGGATGCAGGCGGGATGGCCGCGGATACCCGCGCGGCGGGTATTCCGGCACGATAAAAACTCTATGGCGCCGGAATGGGGAGAGGTTCCGCTTGTGGCCGCATGTGTCTGCGCGTATCGTACCGGCGACGCCGCGACGCACGCGGCGGTATTTTGCGAGCGCCCGCCGGACGGGAGGCTCCGTACTTTTACACACAAGAGGGCCACCACGTGCAGGTTTTTGCAACGATCGCCAAGGAACTCGGCATTGCGCCCGGCCAGGTCAGGGCCGTGTCCGGCCTTCTGGACGAAGGCGCGACCATTCCCTTTATCGCCCGCTACCGCAAGGAAGCGCACGGCTCCCTGGACGAGGTCGCGGTCAGCGCCGTGCGGGACAGGCTCGAGCAATTGCGCGAGCTGGATTCGCGGCGGCAGGCCATTCTGAAATCCCTGGAAGAGCGGGAACTGCTTACCGACGCGTTGCGCGGGGCGGTCGAGGGCGCGGGCAGCCTGACGGTCCTGGAAGACATATACCTGCCGTACCGGCCCAAGCGCAGAACCCGCGCGACCATGGCCCGTGAAAAGGGCCTGGAGCCGCTGGCCCAATCGCTCATGGAACAGCAGCCGGGCTTCGTGCCCGAAGACGCTGCCAAACCGTTCGTGGATGCGGAAAAGGGCGTGGCGAACACGGAAGAAGCCCTGGCCGGGGCGCGGGATATCATCGCCGAGACGGTCAGCGAAGACGCGGCAGCCCGGTCCGCCATGCGCGAATTTTTCAGCCGCAAGGCCGTTATCGCGTCCGCCGTGGCCAAGGGCAAGGAAGAGGAGGGCGCGAAGTTCCGCGATTACTTCGAATGGACTGAGCCGGCATCCAAAGCCGCCGGGCACCGCCTTCTCGCCATGCTGCGCGGCGAGGCCGAGGGTTTTTTGACCCTGCGCCTCCTGCCGGAAGCCGAACCCGCCCTTGATCTCTTGCGGGGCCTGTTCGTGAAAAACGGCTCCCCGGCGGGGCAGCAGGTCCGCGAGGCCGTGGAGGACGGCTACAAACGCCTGCTCGCGCCGTCCCTGGAGACGGAGCTGCGCGGCGCGTTGCGCGCGGCGGCGGAAAACGAAGCCATCGCCGTGTTCGCGCGGAACCTCCGCCAGCTCCTCCTGGCTTCGCCGCTCGGCCAAAAGCGCGTGCTCGCCATTGACCCGGGCTTTCGCACCGGGTGCAAGGTCGTGTGCCTGGACGCGCAAGGCACCCTTTTGCACCACGATCTTATCCATGTCATGAGCCCGGAGCAGCAGAAGAGCGCCGGGGACAAAATCCGCAAACTGGCGGAAGCGTATAAGGCCGAGGCCATTGCCGTCGGCAACGGCACGGCCGGGAGGGAGACGGAAAGCCTCGTGCGTTCGCTCCATCTGCCCATCCCCGTCATTTCCGTCAGCGAGAGCGGGGCCAGCGTGTATTCCGCCTCCGAGGTGGCGCGGCGGGAGTTCCCGGATCTCGACCTCACGGTGCGCGGCGCCGTGTCCATCGGCAGACGGTTGATGGACCCGCTCGCGGAACTGGTCAAAATCGATCCCAAGGCCATCGGCGTGGGCCAGTACCAGCACGACGTGGACCAGACCGCCTTGAAAAAAAGCCTGACGGACGTGGTGGAAAGCTGCGTGAACGCGGTCGGCGTGGAGCTGAACACGGCCAGCGCGGAACTGCTCACCCATGTTTCCGGCCTCGGCCCGGCGCTGGCGAAGGCTGTTGTCGCGTACCGCGAGGCCAACGGGCCGTTCGCGAAGCGGAAAGACCTGCAAAAGGTGCCGCGTCTCGGGCCCAAGGCGTTCGAACAGGCGGCCGGGTTTTTGCGCATCCGTGGCGGGGCTAATCCCCTGGACGGTTCCGCCGTGCACCCGGAATCGTACGGCATCGTCGAATCCATGGCCAAGGACCTGGGCTGCAAGGTCGCCGACCTTTTGGCGGACCCGGCCAGACGGCGGCAGATACCGCTCGACAAATACGTGAGCGGGACCGTGGGCCTGCCCACCCTTAAAGACATCCTGGCCGAATTGGAAAAACCGGGCCGCGACCCGCGCGAAGCCTTTGAGGCCTTTGCCTTTGCCGAGGGCGTCGCGAGCCTCGGCGATCTTGAAGTCGGCATGCGGCTGCCGGGCATCGTGACCAACGTCACGAATTTCGGGGCGTTCGTGGATATCGGCGTGCACCAGGACGGGCTGGTCCACGTCAGCCAGATGGCGGATCATTTCGTGAGCGACCCGCACACGGTCCTCAAGGTCCAGCAGAAGGTGACCGTGACCGTGCTGGAGGTGGACGCGGCGCGCAAACGCATTGCCTTGTCCCTCAAGACCAACCCGGAAGCGGGCCAGGCGCGGGGGGCGGAACGCGGCGGGCAGGACGGGCGCGGGAAGCAGCCGCAACGCCGGTCCGGCATCGAGCCGGGCGCCAGGCCCGATGCCAAACGGGACGCGCGCCGGAGTGACCGCCAAAGCGACGGGGAAGCGGGGTATAAACCTTTTCAGGACATGCTGTCCCGGTTCAAAAAATAACATATGTGCAGGGGTGTTTCATGAAAACATTCACCATCGCGCTTATGCCGGGCGACGGCATCGGGGCGGAGATCGTTCCTCCGTGTTTTGACCTCTTGCGGGACGCTGCCGCCATCACGGGCGGGTTCACCCTTGAAAGAGACGATATCGAGGCGGGCGCCGCCTATTACCAGAAAACCGGCGACGGCTTCCCGGAAGCGCATTTTGAGCGCGCCAAAAGCGCGGACGCCATTTTACTGGGCGCCATGGGCCTGCCGGACGTCCGTTACCCGGACGGAAGAGAAATCGCCCCGCAGCTGGACCTGCGCGAGCGGCTCGATCTTTACGCCGGGGTACGGCCGGTCAAGGTGTACCCCGGCATCCCGCCGGTGCTGGCTGCCGCCAGGTACCCGGAAATCGACTTCGTGCTGGTCCGCGAGTCCACGGAGGGGCTCTTCACCTTCCGGACCCAGGGCACCATCGAGAACGGCGTGGCCCGGGAAGTCCTGCAAATGACCCGCAAGGGTTGCGAGCGCGTTTTCGATTTCAGCTTCAAGCTGGCCCGGCGGCGCAAGGCGCGGGGCGGCAAGAACACGGTCACCTGCGTGGACAAGGCCAACGTGTTCCGCTCCTTCAAATTCTACCGCGATATTTTCACGGAAAAGAGCAAGGAGTACGCCGACGTTGCCGTGGATTACTGCTACGTGGACGCGATGGCCATGAACATGGTCAAGCGCCCGTGGGATTACGACGTCATGGTCATGGAAAACCAGTTCGGGGACATCCTTTCCGACCTCGGCGCCGCGCTGATGGGGGGCCTCGGCATGGCGCCCTCCGCCGACATCGGCGATACGCATGCCGTGTTCCAGCCCTGCCACGGCAGCGCGCCGGACCTTATGGGCCGGGACAGGGCCAACCCGCTGGCGACCTTCCTTTCCGGCGCGCTTATGCTCGACTGGCTCGCGGACGAGCATGCCTGCCCCGAAGCCGCCAGGGCGGCGGAGTTGGTGGAAAAAGCCATCGCCGCGACATTGGCCTCCGGCGCGGTCATGCCGTATGAGTTCGGCGGCACAACCGGCACCAAAGCCATGACCGAAGCCGTCCGCAAGACGTTGAAAACGATGAAGGCGTAATTTTACGCAGAGCGGCACGCCCGTATCCGTATGGGCGTGCTCTTTACAGACCATGGCTTGCATGGTTTGCCGTCAGTACCGGAGCGGCCATGCGGCCGCTCCCGTTCGTTGCGTTTCTTTATTCCCGCGTTGTATCGGAAACGGACAGGCGGCGCAGTTCCGCCGCGAGGAAGCCCGCGGCGTCGGCCTCGCCGCGCGTGACAGCCGTTTCGATGGCCCGTTTCGCGCTCTCCAGGAGGGTTTTGGCCCGTTCGCGCAGGGCGGAGGATTCCATGAGCTTTTTTTGGAGGGCGTTTTGCGCGGCATCGGCAAGAACGGGAAGAAGCGTTGCCGCAACCTGGTCCGGCCGCCAATGGGGAATGACCGACCCCCCGACATCCCGCTGTATCTGCTCCCGCACGATAGGGGAGTTCATGACGAGCGCCGCGACTTCCCCGCGCAAAGCATTGCGCGGAACGTCCTTTTTCGCGGCAAGGCGGAGGATGCCGCCGGCAGGCAGCATGGTCCGGGGCGGCTCGCAAAGGTAACAGGCGATGCCCGGTGTCGCGTCCTTGCTCAGAAGTATTTCCCCTTGTCTGGGCTGGTGGTGGCGCAGTTTTTCGTACAATTCCGGCGTGATATATTTTTCCTCGGTTATGCCGAACGGGCTCAGGTTGCTGACGCGGACAAAAGGGACGCCTTCTTCCCGGTATGCCGCGCTGCCGACTTCCACGCATTTGTGGATGGAAAAAAGGCTGCCGAGCGTGGCGCACCCGCCGGGGTACCGGGTGATCGCCCCGATCAGGCGGCTGTATTTGGGCTGAAAGTATTCGGCGTCCAGGCGTCCCGCCCGCCGGGCCTCGGCATGGCGCGCGATAAAGGACAGCCGGTGTTCCGGGTTCCAGCCGGATACGCCCAGTTCCGCCATAAGGTCGGCCTGGGCGGCCTCATACAGCGATGCCGCTTTTTGCAGGTCGCGGTACCCGGCCGCCACGGCCCGCGCCACAAGGTTTTGCAGAAGGGGGAACAGGGCTATTTTCAGGTTTTCCAATATCGTCAGGTTGACGTGGCCCTGCAGGCCGCCGCTCGCAAACCGGCACAACTGCTCCCGCCCGAAGGCGCTGTTCAGGAACGCGACCAAATAGAGCGGGTCCACCATCGTTTCAATGGCCCGGATGATGATAATGTCGGAGCAGTTGACGGCCGTATCGCCGAGGTACACGGCGGCGGAACCGAACGAGCCGCTCCGCGCGATCAGAATATCGTTGTGAATGACGTGCGATTTCAGCCGCCTCCGGTGGAAGTCCTCGTTGACGGCTATTTTTTTCGTCTCGTCCAGGAAGAATTCCCGCACGTTCTGCGTTTGGATCAGCCACACGCCCGAAGGCGCGTATTCGGCGGTCATGGGCCCCACGTGGCCCACGTCGATTTTGGAGACAAGCGCGCGCAGTTTCGCGTGCGCTGTTTTTTCGAGCAGGGCGTCCCGCTCCAGGTATTGCGGCAGGTAAAATTCCGCGTCGATGCGGTCGCCGAAGACCGAGCCCGTGATGCTGCTCCTGGCCACCACCGAGTATTGCACGGTTACCCCTTCGCCTGTGAAGACGGGTCTTCGCCAGTCCGGGAGGACGGCTTCTCGCCTGGCCAGAAAGACAGCTTTTCGCGTTTGGCCCAGGCGATGAACGCCTCCGCGATGCCGTCCGGCAGCAGGCCGCCGTGGTTATGCAGATCGTGGTCCACGACGGGGCAGCCGTTTTTGTCCAGCGCGTATTGCCCCGCGCCGTTTTTGACATAGACGTAATCGCCGGAAGCGTTTTTCCCGCTGTTTTCAGAGACCGCGAAAAAGATGGGGTAGTCGTCCCGCCTGGGGCAGAGTTTTGCATCCCATTTTTGCAAGAACAGCACGCTGGTCTTGATCCCGGTATGCGGCCTGAACGTATTGGCGTGCAGCCCCACGACGGCCAGAATCCGCGCCTTGTCCGCGATATAGTCCCGTATGTATGCATCCGTGGTGTTGTTGCAGCGTCCCTGGGGCAGAACAATGGCCATGCGCCCGCCGGGTTTGAGGAAGTCGATGTTGCGCTCGATGAACAGGATGTCGCGGCTTACGACCGTCTGCGCCTTTTTGCCGCCCGCCTTGAAGCCGAGTTCGTAGGAATGGAGCAGGCGGCTTTCCTTGATATCCCCGGCAAAGGGCGGGTTGGCCATGAGCAGGTCAAAGGAAAACTCCTTGTCGCTGCCCGGGGTTTTGCGCAGTTTTGCCAGCCGCTCGAATGCCGTTCCGTAGGTCCGTATCCAGCGGGGATCTTTTTCCGTCTTGTCGGGCCAGCGGCCGTAATCAAGGGTGTTCAGGAAAAGGACGTTGGTTTCGCCGTGCCCGGCGATCAGGTTCATGGTCCGCGCGATGCGGACGGTTTTTTCGTCAAAGTCGATGCCGAATATCCGGCCGGCGTCTTGCTCGTTTTTTGAAACGGAGGGTGAAACGTCGGGTGAAACGTCGGGTGAAACGTCGGGTGAAACGTCGGGTGAAACGTCGGGTGAAACGTCGGGTGAAACGTCGGGCGAAACGGCAAACAGGTCCCCGGCGAGCGCGAAGACGGTGTGGACCGGGAAGCCGCAACTGCCGGAGGCCGTATCGATCATGGATTCCCCGCGTTTGGGGTCCAGCATCTTGACGCACATGTCGATGACGTGGCGCGGGGTGAAATACTGGCCTTTTTCGCCCTTGGCGGATTTGTTGACCAGGTACTCAAAGGCCTCGTCAATGACGAGCAGGTTCGCGCTGAACAGTTTCACATCCTGCAAACTCGCGACGCAGACCGCGAGGTGGCTGTCCGACAGCGCGAAGGCATCCCCGTCCGCGAAAACGCCCTTCCACTCCTGTTTGGCTGCGTCGAACAGGGCCTGGATATCCTTTTTCAGCCCGGAATCCGTCTGCCCTTTGGCGCGGAACTCCAGGGCGCGGAAGTTTGTGTCGTCGAGCGCCTCCAGGCGCTTTTGCATCGTTTCAAAATCCCCCCGCTCTTTACCGCCAGGGAAGGCGTCTGGGGACCGGTCCAGGAACCGCGCTATGGTTTCCCTGTCTTTTTCGCTGCAAAACTCGTCGTACAGTTTTGTGAAGATAAGCTTGAACACTTCCTCAAAAACGTCAACGCCCGCATTGGCGAGCACCTCATCTTCCATTTCCAGGATGATGCCCTTCAGCGTTTTCCGCTCCCCGGCTATGGCGTCCTTGAGGAACAGATCGCGCAAGGTGAAGCGCTCGTTGACAATATCCGCAAGCGTCTGCCCGGCCTTGGGGATGTCCGTGACGGGGCCGAACCAGGCGGGGTCCTTGCGGTGGTAGTGGGATATACGCCCGCCGTCCGTCCAGACGCCGATCGGCGCGCCGGTCGCGGCGCAGTATGATTTGAGCCGGTTCTTCCCGTCCTTGGGATGCGGCGTTTTCAGCTCGATGATGCAATAGGGGGCAGCCGGGTCGTTGGCGTCGCGGATGACGATGTCGGCCTGTTTCTTCTCCCGGCCAAAGGCGACGGGGTACTCGAACGCGATCCGGCTTTTGGCGTACCCGTAGTGCTCCATGAGCCTCACGGCGTAAAGCTGGCGGATGACCTCCACGGGTTTGAGCGCAACGTCCCTGTTACGGATGACGCAGGTGACGAACGGGAAATCCTTTCCCCTGACGGTTTTGAAAAATATCCTGCCGCGCAGGGCTTCTTTTTCTTCATGGGAGAAAAGCCGCAGCGCGTATCCGCTGCCCTTGAGAATGGTATTGAGGAGATCGTGCTGCATCTGCCCGTCCGGCCGGTTGAGGGACCGGGGGGCGGGCCCCCCGGTGTTAGCGTGCGCGGTATCTCCTTAGAAAATTATCCAGGGAAAGAATACGGGGATATAGACGTAGATCAGGAACATCAGGATCAGGCCCAGGAGATAGGGAACGACCGCTTTTGCGATGCGCTCTATCGGCATTCCCGTGATACTCGACGCCACGAACAGGTTGATGGCGACCGGCGGCGTTACCATGCCGATGGCGATCCCCACCGTGAACAAGATGCCGAAATGGACAAGGTCGATGCCGATCAGCCTGACGAGAGGGAGAAAGACCGGCGTGAGCAGAATAACCGCCGACGAGGTTTCCATGAAAATGCCGGCGATGAGGATGATGACGGACATCAGGAACAGGATGACATAGCGGTCGCTGGAGAAGCTGAGGACCATCTGGGCGACGGTTTCCGGAATTTTCCAGTTGGCGAGCACCCAGCCGAAGATCCCGCTGCAGGCGATGATGATCATGATGACGGCGGATGTTCTGGCGCTTCCCAAAATGATTGTGCCGAGTTCCTTGAACGAAAGGTCCCGGTAAATCAAAAAGGAAACCCAGACAGCGTAGATGACGGCCACCGCCGCCGCTTCGGACGGCGTAAACTGGCCGGAAAAAATACCGCCCAGGATGATGAGGGGCATCAAAATGCCCCAGATGGCCGGCGCGAAGCTTTTCACCACGTTCTTGAAAGAGAACGGCGCGCCTTTGGGGTAATTTCGCTTGTAGGCCTGCCGCAGCGCAATGGCGATAAGGACGCCGCCCATCATGAAGCCGGGAATAAACCCGTTCTGGAACAAACGCGTCACGCTCTGGTCCGCGATGACCGCATACAGCACCATGGGCACGGACGGCGGTATGACGACCCCGATACACCCGGCCGATGCGATAAGCGCGGCGGCGGACTCCGGGTGATAGTTCCTTTTTTTCAGCTCCGGTATCAGCGTCGCGCCGACCGCGGCCGTCGTTGCCGCGCCGGATCCGGATATGGCCGCGAAAAACATCCCGGCTACCACGGAAACCGCGGAAAGAGCGCCCCGCATCTGGCCCATCAGGGACTCGGCGAACTCCACGAGTTTTTTGGAAATGGTGCCCCGCGCCAGGAGGTCGCCCGCCAGGATGAAAAAGGGCACCGCGACCAGCGGGAACGAATCCGTTGCCGCGAACATGCGCTGCACGATCAGGATAAGGGGCACGTCGCCGACGATCAAAACGACGGTCGCCGCGATGGCCACGGAAAATGCGATGGGAACGCCGAGGGCGAGAAGCCCCAGAAAGGCCGCGAACAGGATAACGGTCATGCCGCGCCCCCTTCATTGCCGCCGCCTTCGGGAAGCATTTTTAAAAGAAGATCCACCACGTGCAAGGCCAGTATGCCGCACCCGACGGGTATGGCGAGATAGACCCAGCTCATGGGTATGCGCAGCGCCGCGGAAAGCTGACGGGACTGCATGCCCATGTAATCGATGCCGTATATGACGGCGGCAATGCAAAACGCGGCGCACAGCAGGTGGCAGCACACGTGCATCGTTTTTTGGCAGGATTCCGGGAAAAGAGCCCGGACGATCGTCACATTGATATGCCCGGACCGGCGATACACGCAGCTCGCGCCGAGAAACGTGGCCCAGACCATAAGATAGCGGGTCAATTCCTCACTCCAGGCGAGCGCGGTAAACCAAATACGGCATGCGATCTGTAAGCCGGTCATCACGACCATGGCGGCCAGACAAAAGACGCACGCCGCTCCACAAGCGTAATCCAGAAGCTCGCTCAGTTTGTGGAACGCTTTCACGACGGCCATAAAAATCTCCTCAAAGGTCGGTGAACCGTGGCGCGGGACAAAAGGGAGCGGCGCGTACGCGCCGCTCCCCTGGAATGGGTCTTATTTCGGTGTTGCGGCCTGGATCTGCTTAAGCGCCTCGGCAAACGCGGGGTACTTGGCGTAAACGCTTTGCACGCCGGCCTTGAAGCTGTCGAGGTCCGGGTCTTCCACGATTTCCATGCCGTTTTTCTTGAGGTTCGCCATCTGCTGGGCTTCGTTGTCCGCAACCCAGGCGCGTTCGTACACGGCGGCTTCCTGAGCGGCGTCCTTCACGATTTTCTGCACGTCGGCGGGGAGCTTGCTGAATACGCGTCCGCTCATGGTGAAGATGGCCGCGGCGTAGGCGTGGCGGGTCATGGTCACATACTTCTGCGATTCCCACAGCTTGAAGGCGTGGATGACGTTCACGGGGTTTTCCTGGCCTTCAATGGTGCCCTGCTGCAACGCGGTCAGGGTTTCCGTCCAGGCCATGGGCACGGCGTTCACCCCGAGCGCCTTGAAGGTATTGGTGTACACTTCGTTTTCCATGACGCGGATCTTGAGGCCCTTGATGTCGGCGGCGGTTTTCACCGGGCGCACGCTGTTGGTCAGGTTGCGGAAGCCGCGTTCGGCGTAGGCGAGGCCCTTGATGCCGACGGTGTCGAGCTTGGCGAGGATGGCCTGGCCGAGTTCGCCGTCCAGAACCGCGTAGGCGTGGGCGTTGTTTTTGAAGATGAAGGGCAGGTCGAGCACGCCGAATTCCGGCACAAAGTTCACGAAAGGACCGCTGGTGATAAGGCCCATGTCCATGGTGCCCATCTGCATGCCTTCCAGCATGGTGCGCTCGTCGCCAAGGGCGGCGTTGGGGTAAATCTCAATGGCATACGCGCCGTTGGTGCGTTCCTTGACGATCTCCGCGAATTTCAGGGCCGCTACCTGGAAGCTGTCCTGTTCGTTGACCGTGTGGCCGAGTTTGATCACTTTGGGAGCCGCAATGGCGGCGGTGGCGAAGAGCAGGGCCGCGAGCGTCACCGTCATGGCGAGGGAAGCGAAGCGAGTAAAGCCTTTCATGTCAAAAACTCCTTGGCAAGTGAGATGTTGCCGGCCAGCGGGACCCCTGGCCGGGACAGAAAAAAACGTTTCCCGGCAATCCCGGGGCATTCCGCCGTTGGAATGCCCGCGAGGGCTGCCGTTGCTCCGGGCGCGGCCGCTTCCGGCCGCGCCGCATCCGTCATTCATCGGCAAACACCGCGCCCGTGTTGGCGGACGTCACCAGGCGGCGGTACCGTTTGAGGTACCCGTCGGGAACGGGCTTGATGACCGGTTTCCAGGATGCCCGGCGTTTGGAGAGAGTATCATTGTCCACAAGAAGGTCCAATTTATTGTTGGGGATGTCGATACTGACCGTATCCCCTTCCTGGATAAGGCCTATGACGCCGCCGGCGGCCGCTTCCGGCGAAATATGGCCGATGGAGGCGCCGCGGGAGGCGCCGGAGAAGCGGCCGTCCGTGATGAGGGCCACGCTGTTGTCCAGCCCCATGCCGGCGAGCGCGGAGGTCGGGGACAGCATTTCCCGCATGCCGGGGCCGCCCTTGGGGCCTTCGTAGCGGATGACGATGACGTCGCCTGCCTTGATCTTCCCGGCGAGCAGGGCGGTAACGCAGTCTTCCTCGCTGTCGAAGACCCTGGCCGGGCCTTTGTGGACCATCATTTCAGGCAGCACGGCGCCCTTTTTCACAACCGCGCCGTCCGGAGCGATATTGCCCCACAGGATGGCGAGGCCGCCGTCGGGCGAGTACGCGGTTTCCTTCGAGCGGATGATGTCCGGGTCCTTGACCGTGCAGTTTTTGATGTTCTCGCCCACGGTTTTGCCGGTGGCGGTGATGCAGTTCGTCTTAAGCAGGCCGTAGTCGGCGAGAAGCCCCAGCACCGCCTGGACGCCGCCCGCGATGTCGAGGTCCGCGAGGCTGGTGGAACCGGCCGGGCTGAGTTTCGTCAGATGGGGGGTGGCCTTGCTGATGGCGTTGATGTCCGCGAGGTCCATCTTGATGCCCGCTTCGTGCGCGATGGCCGGCAGGTGCAGGACGGTGTTTGAGGAACAGCCGAGCGCCATGTCCGCCGTCAGCGCGTTATGGAGAGAGTCGGGGGTAATGATGTCGCGGGGCCGGATGTTCTTTTCAAGCAGTTCCATGATTTGCATGCCCGCCTGCTTGGCAAGGCGGATGCGCCTGGCGCTGACGGCGGGGATGGAACCGTTGCCGGGCAGGCCCATGCCCACAACCTCGGTCATGCAGTTCATGGAGTTCGCCGTGAACATGCCCGCGCACGAACCGCAGCCGGGACAGGCGTTTTCTTCAACGTCCATGACCTGCTCGGGAGTGAGTTTGCCCATGCCGGCGGTGCCCACGGCCTCGAACGCGTTGGACAGGGTGATTTTTTTCCCGTCGGCAAGGCCGGCCATCATGGGGCCGCCGCTCACGAAAATACTGGGGATGTTCAGCCGGAGGGCGGCCATCAGCATGCCGGGAACGATCTTGTCGCAGTTGGGGACAAAGACCAGGGCGTCAAACGGATGGGCCATGGCCATGATTTCCACGGAGTCGGCGATGTGCTCGCGGCTGATAAGCGAGTAGCGCATGCCGTCGTGCCCCATGGCGATGCCGTCGCACACGCCGATGGCCGGGAAGGCGAGCGGCGTGCCCCCCGCCATGCGGACCCCGGCTTTAACCGCATCCACAATGCTGTTCAGGTGCACGTGGCCGGGAATAATGTCGTTCTGTGCGTTGACGATGCCGATAATGGGGCGGCGAAGCTCCTCATCCGTGAGCCCCGCCGCCTTGAAGAGCGAACGGTGGGGAATACGGGTGATGCCGGCCTTCATTTGGTCACTGCGCATGCATTGCCTCCTCTATGTTGTATGATGTCTTACATATTGTCCGATGTGGAAAAATCATATTGCATTTATTGCCGAAATATCCTAAAAAAACCAAGAATGTCAACGCCTTTTCTTTTTTGGATAAGGTGTGATAACGTGTCAAAAATAATAAGAAATCGCATTATTTTTCACTGCAAGCAGCAAGACATGCTCAATTTTTGCAAAGAGGAATGACCACCTCTTGAGGAGAATTCATGTCGGAATTTGTCACTGTCTCCACGAACGTGGCCAGGCGTATCAGCGACCGGATCCTTCTGGAAAAACTGTATGCGGCCAACGAGAAGCTGCCCAACGAGCATGAGCTGGCCCAGGAGCTTGGGGTAAGCCGGACCAGCATCCGTGAAGCGGTGAAAACCCTCGTCGCCCGGGGCCTTTTGCGCGTTGAGCGCGGGCGGGGCACCTTTGTGGCCCCGCACCCCCATTCCCAGGACGATCCCTTTGGCGTCGCGCATCTTGAAGATCAAAAAAAACTGGCGGCCCAGTGGTTTGAAATGCGCCTGATTATGGAGCCGAGCATTGTGCGGCTGACCTGCGAGCGCGCAACCGACGAAGAAATCCGGACCATCCTGGAAACGGAAAAAGAATCCGCCGCCATCATCGAACAAAACAAGGACTTCAGCCACGCGGACCAAAAATTCCACGCGGCCATCGCCAAGGCGGCGCATAACGATATCATCGAGCGCATGATTCCCGCCATCACCAACGCCATTCAGGATATTCTGCGCACCTCGGTTTACTCGGGCAGCCAGGAACGTTCGCGCGAAAACGCGCTGATCAACCACCGCATGATCGCGCGGTTCATCGAACAGCGGGACGCGGAGGGCGGGGCCATGGCCATGTACTACCATATCAGGAAGGGCATGCTGGATCTGCGCTGAGGCTCCGGGCCGGTTCCGCCCTTTACAACGGTTGCAAGGAGGCATAGGACGGATGCGATACGCTCCGGCGGCGCGGGTTCGCTCCGCTGCCGGGGAGGCGCCCCGCACGTTGCCGCGGCAGGCGTGAACGGTAAATCCGGCCGATTTGGCCGGTCAGCGGGGAGTCATGGCGGGATCCGGAGAACTGGCGGCTATCTGCACGGCAGCTTCATGGGGCGTGGCCAGCCAGATCAACAGCGCCGTCGCCCGCAGGACCGGGGCAACGAGCCTTGCCTTGCTGCGCCTGCCGTACATGGCCGTGCTGTGCGGGATCTTGTGCCTGATATTCAACGCGGAGGCCGCCGTCAGCCTGAAGGCGGCTTTGCTGCTTTCCCTGTCCGGCTTCCTGGGCCTGGCGATGGGAGACGTGCTGCTGTACCGCTCCATCCTGATTATCGGGCCGACCATGGGCATCCTCATGCTCTCCTTAAGCTCCAGTCTTACCGCTGTCATCGGCTGGCTGTTCTTGGGCGAAGCTCTGCCGTTGCAGGCGGTTTTCGGGATATGCCTCACCCTTGCGGGGGTGACCGTCGTGGTGCTTGAGCACAGCGAAAGCATCCTGATGCCGGGGCAGGCCGTGCCGCAGGGCAGGCAGCTGGCCTTGGGCGTCGGCCTGGCCGGGGCGGCGGCCTGCGGGCTGGCGGTCGCGTACGTGGCGCAACGGATGGCCATGCAGACCGGCGTGCAGCCGCTCTGGGCAGGTTTTATCCGGATAGCCGGCGGCGGCGGGGCCCTGTGGGCCATCGGCATTGTAACCGGCTGGAGCGGGGCGGCGGTACGGACTTTCGCGGCGCAGCCCACAGCCCGGTGGATGCTGCTGGTGAGCTGCTCGGCGGGCTCGCTCGGCGTATGGGGCGCCAGTTATGCGCTTGCCCATGCCCCGGCCGGGGTTGCCGCGACGCTTATCGGCCTGCAACCCATCGTCGTGGCCTGTATCGGGGCCGCCTGGTACCGCCGGAAGCTTTCGTCCAGGGTGGTCTGCGGCTCCCTTGTCGCCTTCACGGGCACGGCGCTCGTGTGTCTGCGCTGAATCCGGCCGCCGCGTTCTCAGGAGGCGATTCCCGGATGCAGGGAGCTTTGGTACGACGGCTCAAAGCGGGATGATCCTCCCCATTCCTCCGCCTCCGCGTGTGCGTGAATGATTCCGGCCAGGCTCACGGCGAGAATCCCGAAATGCGCGAGCGCTTCCGGCGGCCAATCGCGGAAGGTTTTCTGGTCGAACCCCAGAAAGCCGGCCTTTTTCCGGCCTGCCGTCAGGGGCATGAAGATACAGGTCCGGACGTCGGGAGCGGCCTGCGGGAGCGCGCCGCCAACGAGCCACTGCCCGATGCGGGCCTCCGCCGCGAAGAGCGTTACCACGGCGGGGGATACTTCCGGATGGAAGGGGTGGCCGGGTTTTTCCGCAGGCCCGTGCTGCCGCGAAAGGTCCCATCCGCTTGGAGCGGTGATGGGGGCGCCCTCAGGATCGGCGAGGACCACGGTCGTCCCGAGGGATGCCGCGAGCGAGTCCTGCAGGTCCTGCAACAGGGCAATGTCGATACAGTCAAGAAGGCTCATTGGCGTGTTCATAGTGCCTCCAGGCCGGTAGCCTTTTGCAGTATGGTTCGCGAAACATTCCTTTGCTCCACTGACGCACGGGCAATTCTGGTCATGAATACCGTACCACGTTTTGAAGAGTAATCCCAAGAATATTTTTATTTTTTCGTCTCCCGTATCCCCCGGCCGCGGGGCCTCGGCCACGGGACTTTGCGCGGGGGGCCTTGCCTTGGCGGGGAAAATGCGCATAATCGGCCCATGCAGGACTCCTCTTCCCAAGGCGATTTTTTTCCGGGCGCCGTTCCCCCGGCGTCCTTTCCCCCGGCGTCCTTTCCCCCGGCGTCCTTTCCCGTTGACGCTGCCGTGCCGGAACTCGTCCGGGCTCTTGCCGGGCACGGCCGCGCCATCCTGCGCGCCATCCTGACGGCCAGCCCGGGGTCCGGCAAGACCACCCGTGTGCCCCTGGCCCTCCTGGGCCTGCTGCCCGGCGCGGCGGAGAGCGGCGCCGCCCCGCTGCCGGGGAAAATCCTGGTCCTGGAGCCGCGCCGCCTGGCCGCGCGGGCCGCCGCCCGGTATATGGCCCGCCTTCTGAACGAAGAGGCGGGGCAGCGCGTCGGCTACCGGGTACGGCTGGAGAGCAAGGTTTCCGCCCATACAAGAGTGGAGTTGCTCACCGAGGGCATGTTTACCCGGCGCCTCCTGGCAGACCCGGAACTTTCCGGCGTTTCCTGCGTCATTTTCGACGAGTTTCACGAACGCAGCCTCCAGGCCGATCTGGGTCTGGCCCTGTGCCTGGAAAGCGCGGGGGCCTTCCGGCCGGATTTGCGGCTGCTGGTCATGTCCGCCACCTTGGAAACCGGGGAATTGAGCCGCTTTTTGGGCGATTGCCCGGTCATCGCGGCCCCGGGGCGCGCCTGGCCGGTAACCGTGCGGCACGCCGGGAGGGAACTTGCCGTCACCCCGTCGTCCGGCCTGGAGGAGGTTGCCGGAAAAACCGTCCTGGCCGTGCGCGACGCCCTGCGCGGCGAGAGAGGGAGCATCCTGGCCTTTCTGCCGGGCCGGGCGGAAATACGGCGCGCCGCCGAACTGCTGGAAACACGGCCCGGGGATACGGATGTTTACCCGCTGTACGGCGACCTGCCGCCGCGCGAGCAGGACGCGGCCATCGCGCCGCCTCTGCCCGGCCGCCGCAAGGTGGTGCTGGCCACGGACCTGGCGCAGACCAGCCTGACCATTGAGGGCGTGCGCATCGTCATCGACGCCGGGCTGGCCCGGGGGCCGCGTTTCGAGCCCGGCACGGGCCTGAGCAGGCTGGTGACGGCCCGCGTCACGCAGGATGCCGCCGACCAGCGGGCTGGCCGGGCCGGGCGGCTTGAGCCGGGCCTGTGCCTGCGCCTCTGGCCCGAAAAGGAAGCGCTGCTCCCGCAGGCCCGCCCGGAGATCGCGGACGCGGATCTCGCCTCGCTGTCCCTGGACGCCCTGGCCTGGGGGAGCGAACCGGCTTCCCTCCCCTGGCTGACCCCGCCGCCGGAAGCCGCCCTGCAACACGCGGCGGAAACGCTCCTCGCCCTGGACGCCGCCCGCCCCGGCCCGGAGGGCAGGCTCGCCATTACCCCGCACGGGCAAAAACTGGCCCGCCTGCCCCTGCACCCGCGTCTGGCGCATATGGTGCTGCAAGCGGAGGCGGTGGAACCGGGCCTCTCCTGTCTGGCTGCCTGTCTGGCGGCCCTGGTTTCCGAACGCGACCCGCTGCGTAAAAACGCCGCCGGGGAGAGCGACGCGGATATCCGTTTGCGGTTGCCGCTCCTGCGGCGGCCGGAAAACAAACGCCTGAAGGACGCCGCCGCGCAAATCCATCGCCTGGCCGGGCTGAACGGCGTTTTCACCGTGCCCGGCCCGCACGAGGAAGATTGTTGCGGGATGCTGCTCAGCCTGGCGTGGCCGGAACGCATCGCCCAACGCCGGGGGGCGGGCGGTTTCCGTCTGGCTTCCGGCCAGGGGGCGGAACTGCCCGGCCACGACCCGCTGGCCGCCGAGCCCTGGCTGGCGGTGGTAAGCCTGGGCGGCGGCGTCAACCGGCGCGTGCATCTGGCCGCGCCCGTCAGTCTGGCGGACATCGCGCGACTGCACGGGGCAAAGGCCCGCCTGGAAGAGGACGTGGCCTGGGACAGCCGGAGTGAAGCGGTGATCTGCCGTTCCGTAAACCGCCTTGGCGCGCTGGTTCTGGAGGAAAAGCCGCTCCCGCCTTCCCCGGAGTTGCGCGGGCGGGTAACCGGGGCGCTCCTCGAGGGTATCGTCTCCCTGGGGCTGGAGAGCCTGCCCTGGACCGGGGAATTGCGCCAGTTCCAGGCGCGCGTGATCTTGCTGCGCACGCTGGAGCGGGCGGAGGGCGGGGATGCGAACGCCTGGCCGGACGTCAGCGACGCCGCCCTGCTGGACGGATTGCAAGCCGGGTTGCGGGCCTGGCAGGCGGACGGCCGGCAAGATGCCCCAGCGGCTGAACCCGCGACCGGCCCGGAAGCGGCCTGGCTTTCTCCCTGGTTGCAAGGGGTAAGCCGCCGCGCCCAGTTTTCCGCCATCGACCTTGGCGCGGCTCTGCGCTCCCTGTTGCCCTGGCCGCTGCCGGAGCGCCTGGAGACGGAAGCCCCCGCGCGGCTGGGTCTGCCGTCCGGCTCTTCCGCCGCGGTGGATTACCTGCCGGTGTTGCGCGGCGATCCGCCCGTTCTGGCGGTGAAGTTACAGGAAATGTTCGGGCAGACGGACACCCCCCGCCTGGGACGCGGGCAAATCCCGGTCACGCTGCACCTGCTCTCCCCGGCGGGCAGGCCCCTGCAAGTCACGGACGATCTCCGGCATTTCTGGGCTCATGGTTATAAACAGGTACGGGCAGAGATGCGCGGCCGCTACCCCAGGCATCCCTGGCCGGAGGACCCGCTAAGCGCAGCCCCCACCGGCAAGACGAAAAAACGGCTTGAGGCCGCATCCAAACGCTGATCCCGCTCCGGCCGCCCGGGTCCCGCATGCCGTCCGGAGCGGAATGGCCCGTCCCTCCATGCGGTTCGGAAACAAAATGCCGTCCTTCCGTTAGATAAATTAAAAAATATCTTTATATCAGGATGCTAATTATGACATGCCGACGGCACAGCAATCGCTGCACTGCATTTAATACTATTATATTTATATAAATAAATATGTAAATGTACCATGATACAAGCGGAGGGTATGGAGCGGGGTATATAGTGCCGCTGCTATATTTCTCAAGAGCGTATTGACAGAAAACTGAATCTCGAGTACAGGGTTCAAACAAGTATTATAGATAAATTATTATAATTTGTTACAATCTGTTACAGTTGAGTACATCGGGGAAAAGTATGTGGAATCCCATGGGGGGAATTTCACATAGCCCGCGCACAGCTTGCCATAGGGGGATTTATGGCGCCTGAATCTACTTCCGTATCCACCGTTTCCAATCAGACAATCCAAATCGCAAAACCCGCTGCAGGGGAAACCCTGAACATCACCTCCGTACCCGGCGGTAACCTTGCCTTTTCCTTTGACCCGGCTGCCGCGACCATCACCCGTACGGGCAACGACCTCATGGTGGAAGTTGACGGCGGCGGCACCGTGCGTCTCAACGACTTTTTCGTGGTGGGCGACCAGTCGCTCCCCAGCCTGACCATGCCCGACGGCGTGAGCGTGGCCTCGGCGGATTTCCTCTCCAGCTTCAACATCGAGCTTGAAACCGCCGCCGGTCCCGGCGCGGGCGCTGGCGCGGCCGGTTCCGGCGCGGGCGAATACGCCGACGACGCGGGCTCCCTGGTGGACGGCGTTGACCGCCTGGGTTCTCTCGGCACGGATTACTGGGGCTATGAAAGCGAAATCCCTGAACAATACGAAGGCCTGTTGGCCGATGCCGGTATCGGCCTGCCCGGCGATCCCGGTATTCCCGGTATTCCCGGTGTCCCGCCTTATGTGCCGCCGGTTGATGACGGGTTCCTGCACGCCCATCCGAACGCCGAGAACGTTACCCTTCAAACGGGGTACGCGAAAACCCAGACGGGCACGCGAACCATAGAAGACGGCGGAACGTTCGACCTGAACCTCGATACGAACATCACCGGCAAAACGGGTACGCACCATTCCGGCCAGACCAAGCAGGACCACTACGGTATCACAAGCAGCAGCGGCAACTACGGCGTTCTGGAAAAAGCGCTGGGCGGCTTTGATCTCAAGAGCCTCATCGAAAACGAGGACGATTCCTGGAAATCCAAGGGCTCTTCCGTGGGTGCGGCGGAATCCGGCGTCATCAAGCTCGACGCCAGCGGCGACCTGACGGCCGACTGGACCATGGTTCCGAACAACAGCGGCAGCGTGGACGGCAAGGTCTCCGACGCGTCCATCGTCTTCCTGTTCAGGATCAACAGCGACGGCACCAGAACGCTGATAGACCATTCCGATCTCTTCCGGTATGACGATGCCGTCGGCAAAAACTACGTCATCAAAGACTGCAGCTTCACCTGGGACAACCTTGAGCCGGGCAACTACGTCCTTGTTTATGCTGTGGCGGAAGCGGGCCAGGGCAACGGGCAAAAAACGATCCTCTGCCCGGGCGAGGCCTCCTACACCGGCGAGCTTGAAATTCCCGTGTACAAGGACGTCTACAACTTCGACCTGAGTGCTGAAGGCAACGTGATACTGGATCCGAACACCGACCTCAACGCCGACCCGGACCACGTCCAGGATCACCACTCCAGCTATGGGCCGGAAGACATCAGCGTGATCGGCATCACCTGCGACTATTTTTCCAAAGTTGAGATTCTGGATGGCGAATTCGTCGCCACGGGCATATACAAGGATTACAATTTCACCTTCACCATGACGCCAGAAGGCGTCTACACCTTCCATATTGATGGCAAGGGCATGGCGGTTACACTGGACGAGTTCAACATTCAGTACACCATCCAGACCCCGGACGGCAAAGAAGCTACCTCGGAACTGGCCCTGCACTCGGACTACACCGTGATCGACCTGTCGGACACCGGCAGCGTCGCCGATGCCAACTATGACGCCAACAACATCATCTACGGCACCGAAGGCGATGACATCATCTACGGCGGTGGGGGTAACGACATCCTGTACGGCGGCCAGGGTGCGGACACCTTCGCCTGGAAAGCCGGGGATCATGACGGCAGCACGGACAAGGTCATGGATTTCAGTTTCTCCGACGGCGACAAACTGTTGTTCGAAGGTTTGACCGATCCCGGCAGCATTGATCTCAAACTTGAGAACAATGTGCTCACCCTGACGGTCCCCAACGCCGCAGGCAATAATGTCATCGTGGAAGTGAGCTTCCAGGCCGGAGAATTGGAGCAGTTCACGAGCAATTACGCCACGCAGAACTCCGGCGACACGTCCGGCATGGAACAGGCCATGCTCCAGCAGATGATCCAGAACATCGGCGGCTGATATTACATGCAACCCGGAAGCCGCCCCGGCGGCTTCCGCTTAAATCAAAACCCCGATCCGGCATGGCCGGACCGGGGTTTTGATTTTGGCGTTGCAACCAGGCGCAATTCCCATCACCTGATGGGCATCGCCGCCTTGCGGGCGGCAAGACGCCCGCCCCGCTCAGGACACCACGTTGACCGGAGCGCCGTCAAGGAACGCCTTCAAGTTGGCGACGGCTGTATCCATGATCCGCTGGCGGCAGGCAAGCGCCCCCCAGGCCATGTGCGGCGTGATGACGCAGTTTTTCGCCGTGAGCAGGGGGTTGTCCGCCGCAATGGGCTCCTTGGAAACCACGTCCATGGCCGCGGCGCCGACCTTGCCCGCGTTCAGGGCGTCGGCGAGGTCCTTGTCGTTGACGAGCGGGCCCCGCGCGCTGTTGATAATGATGACCCCGTCCTTCATTTTCGCGATGGTCTCCTTACGGATTATTTCCCGCGTTTCCGGCGTGAGGTTGCAGTGCAGGGCGATAACGTCGGCTTCGGCCAAGGCCTTGTCCAGCGGCACATATTCCGCCACGGCTTTGCCGGCATCGCTCGCGTAGGCGTCAACCGCCAGGATGCGCATGCCCATCGCCTTGGCTATTTTTCCGGTGGTCTGGCCTATCCGGCCGAAGCCGATGACGGCCAGGGTTTTGCCGTCAAGCTCCATCGGGGGGCAGTCCCAGAAGCAAAAATCCAGGCAGGAGGTCCAGCGGCCTTCCTTGACGGCCCGGTTATGGTGCCCGACATGGCAGGTGACCTCAAGGAGCAGGGCGATGGTAAACTGGCCGACGGCCGCCGTCCCGTAGGTGGGGACGTTGGCGACGACGATGCCCTTTTCTCTCGCCGCGGCGAGATCGATGGGATCATATCCGGTGGAGACGGTACCCACGTAGCGCACCGCCGGGCAGGCATCCAATACTTCCCGCGTGACCGGCGTTTTGTTGGTAATGACGATTGCCGCATCGCCGATGCGTTCCACGATGCACTCCGTCCGTTTCTCGGTGCGGTCATAGACCGTCACGTCGCCGAACGCCTCAAAACCGGCCCAACTCAGGTCGCCGGGGTTTTCCGTGTAGCCGTCAAGCACGACAATTTTCATTACTGACTCCCAAATACAGATGAATTTACCCGGTGCATACTGCGAAACGACGGCCGCCGCAACCGCTTTTCCCGGCGCGCGGGGAAAAGCTTCTCATGAAATTGCGGGCATGGAGCATTGACGGATGAGGCGCGTGTTGCCGGGTGCTACCATTCGTACACGGCGCAACCGGAAGTCAGCCCCCCGCCCACGCCCGCCATCACCAGGATATCGCCGGAATGCAGCTTGCCCTCACGGTTGGCCTGGTCCAGGGCGATGGGGATGCAGCCGGCGGAGGTGTTCGCCACCTCCGCTATGTTCGTATAGAACGCGTCCATTGAAAGCCCGAGCCTCTGGGCCACGGACTGGATGATTCTGAGATTCGCCTGGTGGAGAATGAACAGGGAGACGTCATTGACCGTGAGGTTGCATGCCCGCAGGCCGTCGCGGATGATGGTCTCCAGCTCCCTTGTCGCAAAGGCGTAGACCTCGCGGCCTTTGAGCGAGATGAAAGAGGGAACGAACTGGCCGTCCCGCCGCGCGTTCGCTCCCGCCATGTCCAGGGTCTCGTGCACGTCCGGCCGTGAATGGAGTGCGAACGACCTGCATCGCGTGCCTTTCCGGATAACGGCGGCCCCGGCCCCATCGCCGAACAGGATGCAGCTGTCCCTGTCCTCCATGTTCAGAAAGCGCGACATTGTATCGCCGCCGATAACCAAAATGGTCTTGCAGGTTTCCGTAAGAAAGCGTTCCGCCGTCTTGAGCGCGAAAATGAACCCCGAGCAGGCGGCGTTGACGTCAAAGGCAAAGCAGCGTTCAATGCCCAAAGCCCGTTGGATCTGGCAGGCCAGCGATGGAATGGCCGCCTCGTTGGTGCAGGTTCCGGCTATTATGGCGTCAATGCTCTGTATGTCCACGCCCGCCATGGCGATGGCGCGGCGCGCCGCCTCCGTGCCCATGTCCACGTTCCGTTCGCCTTCGCCGACAAAATACCGTTGCCTGATGCCGGTCCTTTGTGTGATCCACTCGTCCGAAGTGTCGACAATTTTTTCAAAATCCTGGTTGGTGACGATTTTCGCTGGCAGATGGCTGCCGGTCCCGATAATCTCAAAACTCATCCGTTCTCTCCGTTTCTGTCTCAGGAATACCGCGCGCATGCCGCCGGGGCATCCACGGCGGCGGGGATTGTCCGTGGCGCGGGCATGGCCGTGCCGCCCGGCAATCCCGGCGCGTCAGTATACATACTATAATAGTATGATTTTTACACCCGCAAATATGCTCCTGTTTCTCTCCGGCCGGGCCGTGGTGGCCGGTTAGCCTTGCGGCGGGACGTTTTCCGGCTGGGGAGCGGCGTCAGCGTCATCCAGCCCGCACACGTTCTCCCCGGTGCCGCACACCTTCAGCACGGAACCGGTGTTGGGCAGAATAAGCCGGACCGACCGCTCGTAAAAGAAATAATCCCAGGCCCAGCCGATCATCACCAGGATGCGGTTGCGGAACCCGATCAGATAGGAAAGGTGCACGAACAGCCAGAGCATCCAGGCCATAATCCCGGTGAACTCCCGCTTGCCGATGGCCGCGACCGCCGAACTGCGGCCGATGGTGACCATGGAGCCTTTGTCTCTGTATACGAATTCCTCCGGGGCCTTCCCCTTGACGATGCGGATGATGTTTTTGGCGACGTGTTCCCCTTGCTGGATGGCGTTGGGCGCGACCATGGGAGGGGGATTTTCCAGGCTCGGCAGGCCCGTGTCGCCCGCGACGTGGATTTCCGGCCGGTCCACGATCTGCAAGGTGGGCGTCACCGCGATGCGGCCCCCCCTGCCGAGAATGAAGCCCCCTGCCTGCCCGATGCCGTGCCCCATGACCCCGGCGGACCAGACAATGGTATAGGCGCGCACCATCGTGCCGTCCTTGAGGACGATGGAATCCGGCTTCACTTCGGCAACCTGGGCGTTTGTCCGCACTTCCACGCCCATTTTCCCGAGCCGTTCGCGGGCGTATTCCCGGAGGCGCGGCGGGAAGGGCATCAAAACGTCCGGCGCGGCGTCGATGAGGACGACCTTGGCCTTGTTTTTGGCCAGGTGGGGGAAATCACGGACCAGCGGGCCGGACATGAGTTCTGCGAGCGCGCCCGCGTATTCAAGACCGGTGGCCCCGGCACCCACCACGGCGACGGTGAGCAGGCCTTCGTGGCGTTCCGTCCCTTCCATGGCGGCGCGTTCAAAGCAGGCCAGGATATGGCTGCGCAACCGGACGGCTTCCTCAATGCTCTTGAGGCCGAACGTGTTTTCCTCCGCTCCGGGAATGTTGAAATACGAAGTGCGGCTCCCCGGCGCGAGAACCAGGTGGTCGTAAGGGATGGGGGTACCGTCCGTCAGCAGCAACCGGTTGCGTATATCCACGCCCTTGGCTTCGGTCATGAGCGTGTTTACGTTGGGGGTGTTACGGAAAATTCCCCGGATGGGGTAGGAGATGGATTCCGCCTCCAGTTCCGCCGCCGCCACCTGGTACAAGAGCGGCGGGAAGGTGTGGTAGTTGTTGCGGTCGATCAGGGTGACTTCGACGAGTTTCGCGGCGTCGCGTTTTGCCAGGCGCTGCGCCGCCCACAGGCCGGCGAATCCCGCGCCCACGATGACGACGTGTTGTTTTTTTGAAGCGTTCTGCTTGTTCATTATGAACCTCCGGTGGTGGAACGCCGCCCGCCGCGGCGGCGACGCTGCGCATTCTGTAAGCGCAACTGCATAAAAAAGAGCATTCTCAGTATACCGGAATACGGAGCCTGGAGCCAATAAATCTTTTCTAGAAGCAGGTCGCCGCGCCCTGGGGCCCGGCACCCGTTCCGGAGCCGCGCCGGGCGGCGAATGCGTTGCGCGGCAAGGGCATGGCTTTTTCCGGAATGATGTTCTTATTGCTTGCCATGCCCGGAAGGTGGGCGTAAAGGTTGCGGTTGATGTCGCGGGCGGGGCGAAGGGAGAAACTTTCAAACGCTTGCGGCGCTTTTTCGCGCATGCGCGAGGATTTTTTGGAGAGACCGCGTGTCCGTTCCGTATTATTTCTGGTTCCCCATCTCCGTTTCGATGGGGATGGGCTTTATGAGCCTGAGTATCCCGCCGGTGGCCAACCAATTCATGGAGCTTTTCGGCGTGGGGTACGGAGGGCTTTCCTTTTTTCTCAGCATCTATTACTGGACCCACTCCTTCATTCAGGTTCCGGCCGGGCTTTTGCTCGACCGCATCGGGGTTGTCCGGTCCCTCATCCTGTGCATCGCGGTTTCCCTCGTCTCTTCCCTTGCCCCTTTTCTCGAGCCGGACAGCCTGCCCCTTGCGGTGGCCGGGCGGTTTCTGCTGGGGATGTGCACGGGCGGGCTGTTCTTGATTACGGTAAAAATCATCAAAGCCCTTACCCCGCCGGTGTACGTCAGCCGCGTGCAGGGCGTGCAGGGCGCTGCCGTCGCCTTGGGGACCATGCTGCCGTATCTGCTCCTTCCCCTCGCGGGCGGGTACGGCTGGGCCGCCTCGTACGTCGCATGCGCGGCGTTTTGTTTTGTCATCGCTTACGGCGCGTATAAGATGCCGCTCCGGGCCATGCGCCGCTCCCACGCCCACCCGACCCTGCGGGAGACGTGGGAATCGATAAAGGTCATCGCGACCTCCAGGGAGGTCTGGTTCCTCGGCTGCTGCCACGGGCTGTCCTTCGGGACCATGATGACGGTCATCGGCAACTGGCTGCCGTCCATCCTCGTTGATATGCGGCCCGGAACCGCCATAGAGGACTGGGCGCTTTTCACCAGCGCCATGCTGTTCGTCGGCATGTTCGGCCGCATATCCGGCGGCGAGATGGCGCGCAAGGTGCCGCGCGGGATTATCCTGAACCGCGCGATGTTCGTTGTCGCGGCGACGCATCTGATTCTGGCCGTTTCCGGCTTTGCCGCGTTGAGCATCGTCGTGGCGTTCCTGGCCGCTTTTTTGTGCAGTCTGACCTTTTCCCCGGTGTTCACCCTGGCAACGGACACGGCCCAACCCGCCTACGTGGCGACGGCCGTGGGATTCATGAATATGATCGCCAACATTCTCAACGTGCTGCTTATTCTTTTTCTCGGCCTGCTCCGCGACGCGACAGGTTCCTTCACCGCCGGGCTGTGCATTTCCGGAACGGCGGCCCTGGTGTTCTGCATCCTCACGCGCAACCTCGCCAAGACCATCGGAGAGAACCGGCCATGAAACGGAAGATACCGGTATACTTCTGGTTCCCCGTGCTGGGCTGCATCGTGGGCGGCACGTTTTTCATGAGCTTCCCGCCGGTGGCCGACCAGTTCATGACCCTTTTCGGCGTGGGCTATGCGGGTCTTTCCGTCTTGTTCAGCATCCTGTACTGGAGCCACTCCCTGTGCCAGATGCCCGGCGGGCTTATCGTGGACCGGCTCGGCGTGGCGCGCTCGCTCATCGTCTGCCTGGCCGTCATGATCGTTACGAACCTCGTCCCCTTCATCGCGCCGGGGAGCCTTTCGCTCGCCATTGCCATGCGCGTCGTGCTGGGGCTTGTGACCGGGGCCTATTTCCTGGTCATGATAAAAATCATCAAGATACTGACGCCGCCGGTGCATGTGGCCAGAATGCAGGGCATGCACGGCGCGGCGTTCTGCCTCGGCACCCTGGTGCCGTATCTGTATCTTCCCCCGGCCGGGGCTTACGGCTGGGCGGCGGCCTACCTTTCGGGCGCCATCCTGTGCGTTGTGGTGGGGCTGTGCATGTTCCGCCTGCCCCTGGAACGGCTGCGGGAAACCCGCGAGACGGACAGCTTCTCCCAGGTTCTGAAGACCGTGAAAAAGATCGCGACCTCCAAGGACATCTGGCTCATGGGGATCTGCCACGGGTTCTTTTTCGGCTCCATCAACACGTTCGGCAACTGGCTGCCGTCCATCCTCGCGGACATCCGGGCGAACAGCACGCCCGAGGACTGGGCCGCGGCAACCGGCGTCATGCTGTTCATCGGCACCATGGGCAGGGTGTTCGGCTCCGAGATCATGGGGCTTATGACGCGCTGGCAGCTCATCACCCGCGTGATGCTGCTGATCGGCGTTTTTTACTGGGTTCTCGCCTTCTGTGCCAACCCCGTGCTGTTCTTCTGCCTGTGCCTTGTGCTCGCGCTTTTGTGCGGCCTGACCTTTGCCTCGGTGTTCACCCTGCTGATCGAGATCGCGCTCCCGGCGTATGTTTCCTCGACCATGGGCTTCATGAGCATGCTGGCCAACCTCGTGAACATTCTGTTGATTCTCCTCTGGGGAACGGCCCGCGAGTATACCGGAAATTTTTCTTACGCGCTGTGCGTTTCAGGAACCTGCGCCCTGGTCGTCTGGCTCTGGGCCAGAAAGCGTAACCCGGAAAAGGCCCTGGCAGGGAAAGCCCCCTCCTGACGGCGCGCACAAAAAGCGTGTGAACGAGAGCGCCCCCTGTCCCAACGGACAGGGGGCGCTCTCGTTCACGCAAAGGAGCGGGTTCTTCCGGCGCTTACACGAACATCCCGTGCTCGCGGAGAATGTTCAGGCCGATGGCGATGAGAACCAGGCCGCCGACGGCGTTGGCGCGGTTGGTCCAGTTCCCGGCGAGGGAACAGACGATTTTTCCCAGATGCAGCCCCACGGCGGTAATGGTGAAGCAGACAACCCCGATGACGGCCGCCGGGAACCATACCCCGTGGCCCAGAATGCCGAAGGAGAGCCCTACGGCCAGGGCGTCCACGCTCGTCGCGATGCCGAGGAAAAAGAGGGACGCGCCCTGGGTCGGGTCCGACGTCATGACGCAGGCTTCCGCGGGCTGGCCCCGTTTTTCCCAGGCTTCTTTCAGCATGCGCGCGCCCACGATGAACAGCAGGACGAACGCGACCCAGTGGTCGTAATCCTGGATGAGTTTTTCAAGGCCCGCGCCGAGAAACCAGCCGATGACGGGCATGGCGAACTGGAAGAGCCCGAACGTTCCGGCCATGCGCACGGTCTGGGAAGCGTTGATACATCGCAACTGCACGCCGCTGGCGACCGCCACGGCGAAAGCGTCCATGGCCAGAGCCACGGCCAGTATCAAAAGCGTCAAAAGAGTCATATGTCCTCCGGGAGGACATCTATACTGCCCTTCACAGGCAAGAGCAAGGCGGATATTTCCACGGCGGCCTGCCGCTGTCCGGCCCGGGCGTTCTTGCCCGCCTCCGGCCCTTGTTCCGCGGCACTCTTTCCGAATCGGACGGAAAATAAAAATTTCTACTTGATCTTGATAATCAAATTCAATAAAAAAGATCATACTGTGCGCACGGGGGATAGCCCCCTTCTCAGGGGGCCGGTTCTCCCGGTTTCAGCGGCGGGTTTTCCCCCCTCCTCGTCAGGTTTTGTTTTCCTTTGTTGTAAGAACGGTCTTTTACATTCAGGAGTGGACTATGTGCGTAGCCCTTGTTGGTGGAATGGACAGGCTGAAACGCGATTATGAAAATGCCGCCAAGCGGTGCGGCGTCAAACTCAAGGTATTCACGGGGAAAGAATCCTGCCTTGTGGACAAGATGGGCCGGGTGGACGTGGCCATTTTATTCACCAGCATGATTTCCCATAACGCCCGCACCGAAGTCATGCAAAAGAGCAAAAGCATGGGCATACCGGTCACGTTTCTGCACTCCAACGGCGTGAGCGGCCTTCGCCAGTGCCTTTCCGACCTTATGGCCAAACAGGAGGACGCGGCATGTGCGCTTTGACATCCATACGGGCACTGTGCCGGGCCGGGGCCGAGGCCGAGGCGCACGCGGCGGGCAAGGCCGTGAACGGGGACTTCCTTCTGCACCAGGCCTATTCCCAGGCCAAGGGCCTGCATTCGCCCGTGCTGGAAGCGAAGATCCTGAACACCATGGCGGTGTTCGCCATGGAGGGAAAACGGGCGAAGGCCGCCATCCCTCTGCTGGCCCAGGCCCGGGCGAAAGTGGACGGCCGGATAGGCAGAAACAACAAACTGTACGCGGTTATCGCAAACAACCTGGTGCAGGCCGAAGTCGCCGCAATTGCGGAGAGCGTTGCCGTATCCAATAATTGATAATTATTATCAATAAAACTGAAAGCCGTGGCCTTGTGGGTTCGCCATCAGCTTGAGACGACAAAAGCCACGGCGAACGCCGTGGCTTTTGTTGTTCACGCGGTGGGCGCGTTATTTCTGCAGCACGCGCAGGGTAGCCCTGGCAATGGCCAGTTCTTCGTTGGTCGGCACGATCAGCACCGGCACTTTGGCGCCGGGCGCGCTGATGTCGCGCACATCGCCGGAACGCTTGTCGTTCTTTTCCAGGTCGATGGCGATGCCCATGTGCTCAAGGTCTTTGCAGACCGCCGCGCGGCAGTGGTTGTCGTTTTCGCCGATGCCCGCGGTGAAGATCACGGCGTCCACGCGGCCGAGCACGGCGTAATACGCGCCGAGGTAGCTGCGGATGCGGTGGGAGAAGACGTCAAACGCCAGCTGGGCGGTCTTGTCGCCCTTTTCGCGGGCCGAATGGATGTCGCGCATGTCGTTCATGCCGCACAGGCCCTTGAGGCCGCTCTGTTTGTTGAGCACGGCGTCGAGCTGTTTGATGTCCATGCCCGTGTTCTGCATGATGTAGGGGTGGAGCGCGGGGTCAATGTCGCCGCAACGGGTGCCCATGACCATGCCGGCCAGCGGGGTCATGCCCATGGAGGTGTCGAAGCTTTTGCCGTTTTTGACGGCGGTCATGGAGCAGCCGTTGCCCAGGTGGCAGGTGATGCAGTTGAATTCCTCGAATTTTTTACCCAGGAATTCGGCTGCTGTTTCCGCCACGTACTGGTGGGACGTGCCGTGGAAGCCGTAGCGGCGCACGCCGTACTTTTCATAGTATTCGTAGGGAACGGCGTAAATGTAGGACTGCGGCGGCATGGTGGCGTGGAACTCGGTGTCGAACACGGCCACGGAGGGCGCGTTGGGGAAGAGTTCCTGCGCGACTTCGATGCCCTGGAGGTTGGCGGGGTTGTGGAGCGGAGCCAGCGGGGAAAGATCGCGGATGGCCTTCTTTTCCTCTTCGCCCACGACGCAAGCCTTGATGAAACGCTCGCCGCCCTGCACCGTGCGGTGGCCGACGGCCGTGATTTCCGAAAGATCCTTGATGACGCCCTTTTCAGGGTCGGTCAGCAGTTTCACAACCGCGCGCATGCCGGCGGTATGGTCCGGGAAGGGCTGCTCAAAGGCGTATTTTTTTTCTTCCCAGTTCTTGTAAATCTTGTGGGTCAGGGCGCCCACGGCGTCGCCGATGCGTTCCACCAGGCCGGAGCACAGCGTTTCGCCTTTCGGCATTTCCAGAATCTGGTACTTGAACGATGAACTGCCGCAGTTGATGACCAAAACTTTCATGGTATTCCCTCGCTATGCGTAAGTAGATGAAACCTCAAGAAACAGACGGCGCGCCGCGCCGGGATGCGGCGCGGCGTCAGCGGTCCGTTGCCGGGTCGGGCAACGGATGCAGCTTGCCTTAAAATCATGCGAAGGACAAGGGAAGTGTGGGGAAAAAGAAAGCGGCCCCGCGTTTTTTCTCCCGGCGGGCCTGCCGGGGAGAAAAAACGCGCTGTGCCGGGAAATTTTCATTTTCACCAAAGGCTCTGTACAGGCCGCCTTACGGGTGAAAATACGGATGCCGCATACATGCGCATGTCAAGAAAATATGACGCATGGCGCGACGACTGCATGGAATGCCGCATACTCGGAACGATTATTGATACTATGAAAAAGTATGGATAATCTCAGAGTTCCGTATATCCATAGTCAAATCCATATAGAGATATTCGATACAACATTTTTGTTTATATAAAATATAAAGTATAGTATTGCTCTTGTTCAATGAGCGGCACTTACTGGGGGGGGGCGTTTCACCGCCGGAGGACACATGCCCGATTTTTCGTCTCAGAGAGATGATTTTCGAGAAGATTGCCTTGCCGGTAAATCATTAAATCATACAGAAAGCCCGGAATACGTCGACAATTTTTGCATTCCGGGTCTTGTGACATGGGAATGGGATATTGTCGCGAACAGCCTCCGGTTCTCCCCTGAATGGCGCGCGGTTCTTCAATGCGCGGAAGACTCTTCCGTCCAGATCACTCTGGACAGTTGGTGGCCCCGGATGCACGAGGGGGATGTGCGGCCTTTCCGGGAGGCCGCCAGGAACATCGTGAAAGGCGTTTCCGAGCAATACCAGGCGCTGTTCCGGGTCCGGCGCGATGACGGGAAGTGGGCCTGGCTGCTCAGCCGGGGGCGGGTCACGGAAAAAGCCGGCGGCAAGCCGCTCTGCGTCCGCGGCGCGCTTATGGACATCACCTTTCTCCGGTTCGACGTGAAGTTTTTGCACGGCAACGATGGCATGCGCTTTCCCCGCTACTATTCGCATCCTGAAGGCGAGCCGGCTCCCATCGCGGTTTCCGGCACGGCGGACGGCTTTCTGGGGCCCGGCTGGGAGATGTATCCGTGTATGCCGGACCCGGCGGAAATGTTTGCCTCCGCCGGGGATGTGGCAACATCCGGGGTGCCTCCGGAACGGCGGGACTTTTTGCGCCATTGCGTGGAAAAGGTTTTTGCCGAAGGCCGCGCTCTGCGTGAACGGGCTCATTTTCCCGCGGATAACGGGCGCGGCGTCACCGGTGAATACGTCCTGTGGCCGGAATGCGACAGCGCGGGCAACGTAACCGGGGTTGTGACCCAGTTCTGGGACGTGACGGACAGAATGCACGCCGAGCGCCGCGCCAGGCTGAACGAGATGCGGCTGGACGCGTTGTACCACCTCACGCAGATGGCCTCCGCCTCGGAGGACGAGGTTCTGGAATTCGCCATGGACAGCCTGGTGAAGCTGACGGAGAGCAAGAGCGGCTTCATCTTTTTTCCCGCAAAGTGCCCGGGGCGCAGGGGGCGGATGGTTTGGTCGAGAGACCATGACGCCATGCCGGGGGTTGCGGATCTCTCCCCGGACGAGCTCATGCAGGAAATTATCGGCCTGACCACGGACGAGAGCGGCCGGGCCTTCCAGCGGGTAATTAAAAACGGCAACAATTTGCAGCCGGTGCATACGGCCCTGGGCTGCACGGAGGGCATCATCCGGTACATGGTCGCGCCCGTTTACGACGAGGACAGGGTGGTTTGCGTCGCCGGGGTGCGCGACAGGGAAAACGCGGAGTACAGCGAGGACGACCTGAACCAGATGGAAGCTTTCATCAGCGGGGCTTGGCTGGTGCTCCGGCGGCACGAGTTCGTCCGCGAGCTGCAGCGAGCCAAAGAGGCCGCCGAACGGGCCAATATGATCAAAGATGAATTCGTGGCCAACATCAGTCACGAATTGCGCACGCCGCTCAACGGCATCCTCGGCATGCTGCAACTGTTGGATTCCATGCCCATGAGCGGGCAGCAGCGCGAGTTCGTGCGCACGGCCAGCGTTTCGGGCCAGGCTCTGTTGCGCATTATTTCGGATATTCTTGATTTCAGCCGCATTGAATCCGGCAAGATGAAACTGCAAATCGAGCCCTTTGACTTCAAGAGCGCGCTCACGTCCTCGCTGGATCTTTTCCGGAGCGAGGCCGTAAGCCGGGGCCTGTCCTTCGGCGTCCGCATCGGGGACGGCATCCCCGGGCGCATGCTCGGCGACGACGCCAGGGTGCGGCAGATTCTTTTCAACATCGTGGGCAACGCGCTGAAATTTACCGAAAAGGGCGGCATACGGGTGGAATGCTCGTTGCTGCCCCAGGGGGGCAAGGATTGGGCCTGGGTATACCTGGCCGTGACGGATTCGGGCGTCGGCATCGCCGAGGAGGACCAGACCAGGATTTTCGAGGCATTTACCCAACTGGACAGTTCCCCGACCCGGAAACACACCGGCACGGGCCTGGGGCTCAGCATCGTCCGGCATCTGACGGCGCTCATGGGCGGCGGCATCGTGGTCGAAAGCGAGCCGGGAAAAGGCACGACCATGCATTGTTCCCTGCGGTTCTCCCGCCTGCCGGAGGGCCTTGAAGACATCGCGCCGGCCGAGGAGCCGCGCGAGTTTTTCGGGAAAGGCCCCCTGCACGTCCTTGTGGCCGAAGATGACGCCGTGAGCCGGTTCGCTCTCGGGGTTTTTTTGCAGCGTCTGGGCCATGTGCCCGTGTGCGTGGGCAACGGCGGGCTTGCGCTGGAAATGCTCCAGCTGCATCCCTTTCATTGCCTTTTCACGGATATCCAGATGCCGGGCATGGACGGGCTGGAAGTCGTCAGGCGGATACGGGAGAGCGATCTGGACGGCATCGCGCCGTCGGATGAAGCGCGAGCCCTTCTGCGCGAGACCTTCCCCGACTGGCGGGAGGCGGTGTGCCCCGTGCCGCCGGACACCGTGACCGTGACGGTAAGCGCCCACACCATGAAAGGGGATAAGGAGCGCTTCCTGGACGCGGGCATGGACTTCTATATCTCCAAACCCGTTGCCATGAAGGATCTGGACGAGGTGCTCCGGAAAATTTCCGTGCGCCTCGCCCGCGTGGAAGCCCTGACCGAGTAAGCGCCGTTTTCCTAAAAGCTAAAGGGGATGGTGATGAGCAGCTTGAAGTCGTGCTCGTCCTGAAAGGCGTTTTTGAACCCCTGCCAGTCGTTCAGCCCGGTGCTGTTGGTGTACTGCATGTAATGGGCTTTGACGGTCGCGCCCTTGAGGGGGCCGTCCGGGACCGTATAGATGAGGTCCGCGGCCCAGGCCCGCTCGTTGAGGCGGGTCGAGTAGCCGTACGCCTTGCCGTCCCAGCCGTGGGAATAGGTCAGGCCCGCTTCAAACCCCTCGTAGCCGAACAGGGAAAACTTCCGCGACACGTTGACGAAGGCCGCGCTTTCCCGGTCGTGGTTCCAGTCCGAGCGGGTGTTCCAATCCGGCTCCAGGGCGCCTTGCGAGCCGCCGTACGCGCTGATGAGGCGGTAGGCGAAATAGCCCTTGTTGTTCTCGTTGTTCTGCGGGGCCAGGGTGTACGTGTACTCCGCGCGCAACGTCCACGGCCCGATCTCATACCGGCTGAAGAGAAAATGCTGCGTGGCCGCGCCCGCGAAGTTGTCGTTCGCGCCGGAAGAGTCCGAATCGTCCATCATATACAGCTGATAGCCGAAGGTGAATTCGCCGTCCCCGGCCTTGCGCCGGTTCTTGATCTTGAAATGGGCGTTTTTCAGGAATTTTTCGGATTCGCCGTACGCCGCCTCCACGGTGGTGCCGGCGAGAAAGACTTCTTCGTCAAAGGTGTACCGCGCGCCGAGGGACCAGAGCCAGGCCACGTGGGATTTGTCGTCGCGGCGGAAGTGGTAGGTGTCGCGGTACCAGGGGGCCTTGTATTCGTCCGCCCAGGCGGCGGCCATGGAAAAGCCCTTGTAGGAAAAGCCGGTCTCCGCTCCCCGGTAGGTGCCGGGATACACGGACCAGTTCGTGCCGAGCACGCCCGGCCCCGTGGGCTGGAAATACCCGGCCTTGCCCCACCAGGTCTCGTTGTGGCGGAATTTGACCAGCGCCTTGTGCATGGAAACGCCGTTATCCGGGTGAGTGGCGTCCCAGTTGATGCTCCAGGGGTCGCGGGCCGGGAAAAAGGCCAGTTCATGGAACGGCCGGCCGCTGCTCCAGAGGTCCGTGGCCGAGAACGCGCCGACGTCCACGCCGATAACGTCGCCGATGAACCCGGAGGAAAATTCCGCGCCCACCCCGGTTGTCGCGTGGTCCAGGTTGTTGTGCCAGCGGTCGTCCTCGTTGCTTTTGCGCATGCGTTTGCGCTGGAAATAGTAAAAATTCCCGGTGACCTTGCCGTCGTCAAAAAACTTGGTGCCCGTGGAAAAAGACCGCTCCTGCGACTCTTCCACATCGTGCAGCGGCGGGTCAGTCTCGTCGGAGGCCGCCGCGGGACGGGGCAGGGCGATCAGGACCGCGAAAACAACGGCAACGGCGGCGTACCGGCGTTTTTTCCGGAAAAAGGATAACGGCATACGTTCCCTCGCGGCCGGACTACCGGCGCCGTCCGTGCGTATTTTCGACCGCGCCCCATTTGCCCGCGGGCAGACATTCCGGCGCTCCCCTCACATAGGCGTTGCCGTCCCAGCGGTAGGGGATGGAGCACTCGGGCACGCAGAGATAATAGTCCGCATACAACGCCGTGTCCCTGGCCGTTACAACAAAGGGGGCCGTGGCGGTATCCACCGTGAAGGCCGGTTCCATCTCGCAAAGAGGCGCGGCGCGCCCTTCGCCCGGCGCCTTCCAGAGGACCTTGCCCCAGTCGTCCACTTCGGGGTTGGTGAAAAAGTCCTTCTCTTCCGGCAAGGCGGGCGTCACAAAGGCGATTTTCCCGTCAGCCACACGCAGTATGTATTGGCGCGGGGTTTTCAGGAGATTTTCATAGGCGTTGTCGTACTCGGGACTTTTACCCACAACAACAAGGGCGTGGCCCCAGAACGCGCCGTCGCTTCCCTTCCGCATGCTGTAGGTATTGGAGGGCGTTTCGTCCGTTGCGCGGTAAAGGAACGGTTTGTCATAGGTGAGGACGAAGGTCTCCCCGCCGTCCAGGCCGGTGGCGGTATACGGGTACCGCCGGTTTTCCTGTTTGGGAGTCTCAAGCAAAGCGTTTTGCTCCCGCGCGTAAGTGACGAGCCAGGCGGGCTTGGCGCTGCCGCGCAAAAGGTCGTACGCGCCGGGGTAGCGGCGCTCGTTCCGGTTTTCCTTCCCGTTTTTCGCCGCCCCGTTTTTCGCTGCAAGGGCGAGCCTGGCCGCGGGATCCTCCAGAAGAAGGGTAAGGCGCGCGTCCGGCGTTTTGGCGAGTTCCGCCACTGTCCGGAAGTAGCGTAAAACCGGTTCGTCGTTTTTGGTATAGGCGGCCGTGAACGCGTTCGTATCCCCTATCAGGCGGTACAGAGGAAATTGGCGGTCGGCGAGCCAGCCGTCCGTAAAGGAGCGGACAAGGTCCAGTGCCGCGCCCTCAAAGGAGCCGAGAAAGGCCGCCAGCGCGGCTTCCACGGCCTGTTCATGGTTCCGGACGGTTTCATTCTTGTCCGCCAGCGTCCGGATATACCCGGTGACCGGGAGAAGGTTGCCCTTGGCGTCAAACGGCGATTTGGGCTTCCAGCCGTCATCCTCGCGGCAGATCCCGTCCGCCATGATGAAGGATTGGGCGGTTTCGTTCCAGGTGTAGGTAAAGCCCGAGCATTTCGGCTCGCAGGTGTAGGACAGGCCCGGGGAGGCGAAAAGCTGCTTCGCGTCCGCGCGGAAGGCAAAGGGGCCGGTTTCGCCGGTGAGGGTCAGCACGCCCTGCATCGCGCATTCGTTGATGCTGATGTTGCCGGGGCCGTATTCGTATTTCTCGGGCCGCAACGGGTGCTGTTCGCCGGGATAGAAGTCTTCGGTCACCGGCGCGATGATGGGATTCAGGGCAAAGGAGCCGTCGGCCACGCGGACGATGAAGGCCATGTTCCTGTCGCCGCTGCCGGACGAGGCGATTTCCGTACCGGGGAAAAGAATGGCCGCCCACAATTGCCCGTTGACCCGGCGTGTGACGTAGTTTTCACGGTCCCTGTACGGGTCCGCCTGGTACGCGTCGTATTCGGCCAGGGTTTGGGCCACCACGTCGCGGCCGCTGTGGTATGTGGCATACAGGCAGACGGGCCGGAGCAGGATCAAAAACGCCGGGTCCGTGAGCGGGGTTTTGGCGGCAAGGCTCATGTAGCGGGTCAGGGCCGCCCGTCGTTGCATGAATTTGGCGCGTTCCTCTTGGCCGTAGTCGTCGTCCCGGCTGCTGTAGTCGATTTCATGGAGGGAAACCGCGCCGTTGTGTTGCAGAAAATTTTCGGCCCATTTCCGGGAATCGCCCGTGAACAGTTTCAGGAACGCTTCACGCGCGGCGGTGAACGCTTTTTCCGATTCGGCAAAGGCGGCGTCCCTGGCAGCCAGCGCGTCAATGCGCTGCCGCACGGCCGTTTTTTCATTGGTCCTTTTTTCCTCCGCCAGGGCCGTTCCCGGCAGAAAAACGGTAAGCACAAGGGCCGCGACAAGGAGCCGGAGAAGGTTGCGCATGGAAAACGTCCTGGATTGTGGTGCATCGGATTGCCGGACGTTCCCCAAAAACGCGACCCGGCTGTGTCACCGTATACTATTCCGGCAGAGGAGTCATCAGTGGTTTGCTATAAAGTGGAGGAGGGGGGAAGAAAAAAGGCGGCTCGGTGACGGAGCCGCCTTTTTTATAATCATGCGCGGGTTACTTCACCCGCACGATATAGCCGTCTTTGCGCTTCATGGGTTTGGGCGGCTCCCCTTCGATATACCCGAGCGAGCAGGCGGCAATGCCGATATACTCACCGGTCACGCCCCATTTTTGCAAGAGCGCCTTGCCTTCCGCGCTCTCGAACATCTGGCGCTCGCGGTTGACCCAGCACGTGCCCAGGCCCACGGCGGCCGCCGCCACGGTCAGGTAGGTGATAACCGCGCTGCCGTCTTCCACGGGGGTGGAGCTTTCGGTGTTTGACAACACCAGCAGGATGGTGGGCGCGCCGTAGTAAGGATCTATATTTTTACCCCAGACGGCGGCGTTCATTTTGCTGAGCTGGGCGATATCGTCCTTGTTCTGGACCGCGATGATGATGCAGGGCTGTTTGCCTTTCCCGCTCGGGGCGTAGGTTCCGGCCTCCAGCACGGCGTCCAGTTCCGCGTCGGTGATCTGTTGCGGTTTGTATTTGCGGACGCTTCTGCGCTCTTTCAGTACTTTCAACGCTTCGGTATTCATGGCGCCTCCTTCGGGAATCCGGGGACACGGTTATTTTTGGGATCAAGTGAAAAGAAGTATCAAAAACACCGGCGGGAGGGCAATAAAAATTCCCCGGCTGCCGCGGCTCAGTTGCCCCTGCCGAAGCCGGGGATGGCGAACCGCCGTTCGCAGTAATTCAAGAGAAGCGTCGCAAAGGAGGTCATGGCCAGGTAATAGCAGCCCGCCGCGAGATAGACCTCGATGTAGCGGTAGCTCCTGCCGGCAAGCACGTTGGCTTCCCCGGTCAGCTCGATGCAGGAAATGACGTACGCCAGGGAAGAGTACTTGATGAGGTAGATGATCTCGTTCCCGCAGCCGGGGAGCGCGCGGCGCACCGCCTGGGGCAGGATGATGGAGAAGAGCATTTTCGGGGTGGAGAACCCGAGCGCCTGGGCGGCCTTGATCTGGCCCTGGCGGATGGAGAACAGCGCGCCCCGGACGTATTCCGACTGGTACGCCGCGCTGCAGATGATGAACCCGAGCACGGCGGAGCCGAACGCGTCGTAAACGAGCAGCGTGCGGAAAAGTTCGCCGCCGTAATGCAGGCTTTCCGGCAGGGGGCCGGTCAAAAAGACGAGGGTCTTGTCCACCGCCGCGCCCAAACCGGGAAAAGAGCCGTACAAAACGCCGTCCAGGGCGTTGCCGATTTTGGGGAAGCAGTTGTAGATGAACACGAGCTGGACGACCAGGGGCACGCCCCGCACCAGCGCGGTGAAGGAATCCCCGAGCCGCCGGACCGGGCGCGGCGCATACACGCGCAACGCGCCGAGCAGAATCCCGAAAATAAAGCCGAGCACGGCCGAGGGCAGGATAAGCTTGAGGCTCACCGTAAGCCCGGCGTTCAGCGCCGGGATGACGCGCTCCGTATAGAACGTCAGGTCAAAATCGACGTTCATTCCTCGTCCTTGGCGTCCGCCATTTCGCCGAGCTTGGAGCAGAAATCGTGGGTCCGGGTTTTCGCTCCCGGCGCAAGCAATGCGCGCGGGCTGCCCTGTTCGATGATCCTGCCCTTTTCCATGAACACGATCTCCGTCGCGAGGGCCCGGGCGAAGTCCATCTGGTGCGTGGCCATAACCATGGTCATGCCCGCGCGCGCGAGGTCGCGGATAACGGCCAGCACTTCGCCCACCAGTTCGGGGTCCAGCGCGGAGGTGGGCTCGTCCAGCAGCATGGCGATGGGGTCCATGGCCAGCGCCCGCGCAATGGCGACGCGCTGCTTCTGCCCGCCGGAAAGCTCGGCGGGGTAGAGGCCGGCGCGGTTTTTCAGGCCGACGCGCGTCAGTTCCTCAAGCGCGCGTTCGCGGGCCTGCTTTTTGGGAAGCCCCCTGACCTTTGTCAGGGCTATCCCGACGTTGTCCAGGGCGGTCAGGTGGTCGAACAGGTTGAAGTCCTGGAAAATCATGCCCACCTGCATGCGGAAGCGGCTGAGGCAGCCCTTGTCCCTGGCGTTCAGCTTTTCGCCGTTGAGAAACACGGCGCCTTCGTCCGGCGGGATGAGGTGGTTGATGCATTGCAAAAAGGTGCTCTTGCCCGCGCCGGAAGGGCCGATCAGCACCGTCAGGGTGCCGCGCGGGACGGACAGGGACACGTTGTCCAAAATCTTCCGCCCGCCAAGCGTCTTGCTGATGTTTTCCATGCGCAAGGCGGCGTCACCGGAATAGACGGCGCCGGGGGTGTCCCCGGAATGGGCGGCGCCGGGGGCGCCCGGCAATTCGTAATCGGTCATGCGCCGCCTCCTGTGGCGTATCCGGGGATATGCGTTTTTTTCTCCAGCACCCGCATGGCGCGCAGGCCCGCCAGGGTGATGAGGTAATACAGGACCCCGGCCGTCAGGTAAAACGCGATCGGGTCATGGGTGCGCGAGGCCGCGAAGTGGGAACGCGCCATCATGTCCTGCGCCCCGCCCAGCACGAAGACCAGGGCGGAATCTTTCAGCAGGATGGAGAATTCGTTGGTCCAGCCGGGAATGGCCAGCCTGAGGGCCTGGGGCAGAATGATCTGCACTATGCCCTGCGCGTCGGTCATGCCGAGAGCCCGGGCCGCTTTCAGTTGCCCCTGCGGCAGGGCCTGGATGGAACCCCGGAAAATCTGGGACTGGTACGCCGCGCTCGCAAAGCCCAGCACCAGGCATGAGGCGGCAAAGGCGGAAATATCGAACCCGAGGAAAACCGGCAGCCCGTAATAGAAGAGAAAAAGCAGCACCAGGATGGGCGTGCCGCGGAAAAACCAGACGAAAAACCCCACGCCCGCCCGGATGGGGCGGTTGCCGTACACCTGCCCCACGGAAAGGGGCACCCCGAGAATAAACCCGAGGGACAAGGAGCACAGCACAATGCCGACGGTCACCACGCTCCCGGCGAGAATGTTGGGCAGGGCTTCGTATATGTTGGAGAGGGATGCAACCATGAAAACGTTCCGCACAGCGCGCGCCCGGAAGGGGTGCCGGGCGCGCGCCGGAAAATGAAGGCAGGGTTATTTGCCGTCGCTGAGATACTTTTTCTGCAACTCCTGCCAGTAGGGGTCGGCCTTGAGCCTTTTGAAACCTTCGTTGATGAGTTTGTGCAGTTCCGTGTCTTCGTTGCGCATGGCCACGCCGAAGTTGTCCTCCGGGGCGAACTCGCCGACGATTTTCACGGGCCGTTTGGCTCTGTTGATGATGTCCTCGGCCGGGGCGGAGTCCATGCCCGCCGCGTCCAGCCGGCCGTTGAGCAGGTCTTCCACGGCCATGGGGGCGGAATCGTAATAGCCGAGGGTGTAGTTCCAGCCTTTTTCGTCGCGGTTTTTGGCGAGCCATTCGGCTTCGTTGGTGCCGCGCTGCACGCCGAGGCGTTTTTTACCTTTCAGGATATCGTCGGGGGTGAGCGTGCTCTTTTCCCCCACCACCAGGACCTTGCGGATGGTGAAATACGGCTCGGAGAACGTTACGCGGGCCGCGCGCTCGGGGGAAATGCTCATGCCCGAGCAGACCATGTCGATTTTTTTGGCCAGAAGGTCGGGGATAATGCCGTTCCAATCCATGGGTTTATGGGTGACGGTGAACCCCATGGTCTTGGCGACCCAGTCCATGGCCTCCACGTCGAACCCGGCGGGTTTGCCGGATTTGTCAACGTAGGCGAAGGGGGGGTAGTTGGCGTCGATGCCGTTGACGTAGGCGGCGGCCAGCGCGCCGGTTGCGGACAGGGCCGTAAAGGCGACGGCAAAGGCCAGGGTCATGAGACGTTTACGCATGCGAAACTCCTTGCGGAAGGTTCATGGAACGTGCCTTTACAAACCAAGGCGTTACGGGGTTTGTCGTTCGTCTGAGCGCAAAGGCACCGTACTCCGGTACCAGAAAGGGCGGGGCGGCGCAATAGCGGCCTTGCGCGGGAAAGCAACAACCGGCATGGCGGCGGGGGTCCTTCCGGTCTATCTGCCCTGCCTGAAATATTTTTTCCGCAGTTCGTCCCAGTACGGGTCCGTGATGAGCCGCCCGATGCCCTCATTGACGGAATCGGCCAGGGCCGCGTCGTTCGGGCGCAAGGCAATGGCGTAAAAGTTCGACGGCCCGAAATCCCCTATGATGATGACCGGTTTTTCGCTTTCGTGGATGGCTTCCTCCGCCTGGTGCGCGATCATCGCGCCGGCGTCGATACGGCCCGCGACAAGGTCGTCGAGTATCTCGGCAACGGAATCGTAATATTGCAGGGTGTAGTTCGCCCTGTCCTTGGCGCGTTCCTCCGCCAGCCAATCGGCTCTCGCCGTGGCCCGCTGCACCCCGAGACGTTTTTTGCCCGTCATGACGTCCGCTCGCGTAAGGGCGCTTGTCTCCATGACGACGAACACGTTCCTGATGATGCTGTAGGGCCTGGAAAACACGGTTTGTTTCAAGGCGTCAGAGGTTATGCGCAGGCCGCCGGAGACCATGTCCACATCCCCCGCGAGCAGGCGGGAAAAGGATTCGTTCGGATCGAGAGGTATGTGGGAGATGGCGAAACCCATTTCCCGGGCGATCCAGTTTATGGCGTCCACGTCAAATCCGCCGGGCCTGCCGAAGGGGTCCAGGTAGGCGAAAGGCTCCCTTTCCGGCTTCATGCCGTTGATGCGGCTCGCGGCGGGCGCGGGCGTCGCGGCAAGGGCCAGAAGCAGGCACGCCAGGCCCGTGGCGAGAAAATGGTTGCGCACGGTATTCCTCCAGGCTGATCGGATACAAGGGAACATCGTATTCTATTACCAAAACAGGGTCGGTCATGCAATAATGCGGCGAGGACAGCGGCTTGCCGCCGTTTACCTTGAGGGCTGAACCATTTGCCAATCAGGCTCGGTATGCTATGGGTGGCGCAAAGGAGAAACGGCATGAAACGATCGCTCGGCCCGCAAACACTGCTCTATCCTCTTCCCGCTTTCCTGGTCGGCACCTATGACGGCGAGGGCAACGCCAACATCATGACCGCGGCCTGGGGCGGCGTTTGTTGTTCGGAACCGCCGCTCGTCGCCGTTTCCGTGCGCAAGGAGCGCTGGACGTACGACGCCATCCTCACGCGCGAAGCCTTCACCCTCAGCATTCCCTCGGCGGATCAGGCCGCGCGGGTTGATTTCGCGGGCATGGCCTCCGGCCGCAAGACGGACAAATTCAAGGATACCGGCTTTACCCCGGCCAGGGGCGAGTTCGTGGATGCCCCGTATGTCCTTGAATGCCCCGTGGTGGTGGAGCTTGTCCTGCGCACGAGCCTGGAACTCGGCTCCCACGTGCAGTTCATCGGCGAAGTCCGGGACGTGAAGATCGAGGAAGGCTGCCTGGATGCGGACGGCAAACCCGTCCGCGAGAAAATCGACCCCCTGCTGTACGATATCGGCGCGCGCGAATATTGCCGGGTGGGCCAGAGCGTGTGCAAGGCCTTTTCCAGCGGGAAGGTTTTTTTGAAAAAAAGCGGCGCATGACCGCCGCGCGGGAATGCTTCGCGCTCCCTTCCGGCGCGGCCACGCCGTTCGGGGGAAAATTTCGCGACGGGTCTTCCCCTGCCCGGAATCTGTTTTATCCTGTTCCGAAAGGGGAATTGCCTATGATACGAAAAATCATCACCATCGACGCGGCGAAATGCAACGGCTGCGGCCTGTGCGCCGACGCCTGCCACGAAGGGGCCATCGTTATGCGGGACGGCAAGGCCGCGCTCCTGCGCGACGACTATTGCGACGGGCTGGGCGATTGCCTGCCCGCCTGCCCGACCGGGGCCATTACCTTTGAGGAGCGCGAGGCGCTGCCGTATGACGAGGCGGCCGTTCAGGCCCGCATGCAGGCTAAACACGGCGGCAAACCGGCGTTGGCGCCCATGCCTCACGGCTGTCCGGGCGCGGCGGCCCGCGCGTTGCAGCCGGTTTCGCCCGTTTCGCCCATTTCAGCGGGCGCTGCCGCAAAAAGCGGGCCCGTGGCGAGCTGCCTTGCCCAGTGGCCGGTGCAGTTGCAGCTCATGCCCGTGAACGCCCCGTATCTCGACGGCGCGGACCTGCTCCTCGCGGCTCACTGCGCCGCCTTTGCCCACGGGAACTTCCACGAGGACTTCATGCGGGGCAAGGTCACCAGCATCGCCTGTCCCAAGCTGGATGTGGCCGACCACGCGGCCAAGCTCGGGGAAATACTGAAGAACAACAATGTGCGATCCGTGACCGTGGCCCGCATGTCCGTTCCCTGTTGCGGCGGCCTTGAGCGGATAGCGCAAAACGCCATTGCCGCGTCCGGCAAGAACCTGCCCCTGCATGTCGCGGTCATCACCCCGGACGGAAAGGTTATGACGAAATAGGGAGGGCGGCCCGTTCCGCCGCCATGCTTAGAGCCTTGCGAGTTGCGCTTTGCCGGGATTGCGATACAGTCCCGGAAAAGCGCAATTCGCGCATCGGTGGTTGGCATGGTCATAACGCTGGTCATTCTCGCGGTCGCGGCCGCGCTTTTCATCCAGGGGAAAATCCGGGCGGACCTCGTGGGTATGAGCGCCCTGATAGCCCTTCTGCTGTTCGGCGTCCTGACGCCCCAGGAGGCGCTTTCCGGCTTTTCCAGCACCATCACCATGATGATGGTCGGCGTGTTCATCGTGGGGGGCGCGGTCTCCCGCACGGGCCTTGCCAAAAAGATCAGCGCCCGCATCCTCGCCCTGGCCGGAACCAGCGAAACCAAACTGTTCATCCTGATTATGGTGGTGACGTCAACCATCGGCGCGTTCGTGAGCAACACGGGTACCGTGGCCATTATGATGCCCGTCGTCATCAGCCTGGCCGCCGGGGCCGGGTCGAGCCCCTCCCGGTTCCTCATGCCGCTGGCTTTTGCCAGCACCATGGGCGGCATGCTCACCCTTATCGGGACCACCCCCAACATGATTATCAGCGGCGCGCTTGAGGGCGCGGGTTACGGGCCGTTGCGGTTCTTTTCCTTCCTGCCCGTCGGCGTGATCTGCGTGGTGGTGGGCACGGCGTTTTTGCTCTTCGCCAGCAAATGGCTGGTGAAAAAGGAAGAAGAGGGCGCCGGTTCCGGGTCTGCCGGGGGCAGAACCCTGGCCGAGCTTGCCGACCAATACCGGCTCAAGCAGGAGGAACGCCGGGCGCGGATCCTGCCGGGATCGCCCCTCGCGGGCAAAACGGTGCGGGAGTTGAAAATACTCCGCGCATTGCAAGTGAGCATCCTCGATATACGCCGCCGGAAAAAGCACCCGAGACTGTTTGAAAGCCCGATTGAGCAACTCATGCCCGAGCCGGGCAGCGTGCTGCTCGAAAAAGACACGTTCTCCTTTGTCATGCCCGAGGAGCATGTCCGGAAATTCGCCGAGGACTGCAAACTTGAGCTCCTGGACGAAAGTGACCCGCTTTCCAGCCCGGAACACAAATACACGTTTGAAGGCTTCGGCATTGCCGAGCTGGTCATCCTCTCCGCCTCGCGCCTTGTTGACCGCCGTATCCGGGACGCGGAACTGCGGGAAAACTACGGTCTGCGCGTGCTCGGCCTGCGGCGCAAGAACGAGACCATCCTGCAAACCATCGCGGATATCAAGATACAGGCCGGGGACGCCCTGCTGGTGCAGGGCCGCTGGAAAGATCTTTCCAGGCTTGAGAAGGAACATACCGAGTGGGTCCTGGTCGGCAAACCGCAGGAGGCCGCGTCCAGGGAGACTCTGGACTACAAGGCGCCGCTCACGGCCATTATCGTGGTGCTGATGATAGCAAGCATGACGTTCAATATCCTGGCCCCGGTCACGGCGGTCATGCTGGCCGCGCTGGCGCTCATCTTCACCGGGTGTTTCCGCAACGCGGAGGAGGCGTACAAGACCATCAGCTGGCAAAGCGTGGTGCTGATAGCCTCCATGCTGCCCGCGGCCATCGCCCTGGAAAAAACCGGCGCGGCCGCGCTGGCCTCCAAAGGTTTGATCGAGTCCGTGGGAAGCTACGGGCCGTATGCGCTCTTGGCGACCATCTATGCCGTGACCTCGGTGGTCACCCTGTTCGTGAGCAACACGGCCGCCGGCGCCCTGTGCACCCCGGTTGCCTTGCAGGCCGCCGTCAATATGGGTTTGAGCCCGTATCCCTTTTTGTTCGCCGTGGCCACGGCGGCCAGCATGAGTCTGGCGTTTCCGTTTTCCACCCCGCCCAACGTGCTGGTTATGGCGCCGGGGCGGTATGCGTTCATGGATTACGTGAAGGTCGGCGCGCCGTTGCAGATACTGTTCGGCGTGATTATGGTTTTCGCGCTGCCGTTGTTGTGGCCGTTCGCGAACTAATATTTTTAGGAAACGGCGCGCAAGGGCGGTCCCGTCACCGGGCCGCCCTTTTCCGTTTTTCGCGGCGCATCGTTCCCGCATGATAATCATGTGGCCTCCTCCAGGAACCCCCTATGTTTATACTGCCCCAACATGACGTCACGTATACAGAGAGGAGGTTGTATGCAGAATAACGCTCAGGGCGCGGGAAAATATTTCAACGGCGGCGAGGAGCACGAACGCGCGTACGCAGCGGGAAAATATGAAAATCCGGAGGTTGTCGCGGCGTTTATCAAAGAGGAAAGCGATTCGGGCCACTTCCATTATTGGACCCACGAAAAGCTGCACGCCTATCTGGAAAAAAAGGGTTTCAAGAAAAAATCGTAAAAAAATCAAGACCACCGGTTTTACCGGGCACTCTTTAGGTCGATGGCAACCCCGTGCACACCATAAAGGCATCTGGATTCCCGCCTTCGCGGGAATGACGAGCACCTATTTAGAGTTTGCGGCACAGGCCTTCGCGTTCCCGGACGTCATCCCCGCGAAAGCGGGGATCCAGTGCATTTGGACTTTGTCAGCAATCATGACCCTCCGAGACAATCGGACGGTCATGATTTTTTTACGCGCGGGGAAGGGAAACAGCGTCACAGCACGGTGGCCGTCATCTGCACCAGGCTGAAGTATTTGCCGCCCTCGGCTTCCATCATGGCGATATCGCCTTGGGCGTAAGGGTTGGGGCTTTGGAGCCAATCCTTCCAGGCTTGTTTCAGGCAGTCCATTTCCCGGCAGGTCTCCAGACGGATGCCGCGTTCCTTTTCCCAGAGCGCGCGCCACCAGGAGGCGGAATGGAAGTTCATGTCCGGCTGCCAGAACGGCCGCATTGCTTCCGGGACGGCGCCGTCCGGGAAATCCCGCTGCAAACCCGGCACGGCCATGCCGATATGCCCGCCCTTTTTCACATACGGTAACAGCGTGCCCAGCACGGTCTCGTTGGCCCCGAAATAGTGGTAGGCATCCACGGTGACGAGCATGTCGAAGTACCCCTCGGCAAAGGGCAGGCCCTTTGTCGCGTCCGCGAAAACGGGAATGATGCGGTCCGCAAGCCCCAGAGCGGTAAAACGGGCGTAATTGTCCGCCGGGGATATCCAGAGATCCGCCGCGAACACGGTGGCGCCGTATTTTTGCGCCAGCAGGATAGAAGAGAGGCCCATGCCGCAGCCGAGATCCAGGATGCGCATGCCGCGCGTGATGGGCAGGAAGAACGCGAGCTCTTCCGTTATCCGCATGGCGTTGGGGCCCATCATGGTTTCCAGCAGAACGGCGCGGTCAAAGTCGTCTGTAAAGGTATGCATAGATATTTCCTAGATTTATGTGAAAATAACGCGGCCTTCGATGGGGAAGGCCGCGTTATTGTTGCGTGTCAGGGCCGTTCAGCCGTTCCGGAGCCGCTCTGTCACGGCCGGGTGGCCGTGCCGTCTACTCGGCCCAGCGGATGAGCCCCAGGTTGAACTTGTTGGGCAGGAGCGGGTGCACCGGCATGGCCTGGACCGTGAAGCCGAAATGCCCGGCTTCCTCGGGTTCCACCGTGCCCCGGTACAGCTGCCAGCCGTCGGTCATGGGGCCTTCGGGCTTCAGGGGATAGAGGTTCCTGCGCAGGAAGGACTGGTCCTGGGTCACGGTTCCGGCGTATGCCGCCACGTGCAGGTACTGCAAGTCCACTCCGCCGGTATAGACCCTGGCCTCCACGGTCAGGGGCTCGCCCACGTAGACCATCGCGCCGCGGTTGATCGTCACGTCCTTGATGACCACGTCGGACCAGTGGGTCATGATATGCATGCGCCACTCGGACAGCTCGCGGGCCGGGGTGTAGCCGTTTTCGCACAGCGCCTTGTGGCTGCGCATGGCCGGGATGTACGCTTCCTCCGCGTAGTCGTGGACCATGCGGTTGGAGTGGTAGCGCGGCCCGAGCTCGATCAGGGCGCGCTTCATTTTGGCGACCCAGGAACGCGGCATGTCGGTTTTCCCCCGGTCGTAAAATTCCGGGATGATGTCGTGTTCCAGAATCTTGTACAGGGTTTTGAGTTCCACGAAGTCCTGGTAATCGGGGTCGGCGTATTCCTCGCCCTTGCCGATGGCCCAGCCGAGCGAGTTGTCCGGCTTCCAGGCCTCGTCCCACCAGCCGTCCAGGGTGCTGAACTGCAGAACACCGTTGAACATGGCTTTCATGCCGCTGGTGCCGCAGGCTTCCAGCGGGCGGCGCGGGTTGTTCAGCCACACGTCGCAGCCGGAGGTCATGTAGGCGGCCACTTCCATGTCGTAGTCTTCCAGGAAGACCATGTTCATGCGGTATTCCTTGGACCGGGTGAGGGCGATGAGCTCCTTCATCAGCTGCTTGCCGCCTTGATCCTGGGGGTGGGCCTTGCCCGCGAAGATGAACTGCACGGGCTTGTCGGTGTTCTGGATGATCCGGAGCAGGCTCTCCTTGTCCTGGAGGAGCAGATTGGCGCGTTTATACGTGGCGAACCGGCGGGCGAAGCCGATGGTCAGCGCGTCGGGATTGAGCGCTTCCTCGGCCTCGATGATCTCCTGGGCGCGGGCGCCCTGGGCGGTCAGCTGTTTTTTGAGGCGCATGCGCACGAAATCCACCATGCGGTTTCTGAGGTGTTCGTGCCCGCGCCAGAGAACCGTGTCCGGGATGTTCTCGGCGTTGGGCCAGATGCGTCTGGGGTCGCCGTCCTCGCGCCAGTTGCCCATGTAGCGGTCATAGGTGACGCCCATGGCCGGGGCCACCCAGGAGGGCGCGTGCACGCCGTTGGTGATGGACCCGATGGGTACGTCCTCGACAGGGAGCTGGGACCAGACCTTCTGCCACATATTGCGCGAAACGCGGCCGTGCAGCGTGGACACCCCGTTGTTGAAGCGGGAAAGGCGTAAGGCCAGAACCGTCATGCAGAACGCTTCGTTATCGTCCGTCGGCACTTCACGGCCGAGCGCCAGAAAGACCTTCCAGGCAAGCCCCATGTCGCGGGCGTAGGGTTCGAAATAGCGCTGCATGAGGTCCGGCGGGAAGCGGTCGTTGCCGGCAGGCACCGGGGTGTGGGTAGTGAAGATACTGCCCGAGGCGGAGACTTCCATGGCCGCTTCGAACGAAAGGCTGTGCTCTTTCATGAGGTCGCGGATGCGTTCAAGCCCGGCAAAGGCGGAATGCCCCTCGTTCATGTGGATGACCTGGGGGCTGAGACCCAGGAGTTTCAGCGCCTTCACCCCGCCTATGCCGAGGAGAATTTCCTGCCAGAGGCGCATTTCCAGGTTGCCGCCGTAGAGGCGGGCCGTGATCTGGCGGAAGTCCGGCGGGTTCTCCTGCATGTTGGTGTCGAGCAGGAACAGCCGGATGCGGCCGACGTTGGCTTCCCAGATCCGGAAGAACAAAGGCCTGTCGCCGATGGTTATCTGCATGGAGGCGTTCTTGCCGTCCGGCGTGAGGGCCGGGGCCAGGGGCATCTGGTCGAAATCGTAGTCCGGGTACCGTTCCTGCTGCCAGCCGTCCGGCGTCATGTACTGGCGGAAATAGCCATTGGCGTAGGCAAACCCCACGGCGACCAGCGGCACGTTCAAATCGCTGGCGGATTTCAGGTGGTCGCCCGCCAGGATGCCGAGCCCCCCGGAATAAATGGGCAGGCACAAACTGACGCCGAATTCCAGGCTGAAATACGCGATGAGCGGTTGTTCCTCGCCGCTCACCGGATAGCGTTCGCTGATGGGCCGGTCAAGGTATCCTTCCAGCTCGCGGCGGATCTGGTTCAGATGTTCCTTGAACAGACTGTCGTTGGCGAGATCCTGGAGCGTCTGCTGGGGCAGGTGGTTAATAAACCAGACCGGGTTGTGATAACTTTCTTCCCAAAGGGCTGGATCTATTTGTGAAAAAAGATTTTCAGCTTCGAAATTCCAGGCGAACCAGTAGTTGCGCGCGATTTTCCATAGAGGTTCCAGATCGGCGGGCAGTTTTGGAATGACGTTAAAAACCTGTAAAGACTGCATAGATTCCGTCTCCTTTGGCGTATACGCTGCAAAACAACACGAACGGGGGAGAATGCGCCCCCGCACCTTTGCTTTTGACTATGGCCATCTCTTGGCGTAAATGTAACCCTTCTTTACCCGCTGTTGCCGGGGTTCCCGGCCGCGGTGCAAGGGAAGCTCCCCCATGGAAGCGTTACGCGGTAAAGACAAGCATGGCATATTCTTCCACAGGAGGCGCGTTGTGGCAAGCCCGGACTCTGTAATGTGCACGATCGGCGTGAAGATCCTCTTTCTCGGCACCGCGCGGGATCTGTACGATTCCGTGGGGCCCGCCGCCGCCACGACCGGTTCCGCCGGGTTCGACCTCGTCGCCGCGCTGCCGGAAGACGCATCCGAGCTTGACGTGCCCCCCGGAGAGCGAGTGATTATTCCCACCGGCATTGCCATAGAGCCTTCCATGCCCGGGGTTGCCGGGTTCGTCTATTCGCGCAGCGGCCTCGGCGCGGCCAAGGGGCTGACCGTGGCCCAGGGCGTGGGGCTGATCGACCCGGACTATCGCGGCGAGATACTGGTCTATCTTTTGAACACCTCCACCATAACGCACCGTCTGCGACGAGGCGACCGCGTCGCGCAGCTCGTGTTCCAGCCCTTTTTCTCTCCGCAATGGGAAATCTGCGAAACACTGGGCGAAACCACGAGGGGCTCCGGCGGTTTCGGCCACACAGGAGCCTGACGCCTCGTTCCGTGGCCTGATGCCCCGTTCCGTGGTCTTTTTGCCCCCCGCCTTCGTCAAGACCGTTTTTTATTCCGGTCACGTAGGCGACTACGCTCCCTCCATAAAAAACGGCCTTTCCTCGGCGGGGAACAAAAATCCTCACGGACCGGGGCATCAGGCGGGCGGGTGCGCGTAATTCGTAAAAAACCCTTCTCCGGCGGTGAGTATACGCCGTTCTGGACAGGGGCGTCAGAGACTCTTGTAAAGACGGTAATAGGGCCGGACAATTATATTTTCCCGGAGAAATCCGGTAGTTATACGGAGGAAAAATCATGAGCCGGTTTGACGAAATAAAACAGCGGGAAGAATCCCTTTTGTGCCGGACCTACGGCAGATACCCCATCGCAGTGCAAAGCGGCAAGGGCAGCCGGTTGTGGGACTTTGACGGCAAGGAATACGTGGACCTTCTCGCGGGCATCGCGGTAACGAGCCTCGGCCATTGCAACGAGGAGCTTGCCCTTGTCATGGAAAAGCAGGCCAGAAAGCTCGTCCACGTGAGCAACCTCTTTTACCAGGAAGAACAGCTCGATCTGGCCAAACGGCTGCTGGCAACCGCCCATTGCGGCAAAGCCTTTTTCTGCAACTCGGGCGCGGAAGCCAACGAAGCGGCCATCAAGCTCGCCCGCCGGTACAACCAGCGGGTGAAGGAAAACGGCGCCTTTGAGATTATCAGCTTCACCGGCGCCTTCCACGGCAGAACCATGGCCACGGTCGCGGCAACGGGCCAGGCCAAGTTCCAGGACGGCTTCGCCCCCATTCCCACAGGGTTCACCCAGGTGCCCATGGGCGATATCGCCGCGCTGAAAGCCGCCGTAACGGAAAAAACGGCCGCCGTCATCATGGAGATGGTCCAGGGCGAAGGCGGCGTGAACCCGGTTGATCCGGATTTCCTCCTGGCCGCGTATGCCCTCTGCCGGGAAAAGGGTGTGCTCTTCATCGCGGACGAAGTGCAGGCCGGACTTTGCCGGACCGGCAAATGGTGGGCCTTCCAGCATTTCGGGATCGAGCCGGATATCGTGAGCACGGCGAAAGCGCTCGCCAACGGGTTGCCCATGGGCGCGATCATGGCGACGGACGAGGTCGCCAAGGGATTTGTGGCCGGGAGCCACGCCACCACCTTCGGCGCGGGTGCGCTGGTTTCCGCCGTGGCGTCCAAGACGCTTGAAATCATGGAGCGGGACAACCTCGCCGCCAGGGCCGGGGAACTCGGCGACTGGGCCATGAACCGGTTCCGCGAGGTGGGCAAAAAAATTCCGGGCGCCATCGACGAGGTGCGCGGCAAGGGGTTGTTCATCGGCATCGTGCTCGCGAAACCGGGCAAGGCCGTGTGGGACGCGCTGCTGGACAAGGGGTTCATCTGCAACCTGACCCAGGAAAGGGTCCTGCGCCTGCTGCCCGCCCTGACTGTCGAAAAGGCCGACCTGGAAGCGTTCGCCCAGGCGCTGGAAGGTATTTTGAAAAAATAACCGCAATATTTTCGTTACGATATTGCATTATGGGACCATGCGCGGTAAAATTCACGCATGGTCCCATTTTTTTCGTGAGGTGCGTATGCCCGGCGCGATCAGTGTAAACGATACGAAACTCTGGCCCACCATGGCCGAGAGCTTTGCCCGGTTCTCGAGCGAGGGAACCATGACGCGCGAGACCATGGGCGCCTCCACCTACGCCCGCACGCTTGACCGCGGGAACGGCATGGACCGCACGGGCGCGCCGGATTATGACCGCTACCTGTTCGGCGGGATCGTCGCCGGAAAATCCATGGACTGGGCCATCACCGGCGGGTACGTTCCCCGCGACGCCTTCACGCAGACGAGCGATCTGCATCGCGGCATGCAGACCCTGCACATGGGCACCGGGTATATTCTCGATACGTCGATTTAACCGTCCGGCCGCGTTGCTCAAAAACGAAGAATCCCCGCCAAAATTGGCGGGGATTCTTCGTTTTGGAGGTTTTCCGTCCGTATCAGCGCGGATGTTATTTTTCCGCTTTCCGCAGGTCGGCCACAAGCCCCAGCAGTTCACCGGCCTTGCGGACAAGGCCGTGCAGTTCTTCATCCGCCTCCGCGACCAGCGCGGTGTTGGCCGAGGCGATGTTGCTGACCTCCCCGACCAGGGCTGCCACTTCGGAGCTCGACGCGGACTGTTCCTCGACCGCCGCCGCGATGGACTGCACCTGCGCGGCCGCTTCCTTGACCGTGCCTTGGACCTCGGCCAGCGCGGCGACGGTTTCCTCGGAAAGCTCGCTGACGCGGCTCATGGACGTCATAGCGGCATCCATGCTGGAAATGTTCGTTTTCGCCAGGTTCTGGACGGCAAGGATCGACTCCCCGACCTCCTTTGTGGCCTGCATGGTTTTTTCGGCGAGTTTGCGCACCTCGTCCGCGACCACGGCAAAACCCCTCCCGGCTTCGCCCGCGCGGGCGGCCTCGATGGCGGCGTTCAGCGCGAGCAGGTTGGTCTGGTCCGCGATGTCGTTGATGACGTTGATGACCTTGCCGATAGTCTCGGACTGCTCGCCCAGCTTGTTGATGTTCCGCGTCAGCGTGTCGGTGAGACCGCGCAGTTCATTCATGGCAGAACCGGACTGCTTGGCGAGTGCGGCGCCGGATTCGACCTTTATCCGCGACTCCTCGGTCTGCCGGGAGGCGGAGGACGCGCTGCGCGAAACCTCGAGCACGCTGGCGCTCAGCTGTTCCATGGCGGTGAGTATTTCGTGGATGCGGCCGTCCTGGGTCGAGGTACCTTTCCGTACGCCGGCTGTGCTCCTGGAAATGTTGCGCGCGAAGGACTCCGTCTCGTGGGCGGTGGTTTCGAGGCGGGCGGCGGCCTGCATTATTTCCGCGTTGGCGGCATCCGCCTTGCGGCTGGCTTCCTGGGCCTGCCGCACGGCCTTCTGGGCTTCCTCGGCCTTGGCGAGGGCCTCGGCTTCCTTGTTCCGGGTTGCGGCGAAGCTCTCGCGCAGGTTTTGGGCCATGCGGAGGAGCGATTGCTGCAACAGGGTCACCTCGTCCTTGCCGTCCGCCTCCAGGTGAACGTCCAGGTTGCCCGAGGCGATCTGCTCCGCCGCCTGGGTCGTTGCCCTGAGCGGGCGGGAAATGGAGCGGAGCGTGAAGATGCAAAGCGGCAGCAGAATGCAGAGCACCAGCACGAGCACGCACCCGATCACGATGAGCATGCGGCTGAACAGGGCGTTTGACATGCGTTTTTCCATGTCCGCCTTGTACGCTTCGATGTTGTCGATATAGATGCCCGTGGAGATCCAGAGATCCGTGCCGGGGATCATCTCGGCGTAGGCGAGCTTCGGCGCGTTGGCCACGCCGCCGCCGGGCTGCGGCTTGCCGAAAATAAAGGAGACGAACCCGCCGCCCCTCTGCGCGGCCTTGTTGAGCTCGCTCACGTAATACACGCCGCCCGCGTCCTTGGTATTGCCCAGATCCTTTCCGACCAGTTTGGGTTGGATGGGGTGCACGAAAACCGTGGTCCCGCGATACACGAAATAATAGCCCGATTCATCGGCCTCGAACCGGATGTCGTTGATGTGCTTGCCGATGATCGCGGCCTGCTGGTCCGGGTCGGTGACGCCTTCCAGCGATTTGCCGAGCGATTTGGCGATGGTATGGGTGCCGAGTTTGATTTTCGCCCGTTCCCCTTCCAGCATGACATCCTGGGCGTCGGTTATGCCGCGGTCTTTCACGCTCTCGGCCGTCAGAATGATGGTGCCCACCAAGCCCGCTATGGCCAGAATCAGTATGCTGATAATGCCCGTGATCCGCATCCCTATGGAAAAATTACGCAACATGTCACAATTCCTCTTTTCTCCGCGAAATAAACCGATTGGGGGGCGTTATGCCTCGCGCGGGCCGGAAAAACCTGTCCCCCGACAGGTAGGGCGCATGCGCGGAAGGTGAAAACGGTATTTGATATTCCTGCTTTGATATATTGGCAAGAGAAAACTGCCGCAACAAAATCATGCAATAATTCCGGTTCGCTGCTCATTTTCGGAGGCACGTTTCCATAAGCGGAAAAGTGTGGTACCGTCGCATCATCCATGTTGTAGGCTGTCGACAGGAAACAGCGGCGGCACGGAAAAATGCCCGCGTCTCCCTCACTTCCGGAACGCCGGCGAGCATATGGAGGTGAACAATGGCACACGAAACGCGGGAATCTTTCCCGCTGGACGGGTTGCCGGACCTTTTACGCTCGGCGGAAGTCGGCGTCTGGGAAATCGAAACAGCCACCGGATCATTTCTCTGTTCCCCCACATTCACCCAAATAACAGGCGTTGCGTCGGGAGTTTCCATCCAGGAATTTCGCCGCGCTCTTGTGGCACCGGAGGACGCGGAGCGCATGCGGATCCTGTTTTTCGCCTGCCTTGAGGGAAAGCCCGACCGCTACCACGGGCGGTTCCTGCTCCGGAGCGGCGGGAAAAAAGCGCGCTGGGCGGAGGAGGATGCCGTCGTCATCCGGCGCAACCAGGATGGAAGCCCCGCGCGCCTTGCGGGCATGCTCCGCGACGTCACGCAGCAGAAAAACAACGAAGACCGGCTGCGGGCTGAAAATGTTTACCGTCAGAACGTGGCGCGCCAGGCGGGCCTCGGCGGCTGGGAATGGGACGGCCGCGACGGCTGGCTGCGCTTTTATGATGACTGCCGGGATATGCTCGGCTACGGCAGGGAGGCGATGAACGGCCCCGTGGACGCGGTTTGCGACCGTCTTGTCCACCCCGACGAGGCTGGTCAGGTAAGGACCCGTATCCGGGACTATATCGCCGTCCCCCAGGGGATGATAAACGAAGAGATGCGTCTGAAGCACAAGGACGGGCATTACCTGTGGGTACAGGGGACCGGCGTTGCCGTCGCCTGGGACGAGGAGGGCAGGGCCGCGCGCATCGTCGGCGGCATCCTGGATATCGACAGCCGCGTGCGCGCGGAACAGGAGCTCTGCGAGAACATCTGCAGTCTCGCGGAGGATAACGACGCGCTGCTGGCGGAAATGACGGCGTCGATGCGCCGAACGTTCCTGGCCCAGGGCAGGCGCGGAACAGTGGCAGCGAACGGCCCGGACACGAACAGCGTCTTTGGCGCGGACCTGTCGCGGGTGAGGCAGACGCAGGAGAAACTGCAACAACAGAGCAGGCTGTTCCAGGCAATCAACCTGGTGGCCGTCGGCCTTGCCGGGGCCGCCCCGGAAACCTTTGACGCGGCCGTGCAGGATGCCATGGCCATGATAGGCGAGGCGGTGGACGTTGACCGGCTGCGCGTCTGGCGGAATTATGATGAAAACGGCGAGGTGTTCGGCAGGGAAATTTACCAATGGACGAAATCTCCCCGCTGGGCCATGCCGTTTGTGGCAAAAACCGGCTACGGAAACATCCCCTTCTGGTGGGATACGATGGCGCGGGGCAAGGTGTTCAACGCCCACGCGGGCGAACTGCCCGAGGCGGAACAGAGGGAACTTGAAAAAAATTCCATCCTGTCCATTCTTGCGGTCCCCATTTTCATCCAGGATACGTTCTGGGGGTTCATCGGCTTCGATGATTGCACCGTGGGCCGCAGCTTCACGGATTCCGAGGAAAAACTGCTGCAGTCCGGCGGCAACATCATTATTTCGGCATTGCTGCGCAACGAGATGACGGCGAGCCTCATCGAGGCGCGGGAGCAGGCCATTGCCAGCGCGAAGGCCAAGAGTGAATTCCTGTCCCGCATGAGCCATGAGATCCGCACGCCCATGAACGCCATTATCGGCATGGGCGCCATCGCCAAAAGAACGGACGACCTTGAAAAAATAGGCGACTGTTTGCGGAAGATAGACGCTTCCTCGCGGCAATTGCTGGGTATTATTAACGACGTCCTGGACATGTCGAAAATAGAGGCCGATAAATTTACCATCACCAACGCCGCGTTTGATTTTGAAAAGATGCTGCAGAACATTTTTTCCGTCATGCAGATCAGGTTTTTTGAAAAAAAACAAGAATTCAAATATGATATTGAAACAATTTTTACAAAAAAAATGATCGGCGACGAGCTTCGCCTCTCGCAGGTTCTCCTGAACCTGCTGTCGAACGCCGTGAAATTTACGCCCGAAGGCGGCGCCGTCACCCTGCGGGTCAGGGAAAAGAACAGGGCGGCGGCAGGCTCGACCCTGCATATCGAAGTCGCCGACAACGGCATCGGTATTCCCGAAGAATACCAGGACAAGCTTTTCCAGTCTTTCGAGCAGGCGGACGGCGGCATAACGCGCCAGTTCGGCGGGACCGGACTCGGGCTTGCCATCAGCAAGAAGATTGTTACCCTCATGGGCGGCGATATTCAGGTAAAAAGCACGCAAGGCGTCGGCTCCTCTTTCGTGTTCGAGGTCCCTGTCGGCTGGGGTGAGCCGCTCCGCGACGACGCCCCGCCGATGGAGAGGAAAAAGGTCCTCCACGCGCTGGTGGTGGATGACGATGCCGACGTTCTTGACTATCTGGCCGGGCTGCTCCGCGAGCTTTCCATCCGGACGGACACGACGGCTGATCCCGTGCGGGCCATCGCCCTGGCGGTGCAAAACGAGAGTGCGGGCACGCCGTATGACGTGATCCTGGCGGACTGGAACATGCCCGTCATGGACGGCGTCGAGACGGCGCTTGAGCTCAGGAGGATTTCGAGCGACAATCTCTTCATCATCATGACGTCGCTCGCCGATTGGGGCGAGATTGAGCATGAGGCGGGCATGGCCGGCGTGACCTGTTTTTTGCAGAAGCCGGTATTGCCGTCAGCCTTGCAGGATATTCTGGCGCGGCACGGCGGGCATGCCGGGCGACCGCCGTCCCCGCTCGCCGAGGAACCGCCGCGCAGGGACTGGGCGGGCAAAAGCATCTTGTTGGCCGAGGATATTGAAATCAACCGCGAGATCGTCCTCTGCATCCTTGAGGATACGGGCGTGCGGATCGACATGGCGCTGGACGGCGTGGAGGCGGTGGATCTTTTCCGCCGGAACCCGGGCCTATATGATGTTATCCTGATGGACATGCAGATGCCCAACCTTGACGGAATCGCCGCCACACGGCAAATTCGCGCTTTGGATATTCCGGGTTCCGCGGATGTGCCCATCGTGGCGATGACCGCCAACGCCTTTAAAGAGGACGAGGAAAAATGCCTTGCGGCCGGGATGACCGGCTATCTGGCGAAACCCATCGATGTGGAGAAGCTTTTTGCCGCTCTGGCGGCGATTCTGGATGCGCCGGCGGAGCGGTAAGGGCCTCTCCTCCGGCGTGACCGCGCCGTGAATTTTCGGGCGGCGTCGCCGCCCTTGCACGGTGCAATACTGAAGAACGCAGTCAAAAAGGAGGCATGGCCTCCTTTTTGGATGCCATCCAACCCCAGGAAGGAACAGACTGATGAAAAAAGAGATTGCCTTTACCTCGCGCAGCGCGTGGGACGTTTACAGCGACGCCGAAAGCATGGCGGCCATGCGGGACCTGGCCGAGCGCTACAGGAAATTCCTCACCGCCTGCAAGACGGAACGCGAAACCATGGATTATCTGCGCGGGCGTTTGGAAAAGGCGGGCTACAAGGAAAACGGCAAGGGCGACAAAATATTCCGGGTCTTGCAGAACAAGACCATGTTCGTGGCCAAAAAAGGCAAGGCTTCCCTTGAGGGCGGCCTGCGCCTCGTGGCGGCCCACGCCGATACGCCCAGGCTTGACTTCAAGCAGCATCCGCTTCTGGAACAGGCCAACGTGGGTCAGGCCAAGACCCACTATTACGGCGGCATCCGTAAATACCAGTGGCTTGCCCGCCCCCTGGCCATCCACGGGGTTGTCGTGCGCGATTCCGGCGAGGTTATCAAAGTGGTGCTCGGTGAAGACCCGAAAGAGCCTGTGTTCACCATCCTCGACCTTCTGCCCCACCTTGCCCAGGGCCAGGCGGACGTGCCGCTCTCCAAGGTTTTCGAGGCGGAGAAGCTGAACGTCGTGCTGGGGCATAAACCCCTGGGGACAAAGGCCCCCAAGGGCAAAAAAGACGCGGACAAGTCCAAGGACCCGGTCAAGGCGGCCGTGCTTGAACTTTTGAACAAAAAATACGGCATCGTCGAGGAAGATCTGTACTCGGCGGAACTCCAGGCCGTGCCCGCGGGGGATGCCCGGTACGTCGGGCTCGACTCCTCCATGATCGGCGGGTACGGGCACGACGACCGCGTGTGCGTATTCACCGCCCTGGAAGGGTTTTTGACCGCCGCCGGGCAGACGGCCCATACCCAATGCCTCATGTTCTGGGACAAGGAGGAAATCGGGTCGGAAGGGTCCACCGGCGCCAAATCCCGGTTCTTCGAATACTGCGTGCAGGAATGCATCCGCACCTGGGAACCCAAGGCGGATTTCGCCACGGTCATGCTGCGCACGAAAGCTATTTCCGCGGACGTGCACGCGGCCATTGACCCGGACTGGCAGGACCTGCACGAAAAGCTCAATTCCGCGCTGTTCGGCCACGGCCCGACCTTCTGCAAATTCACCGGGCACAGAGGGAAATACGAGGCCAACGACGCCCACCCCGAATACGTGGGCTGGCTGCGCTCCGTGCTGAACAAGGAGAACATCCCCTGGCAGATGGCGGAACTGGGCAAGGTGGACCACGGCGGCGGCGGCACGGTCGCCATGTATCTGGCCGCCTACGGCATGAACATCATCGACTGCGGCCCGCCGATTCTTTCCATGCACAGCCCCTTTGAGGTGGTGAGCAACGCGGACCTTTACGCCACCAAGCTGGCCTTCACCGCTTTTCTGGCCGCGAAATAAGGGCCTGCCGGGAGCCGTTTTCATGCCGCGCGGGACACATCCCGCGCGGCTGTTTTTATTTGCGGCACAATATCTTTCGAGCTTGTGAAAAAAACAACTTGATTCTTGTGAAAAATAGATTAAGGTTGCCTCTCGGACCAGATAGCAGATAGTGTTTTATAATTACCCAGGCCGCCGGGGTTCCGGCAGCGGGCGGGCGTGACGCCGCCCGGACAATTTTTGATTTTATCCACATCGGAGGATCGCATGCCTAAGAAGATTACTGTCATCGGCGCGGGAAACGTGGGAGCGGCTGTTGCCCAGTACTGCCAGCTCAAAGACCTCGGCGAGATCGTCATGCTCGATATCGCCGAAGGCGTCGCCAAGGGCAAGGCCCTGGACCTGTCCCAGGCTTCCGCGCTGCAGGGGTTTGATTCCAAGATCATCGGCACCGGCGACTATGCCGATACCGCCAACTCCGATGTGGTCGTGGTAACCGCGGGTATCGCGCGTAAACCCGGCATGAGCCGCGACGACCTGATCGCGACCAACCTCAAGATCGTGACGGACGTGGTGAAAGCGGCGGTCGCGGTTTCCCCCAACGCCATTTTCATCATCGTCAGCAACCCGCTGGACATCATGTGCGCCGTGGCCCAGAAGGTCAGCGGGCTGCCGGTTGAGCGCGTGATCGGTCTTTCCGGCATGCTGGACGCCGCCCGGCTGAAATACTACCTGGCCGAAGCCACGGGCGTTTCCCCCCGCACGGTCAACGCCATCGTGCTCGGCGAGCACGGCGACTCCATGGTCGCGCTGCCGCGCCTTGCCACCATCGGCGGCGTCGCGGCCCCCAACCTGCTCTCCGAAGCCCAGATGGCGGAAGTCGCCGAAAAGACCGCCAAGGGCGGCGCGGCCGTCGTGGCCCTTATCGGCGTATCCGCCTGGTACGGCCCGGGCCTTTCCACCGCCACCATGGTGGAAGCGGTCATCAAGGACACCCACGCCATCATGCCCTGCTCCGCGTATCTCACCGGCCAGTACGGCGCGAAAGACATGTACATGTGCTGCCCCATCCGCATCGGCGCCAAGGGCGTGGAAGAGATCATCGAAGTTGAGCTCAACGCCGCCGAAAAAGCGGCCGTGGCCAACTCCATCAAGAGCATCAAGGAAAAACTGGCTGCCGTGAAATAGCGCCGTTTTCCGGACAGAAACAAAAAAGGACTTTCGAGCGATCGAAAGTCCTTTTTTTGCTTCGGATGGGCAGCGGCGGCAACGCCGCCGCATTGTTTTATGGCTTTCGCGCGTCATGTGATGGCGCATACAGGAAAAAACTTTTTTATAAATGCCCGCATCGCGCCTTTGTGGGATAACGGCGGCATGTATGTATCCTTACAGGAGGCCGTTATGCGGAAAAAATTGTTAGTTCTTCTTTGCCTCGCCTTCATGCTTGCTTGCGTTACAGCGGCGGCAGCGGCGGAAAAGGCCCCGGTCCTCGGCAAAAGCGCCACGGACAAGACCAAGGCCGCCAACGCGGCGATTTTGAAAAAGTTGCCTTTCAGCAACACGCAGGATTTTGACGACGCCAACCGGGGGTTTATCGCCACCATCCCGGATTTGGTCATTAACGACGCCCACGGCCACCCGGTCTGGAACCTGAAGGATTACGCCTTTCTGAAACAGGAAACCGCCCCGGATACGGTCAACCCCAGCCTGTGGCGGCAGTCGCGGCTGAACATGACCAACGGCCTGTTCAAGGTTGTGGACCGGGTCTACCAGATTCGCGGCTTTGACCTTTCCAACATGACCATCATCGAAGGCGATACCGGCCTTATCCTCATCGACCCCCTGGTCTCGCCGGAAACTTCCAAGGCCGGGCTGGATCTTTACCGCGCGCACGGAACAGATAAACCGGTAGTGGCCGTCATCTACACGCACAGCCACATCGACCACTACGGCGGCGTCAAGGGCGTGACCACCGAGGACGACGTCAAAGCCGGCAAGGTGAAAATCATCGCCCCGGATAAGTTCCTGGAAGAAGCGGTCAGCGAAAACGTCTATGCCGGAACGGCCATGGGCCGCCGCGCCCTGTACCACACCGGCGCGCTGCTGCCCAAAAGTCCCACGGGCCAGGTGGACGACGGCCTGGGCAAAACCGCCTCCCTGGGGGCCTCCACGCTGATCGCGCCCACGGATACCGTCACCGCCACCGGCCAGAAAATGACCGTGGACGGCGTGGACATGGAATTCATCCTGGCCCCGGGCACCGAAGCCCCGGCGGAAATGCTCATTTATTTCCCGCAGTTCAAACTGCTGGACGCGGCCGAGGATTGCACGCACACCGTGCACAACTTGTACACCCTGCGCGGGGCCCAGGTGCGCGACGCCAAAAACTGGTGGAAGTCCCTGAACACGGCTCTTGTGCTGTACGGTACGGACGTGCAGGCCATCATCGCCCAGCACCACTGGCCCATGTGGGGGAACGACCGCGTTAACGCCATCCTGGTCAGCCAGCGCGATATGTATAAGTTCATCCATGACCAGACCCTGAACTTGGCCAACAAGGGCTTTACCTCCGTGGAGATCGCCGAGCGGCTTACCCTGCCCGCCTCCCTGGCCGGGCAGTGGTGGAACCGCGACTACTACGGCTCCGTGAACCACGACGCCAAAGCGGTGTATCAGCGCTACCTGGGCTGGTACGACGGCAACCCCTCCAATCTGTATGTGCTGCCGCCGGTTGATTCCGCCAAGAAGTACGTGGAATACATGGGCGGCGCGGCCGCCATTACGGAAAAGGCCAAAAAGGACTTTGCCGCCGGCAACTACCGCTGGGTGGCCGAGGTCATGAACAAGGTTGTTTTTGCGGATCCGAACAACGCCGCCGCGAAGGGCCTTTTGGCCGATACCCTGGAACAGCTGGGCTACCAGACGGAAAACGGCACCTGGCGCAACAACTTCCTGCAGGGCGCTTTTGAACTGCGCAACGGCACGCCGAAGATAAAAATCCCCGGCGTGGCCACCCCGGACGTGGTCAAAGCCATGAGCCCGGACATGCTTCTGGACTACATGGGCATACGGTTGAACGCCGCCAAGGCCGAGGGCAAGGTGCTGACCATCGCCTGGATGCAGCCCGGCCAGGACGCCCCGTACGCCATTGAGCTGCAAAACTCGGCCCTGATCTACACCCAGGGCAAAAAGCTGGCCTCGCCCGGGGCCACCATCACCGCCGCCAGCGGCGATCTGGCCGAAGTGCTCATGGGCCAGGCGTCCCTAAGCGACAAGATTAAGGACGGCAGCCTGGCGATCAGCGGCAACGGGAACGCGGTGCAGGAGCTCTTCTCGCTGCTGGATGAGTTTGAGCTGATGTTCAACATCGTCACGCCGTAACCCGGCCCGCCTCGTGGGTAAAAGAGCAGGGGGTACGCGGCCGCGTACCCCCTTGCTTTACGTGTGTTTTTCCGGTGTCAGCCGTACTCCACAAAGGTCCCATCGCGCAGTTCCCGGAAGGCCTGGTCCAACTCCTCCTGGGTGTTCATGACAATGGGGCCGCCCCAGGCCACGGGCTCGCGCAGCGGTCTGCCCATGACGACGACGAGCCGGGAATCCGTATCCCCGCCGCGCAAGGTGATGCATTCCCCGGGTCCGAACAGCACGGCGTGCCGGGCGTGGATGGGCGTCGCGGCGCAATAGTTCTTGCCGTTTCCGCCGCAGGGCGATTCCCCCGGCACCGGGCCGGAGCTGCAATCGCCATACAGAACGTAGGCGAAAACCGTGTCTTCCGGATTCGTTGCAAGGGTCCAGAGCGCTCCCGCTTTCAACGTGACGTCCAGGAACGTGACCGGGACGTAATCGGCCCGCATGGCTCCCGGATGGCCCTTGTATTCGCCGGAGAGCACGCGCACGGCCGCGCCGTCCTCCGCGACCACGGCGATCATGCCGGGCTGGATGTCGCGGTATTGCGGCTCGGCCATCTTGTCCTTTTTCGCGAGGTTGACCCAGAGTTGCAGGCCCAGCATGCGGGGCGAGGGTTGGGGCATTTCCTGGTGCAGAATGCCGCCGCCCGCCGTCATCCACTGGCAGCCGCCGCTGACGATGGTGCCTGCGTTGCCGAGGCTGTCCTGGTGGTCGATTTCGCCTTCGGCAAGGTAGGTCACGGTCTCGATTCCCCGGTGCGGGTGCATGGGGAACCCCGCGACATAGTCATCCGGGTTTTGGGAATCAAAGGCGTCCAGCATGAGGAAGGGATCGAAATCCTTGATGGTTTGCGGTCCCAGAACGCGGACGAGGCGCACGCCGGCGCCGTCCACGGCGGGGTTGCCCGCCACCTGCCGCGCCACGCAGCGCGAGCGGGGCTGTGGATTGTGTGTTGTATCCATACTACCCTCCAAGATTGGGAAAAGTACCATGGAATCCGGTCCGCCGGAGAGAGTTATTTTTCCAATGGCACGGTCACGGCGCCATGCGTATCCTTGCCGATATACGGTTTGGCCGCCTCAAGCATGGCGGGCATGAGGGCGCGCAGGTTGTTCTCGCCGTTATCGGCCGTTACGGTGATTTTCCACAGGCTCGCGCCCTTGTTCCGCGGATCAGGAGTGCCCGCGACCGCATCCAGAATGACGGCGTGCTTGTAGCGGGAGACAGTCTGGCCGCCGCCCATGGGCACGCCGATGCCCAGGCCGAAAAAGCTGCCGCCGCCCCAGCCCCAGTCCCGATCATAGTAGCCGCCCGAGCCGGAGCCGACCCCGATGCCCACCGTGGGCCCGCTGCCGTCGGAATAGGTCATCATTTCGCTGGTATGGTAGGAGAGGAGCACGGTGGCCGTCGCCTGCTCGCCGTCTTCCGCCACGGCAAGGCCCAGGCCTCGCAAAACCGGGATCAGATGGTTTTTATATTCCACAAATTGCAAGTCATCGGGCCGGGTATCGGCCATGCCGGGCAGGATGGCGTAACGGAGGTTTGCCGGAACGCCGCCCCCGGGGGCGGCAAGGCCGTCCACCGTCGCGGTGGGTTTGGCGCAGCCGAAAGCGGCCAGGCCGAGTGCCAGGAAAAGAAAAAACAAACGAACGGTATAGCGGGCGGGGACCATGGGGTGACCTCCGGTTTCCGGGTTCTTTTACTCAATATAAACCATCGGCGCGGCATGTCCATTACAAGCTGGACAGGATGCGCAATAACGGAGACGCTTGCGCGGACAGAAAGCCGGAGGTATACCTTCGCGGATACCACCGCCGTCTCGAGGAAGCCGATGCTTGACATGCCGCCGTTCACCCAGTCCGTGTATGCCCCTTTGGTGGCCATGCTGCCCGTGCTCTGGCTTTTCGTCAGCCTGGGTGTTCTGAAAATGTCCACGCCGGTGGCCTGCGCCGCCGGGCTTGCCATGAGCGCCGTTCTGGCCGTCGCGGGCTGGGGCTTTACGCCGGTTCTGGCCGCCAAGGCGTTCCTTGACGGCGCGGCCTTCGCCCTCATGCCCATTCTCTGGGTCATTTTCGCGGCCCTCCTGACCTATTCCATTGCCGTGGAAACAAAGGCCATGGACCGCATCAAGGACCTTCTGGCTTCCGTCTCCCGCGACAGGCGCATCCAGGCGCTGCTCATCGCCTGGGGGTTCGGCGGGTTCATGGAGTCCGTGGCCGGGTTCGGCACGGCTGTCGCGGTTCCGGCCGCGGTTCTGGTTTCCCTCGGATTCGCCCCGTTTTGCGCGGCGGTGGTATGCCTTCTGGCCAACACCGTTGCCGTGGCGTTCGGGGTGGTGGGGATACCCGTCATCACCCTTGCCTGGATAACGGATCTGCCCGTTACCGAGCTTTCCACCCGGATCGTGCTGCAGCTGACGGCCTTTGTGTTCATCGTGCCGATTTTCATCGTGACGGCCGTGACCGGGAGCGTGCGCGGCGTGGCCGGGGTGTGGGTGCACGCCCTTGGGGCGGGTGCGAGCTTCGGCGTGGTGCAGTTCATCGCGGCCCGGTATATCGGCCCGGAGATGCCCGCCATTCTCGGCTCCCTGGCCGCGTTCGCGACCACGGCGGCTCTGGCAAAATACCTGCCGCCCAAACAGATCTGGACCTTTGCCCACGACGGGGAGGAGAGCGTTCTCCATGGCGGAGAAACGCGGGCGGGCGGAATCCGCCCGCGCGAACAAACGGCGGGCGGAGCCCGCCTGGACCTCGCCGCGCAACTTAAAGCCTGGTCTCCCTATATCGTTTTGCTCATCCTCGTTCTGGCGAGCCGGATGATCGGGCCGGTCAACGCGCTGCTCGCCAAGGCCACGAGCCTGCACGCCATTTACGACGGCCCCGGCGGCAAGCCGCTTGCCGTAGCCTGGCTGCTCACGCCGGGAACCCTTGTCCTGATAGCCGCCCTGATCGGCGGGCGTATCCAGGGAGCGTCTTTCGGGGCCATTCTTCGTCTGTCCGGGAAGACCGCGCGCCAGATGGGAAAAAGCGTGATAACCATCGTGTGCATCGTGGCGCTGGCCAAGATGCTGGGCTACAGCGGCATGGTCAACACGGTGGCCGTGGCCCTGGCGGATGTCGCGGGAACCTTCTACCCGCTGGTGGCGCCGGTTTTGGGCATGCTCGGCACCTTCATCACCGGGAGCGACACCAGCTCCAACATTTTGTTCGGCCAGTTGCAGAAGCAGGTGGCGTTGAGCATCGGGGTTTCCCCGATCTGGATAGCCGCGGCCAACACCAGCGGGGCATGCATCGGCAAGATCATTTCCCTCCAGAGCATCGCCATTGCCGGGATTTCGGCCAATATCGCGGGCAGGGAAGGGGAGCTCTTGATCGTGTGCGTGAAGTACGCGCTGCCGTTTATCGTGGCGCTGGGCGCGCTGGTGTTCGCGGTTGCGTGAGCGCGTAGAGGAGAATCATCAATGGAACTGAAAGATATTCTGGAGCAACACGCGGGCGCGGTCATGGACCGCCAGCAGGTTCTGGGCGAACGGCTCGGCAGCCACGAGTGGGCGGCGGACACGGAAAGCGGCATGATCTTTTTCAGCGGGCCGAACATTGAAAGCCCGTTCGAGATCATCGGCACCGTTTCCAGCGCCACCGGCGAATGGCTCTGGGGGTGGGCCAACGCCTCCCTGCCCGGCGATCTGGCGGTGATTTCCGACTCTCTCCATGCCGTGGGCAAGGCCGAGGGGATAGATTTTTTCACGAAGGAACGGTTCCCGGCGACAAAAGACGACCTGCACGCCATGGGCATCGCTGCCTGCGGCCTTGGCGGGGCGAAAGGCTATTACATCGCGGATTACGGGGACGGTATTTTGCTGGTGGCCCTGAAGGACGAGAGCGTCCTGCACGGCTGGCAGCCGGAGCATTCGCGTATTTTCTCGGTATTTCCCCGAGTGATCCAGCTGTTTGACCTGGACCACAAAGCGGCCCTGCAACACTACCTCACCTCCCTCGGCTACGCGGTCAGCGAGGAGGGGGGCCTGTCCGCCGTCAAAGACGGCAGAATCGTTACCGCGACCTTTGACACGCAAGGCAGGCTGGCGGAACTGCAAAACGGGTAAAAGCCTCTATCCTTCCTCTTGAACCTGCATGGCCAGGCCCTCGATGAACTTTTTGACGTTGATCTTTCCCTGGATTTCCGAGCTGCCCCGCAGGAAGTTCATCTGGTTGCGGACGTCGGTGAAATCGAAAAAAGAACTGCCGAAAGCCACGAAAAACTCGTTGTTGTAATCTTCCAGCCCCAGATTGGCGGTGTTGTTGAGCGCCTTGCTGATGGCGCGGCGCACCCGCTGTTCCACGCTCGCCGCGTTGATCTTCCGGCCCTGTTCGGCATGCTTTTTCGCGATCAGGGCATACAGTTCGTTCATTTTTTTCGGGCATTCCGTCCCGGCCTCGCGCCCCAGCAACAGCAGGCACATTTCCACGATGTCCTCGCTGCCGCTCTCGCCGAGAATGCCCAGTTTGGCCAAGGTCCCCCTGATTTGCCTGCGCCGGGTTTCCTCCCCCGACTTTCCGGGGGGACGCTCGGCAACCGGTTCAATGCCGCCGATGGTCACCCGCAGCGACTGGATGATGTTGCGCATGCTCATGCGCTCATGCACCTGGCCGATGACGGAAACCACTTCGATCATGTTGATGGGCTTGTTGATGAAAAAATCGACCCCGGCCTGATAGGCCTTGCCCACCATGTCTTTATCCGCCACCTGGGAGAGCATGACGAAGCAGGTGTTCGGGCAGTCCGGCTTAAGGTTGCCGACGAGGGTTATGCCGTCGACGCCGGGCAGCAACAGGTCGATGAGCACGATGTCCGGCCGGAGCGCCTTGATCTCCCCGTAGGCCACGGCTCCGTCCTCGGCCTCCCCTGCCACGGCGCCCAGGTCGTGGTCCGCGATGATCCTGCCCAGAATTTTCCGGACCGTCTTGTCGTCATCAAGGATGTAAAAGCTGGCATTCACACGCCGTTACCTCCGTCCATGCTTTTCTCGGGTATCCGGATACTGAAAAGCGTGCCTTCCGGGCTTGAATGCACGGTGATTTTCCCGTCGCAGTGGTTTTCCACAATGCTCTTCACATGGGCGAGGCCGATGCCGGTGGACATCTCCCCGGTGGCCGGGTCGAACTTGGTGGAAAATCCCGGCTCAAAGATGCAGTCCAGGAGGTCCTCGGCAATGCCGGGGCCGTTATCCGCCACCTCCAGGACGCAAAACCCGTCCTCGCACCGGGCGTTCACCGCGATCGAGCCGCCCCCCCGGCCGGCCATGGCTTCCACCGCGTTGATGACCAGATTGTTTATGATGGAAATGATCGTGTAATAATGCCTTATCATCCAGTCGCCGTGGCAGGTGAAGGAGACGGTGATCGGCAGCTTTCTGGTGGCCAGGAGGGTTTCCGTGTTGGCCTGGAGCAGGGAAAACATGTCCGAAAGCCGCATGGGTTCTTCCACGTATTCCCCGGACAACACCTTTTCCATGCTGGCGTTGAGGCGCTGGTATTCCTTTTTCACCTCGTGGATCCGCCGGGAGACGGAAAGGGCTTCCTCCCCCAATTCGCCGCCTTTCAGCTTCTCATAAAGAGAATAGCTGTACTTCATGGCCGACTCGATATCGTCCATGGATTTGCGGAAAAACAACAGGTCGGTCTTGATGTTGGAGAAAAAGAGCAGCATCCGCCGGTAGCGCGCCTCGTGCAGAGCCCGGTCGTGGCGTTCCTGCCAGTAGATCGTCAGCCGGTAGACGGCTGCCGTCGCGCCGCACCGCAACACCCCGATCAGAACGACGAAGAAAACCCCCCGTTCAAGCGGCTGGGAGAGGAAGACGTGCATCACGAACAGTTCCGCGACGTTGGCCAGGATTTCACAGGCTAGGAGCAGGAAAAACAGGTGCATGCCCCTGCCGGACCGTCTCTGGACGTCGAATAGGGAGAACAGGCAGCCGAAGGCCAGATAGAAAACCATGACCGGCATGTTCCGGAAAATATACAGATCCAGGGTTATTTCTTCCGTGGAGCCGAACGCGATCACCCCGCGCAGGATAACCATCACCAGCCCGGCGATGGTTGAGTAAATCACGGGCGAGGCGGTCGGAAAATACAGCAGAATGAAGGCCAAAACCGGCACGCCGAGCGAGAACCGGAAATCATTGGAAAAGGGCCGGATGTCGATCTGGCCCAAAAAGGCGATCAGCAGGATCAGCGTGAGCAGGGTCCTGACCAGTGCTCCTTTGTCGGTGATGGTGTTCATCGCATGTTCCTTGGCGGCAACCGGAAAAGGCGCGGCTCTTGTCCATGCGTGTTAGCAGCTTGCCGGTTCAATGGCAAATACCGGTGGCCAGAGCAGCGGCCTTCCTCTCCAAAGGCGGGCGCGCGGCAGCCGTTATGTGGAAAACTGTAATTTTTTTCAGTGAATTCAATGCGCCGCATATTTTTTTGCGATCCCGGTGATTTTTTTACCCCTCCCTTTGTCGGTTTTTGTCAGTTTTTGTATGTGCACCCGTAAAAGGGCGACAATAGAAAAAGACACTCGGCCGGAAGGCTTCCTTTTTTATACCACGCGGCAGAAGCAATATTTTCGGAGCAACCAGTTACAGCAGGAGAAAACGATTACTCGATAACGGTAACAACAGCCGGACCCATTTTCGTCCGGCAGTGCCGGGACGGGCAGGCATCGGCCTGATCCCGGAGGGCCCCCGGCACAAAAAGCCCAAGACCTTAACACAAGGAGCAAAAGTTATGGCACACGGCGCAACGCAAAAGAAAGGCATCCCTCTGTGGGGCAAGATCCTTATCGGTCTTATCATCGGCTGTATCATAGGGTTCCTCTGGCCTTCCCTGGGCAGCAAGCTCCAACCCATCGGAACGGCCTTTATCAAGGCCATCAAGATGATCGTCATGCCGCTGATCTTTTCCGCCGTCACACTGGGCATCTACAAGATGGGCTCGGACCTGAAGCAGTTGGGCAAGCTCGGCATTTTCGCGTTCGGCTGGTTTTATCTGGCCACGGGCGTGGCCATGGTTATCGGCATCAGCCTGAGCATCCTTTTCCACCCCGGCGCGGGCGTTGATCTTTCCCTCGCCCAGGGCACGACGCTGCCGAGCCATATCGGCGCCAACATGGACTGGGCCAAGTTCTTCCTGGACATCATCCCGGATAACATCGTGATGGCCATGGCCCAGCAGAAGATTATCCCCACCCTGTTCTTCGCGATCTGCTTCGGGATCTGCCTGTCCCAGATCAAGGGAAAGGCCAAGCCCATCATCGACGTGCTGGACGGCGTGCAGAACGCCATGTTCCGCCTGACCCACGGCATTATCGCCACCTCTCCCTATGCCGTTGCCGGCATCATGGCCTGGGTGTTCGCAACCCAAGGGCTCGCGCTGCTGCTGGCGCTCGCCAAGCTCGTGGGCGTCATGTACCTCGGCCTGTTCTGCATCATGATTATTTTCGGGGTCATCGTGGCCCTGCTCGGCGAAAATCCTTTCTACGTCCTGAAGAAGGTGCTGGAACCGTTCCTGCTCGCCTTCACCACCGCTTCCTCCGAAGTGACGCTGCCCGTGCACATGGAAATCCTGGAACGGACCGGCATCCCCAACCGCGTGGTCTCCTTCGTGCTGCCGCTCGGCTACAGCTTCAACCTGGACGGCGCGGCGCTGGGCCAGTCCCTGTACATCTGCTTCCTGGCCCAGGCCTACGGGCTTGAGCTGGGCATCGCGTCCATTCTGACCATCCTGGTGACCACGCTCATCGCCAACAAGGGCACGGCCAACGTGCCTTCCGCGTCCATCGTGGTCATTTCCGTGGTGCTCGGGTCCCTTGGCCTGCCGCTGGAAGGCATCGCCATCCTCATGGCCGTGGACCGGTTCATGGACATGGGCCGCACGGCCGTCAACGTTCTGGGCAACACGGTCGCCTGCCTCCTGCTGTACCGGATCGCGGGCGGCCACCTGAAGGACGACGATCTGGAACGGATCGAACGCCAGCAACTGGCCGGAGTGGGAGCCGACGACTAACCGCATTCCCTCGCCCTTCAAACAAAAAGGCTGCCTTTGGCAGCCTTCAGACCTCTGACAAACCCCCGTTTTTTTGAGCGGGGGTTTGTTTTATTGCAGCGTTTAGTTATGCGGGCACTGCGGATTTTGGAGCGGAGCAAATTCTCCAAAGATGGGAAAACAAGCGGGAAAGTGTCGTTTGGGAGCGGGAAAAGCCTGGGCCGCAAGGGCCGTTTGACCGCTCCCAGATGCGCAGGGCTATTTTCTTCATGTTCTGGCAGGCGGCGGACAAGAGGCATTGCATCTGGACCTTCGCAAGGCCTCGGAAGCGGGCGTAGCGATGCCCATGTAATTCCTTGCCGTCGGCAAAGCTCCGCTCCACTGTCTCCTTACGGCGTTTGTAGATGGCTTTGCCTTTGTCCTCGTAGCGATATTCGTTGATTATATCTTTATATTCCTGCCAGATATGGCGCGTTACTGCTTTGGTATGGTTGCGACTGGCGGTGCATTGCCCGAGAAGGGAGCAGTTGCGGCAAACGGACGGGTCCGAGACATATTCACGGTAACCGTCCCGGGTCGTTGTCCTATAGCGCAGGACTCGGTTTTGCGGGCAGAGCTGGCAGTCACAAGTCTCATCATAGACAAAATCCCTTTTGCGCAGGTAACCCGCGCGGTGTGTGGGGCGGCTGTACCCGATGACTCCATAAATATCTCTTTCCACAAGGCCTTTGCAGATATGGGGAGTGAAGTAGGCTGCATCAAGGCCTGCGGACTCGACGTTGAAACCAAAACGCTTCCGTTGGCGATCAAGGCGGGAGAGGTAGGGCTGAGAGTCATGCACATTGCCGGGGGTAACGAAACTGTCGGTTATGATGCCGCAGATTCCGTCCACGGTACGGTGATCCAGATAGAAAAAACCCTTGGGTTTGCCCTCGCGCACCATATACCCGCTGTCCGGGTCCGTGGTGCTGACCTTGATTTCCTTGGTTTCCGGAGTCTCATCGCGGGGCGGCAAAGGCTTTTTGCCATGCTTGCGGCGGTCTTCATCAATGTCCCGGTCAAGTTCCTCCACATAATCGCGTACGGATTTGAGCACCTGGGCCTTGTCATATTTTCCCTTGTTGGCACTGGCTTTCAGGTGGGTTGAATCGGTGTACAGCGTTTTGCCGTCCACCATCTTGCGCTTTATGGCCTGGAGCACAATCTCGTCAAAAATTTCCTGGTAAACCGGGCTGTCATTGAAACGCCTGCGGCGGTTTTGGCTGAAGGTGCTGGCGTGGGGGATTTTGTCGGTGAGAGTAAAGCCGAGAAACCAACGATATGCGACATTGACTTCGATTTCGCGAATCAACTGTTGCTCGCTGCGAATGCCGAACAAATACCCAATAAAAAGCATCTTGAATAGCACAACCGGATCAACTGCCGGCCTGCCGTTATCGGGACAGTATCTATCTTTGACCTTGTCATAGATGAATCTGAAGTCGATAGCCTTGTCGATTTTACGAAGAAGATGTTCTTTAGGCACGAGTTGCTCGATATATACCAGTTCCATCATGCCTTGCTGTTCGGTTTTGCGCTTTATCATGGAGATATAAAAACAAAATCCCGGCTAAAAGGCCAGGACTTTGTCAAGGGTCTGAAGGCTGCCTTTGGCAGCCTTTTTGTTTGCGGACGGCGCGCGTCCGGGAAAATGCGCTCAGCAATACAGAAAAAAGCAATTCAAGCGGGCGCCGGTTTTTATGGTGTTTCTGAAGGTGAGCATGGCTGATCCCGCATTCCGTAGCAGAATTACGGAGGGATAGCGGTTTTTTTCCCGCGCGTGCCGGTCCTTGCGGATGGGGGCATGGCGCGCGCCTTTCCTCGCGGCGTCCGGCAGGCGCCGGGTGCTTCGCTTCGCGGTGTATCGCATCGGGTATCCTTTGAAGTCAGTTCGGTTTTCGCGTTCCGGACAATCGGATACCGGCGGCCCCGAGGCCGCCGGATCGGTGGATGGATGCTGGCAGGTCTAAGGCGCTGGAGGAATTATAAAGCCTGTTATTATAAACAGTTTCGCCCAGGGGGGAGGAGCGGGCGTATGGCGGCGGGCCTTGCGGCTATTCTTTTCCGGCCCGGTCTTTTTGCCTGCTCATTTTCCGCAAATGGATATCCAGGCAGGCCACGGCCGCGGGCGTCACGCCGGGGACGCGCCCGGCCTGCCCCAAGGTCATGGGCTTTAAGGCGGTGAGCTTTTCCACCACCTCAAGGGTCAGCCCGGCGACGTCCTTGTACGGCATGTCTTCGGGCAGCAGCGTTTTTTCCAGGGAAGCGGACCGCGCGGCCAGGTCGTGCTGCCGGTCGAGGTACCCCTGGTAAGCGACGGCGGTTTCCACCTCCTGGCGGACGTCCTCGGGGTAGGTCATGATGTCCGGCCAGAAGACCGCGAGGGTCTCTGAGCTTACGTTGGGACGGCGCAGGATATCCGCAAGGGTCCGGGTGTTGGACGGCAGCGCCTCCCCCAGGCTTGCAAACACGGGCTGCATGGCGGCGTCCGGCCGGATGGTGATGGTGTTCAGCGCGTCCGTCAGTGCCGCGACGGCCGCCGCCCTGCGCGAAAACACGGCCCATTGCGCGTCGGATACCAGGCCGTATTCCCGGCCCAGCGGCGTCAGGCGAAGGTCCGCGTTGCCTTCGCGCAGGAGCAGCCGGTGCTCGGCGCGGGAGGTGAACATGCGGTAGGGCTCGTTGGTGCCCTTGGTGGTGAGGTCGTCGGTGAGCACGTGAATGTAGGAAACGTCCCGGCCCGGGAGGAACGGGGCCTTGCCCCGGAACCGGGCCGCGATGTTGATGGCCGCGAAGATGCCCTGGGCGGCGGCTTCCTCATATCCTGACGTGCCGTTGACCTGCCCCGCGAACCACAGGCCGGGCACGGCGGCGCATTCCAGGGTGGGTTTCAGGCATTGGGCGTCAATGCAGTCGTATTCGATGGCGTAGCCCGGCCGCACGATCCGGCAGCGCTCAAGGCCCGGCATGGTGTTGATAAAGGTCTGCTGCACTTCTACCGGCAGGCCGGTCGGCAGGTTGTTCAGGTAGAAGAGGGGATCGTGAAGCCCTTCCGGCTCCACGAAAATCTGGTGCCGGGTCTTTTCCGGGAAGCGGGCGATCTTGTCCTCGATGGCCGGGCAGTAGCGCGGGCCCGGGCCGGGGATGGCCCCGTTGTACATGGGCGAGCGGTGCAGGTTGTCGCGGATGACGGCGTGGCTTTTTTCGTTGGTCCAGGTCATGTAGCAGGGCTGCTGCGGGAGCGAAACGCCGGGCCCGTGAAAGCTGAACCCGCGCGGGGCTTCATCCCCGGGCTGCGGGACCAGGGCGTCAAAGTCGATGCCGGCGCCGAGCACGCGCGGGGGCGTGCAGGTCATGAAGCGGCGCAGGAAAATGCCCGCCGCCTCAAGGGACGGGGAAAGCGCGTCGGATGCCGCGTCCCCCAGCCTGCCGCCGGAATGGCTCCGCTCGCCGAAAAAGAGCTTGCCCCGCAAAAAGGTTCCGGCGGTCACCATAATGGCCCCGGCCTCGAACCGCCTGCCGAGGTACGTTGTGACGGCGTGGGCTCTGCCGCCCGAGAGTTCCAGGCCGGTGACCATGTCCTGTATGACCGTGAGGTTCGGCGTTGCGTACAGATCGTTTTTGACGGCACGGGCGTAGAGCTCACGGTCCATCTGGGCGCGCGGGGCGCGCACCGCCGGGCCCTTGCTGGTGTTGAGCATCTTGAACTGGATGGTGGCGGAATCCGCCCATAGGCCCATGCGCCCGCCGAGGGCGTCGATCTCCCGCACCATATGGCCCTTGGCCAGACCGCCGATGGCCGGGTTGCAGGACATCTGGCCGAGATGGTCCGTGCTGCTGGTCAGGAGCAGGGTGGCAAGGCCCATGCGCGCGGTCGCGGCCGCGGCCTCGGAACCGGCGTGGCCGCCGCCGATGATGATGCAGTCAAAAACGCCTGTGGTCGAGTGCGATACCATGCAATGGTCTTCTTTATGCGGCAAAAGCCGCTGTTGCCGCGCTTCCGGGAACGGGAGGGAAAAGAAAGCGGAGGAAAAGGATGGAAGGCGGGCGGGAAACGAAAAACAGATGGGGAAGCGTTTCGCTTCCCCATCAAAAGGGGAAAGCCCCCGCCATGGCAAATGGTTATTTGCCGTGGGACGCGCGTTTGGCCGCCTTGAGGGGGTTGACCTTCTGGGTGGAAGTGGCAATTTTCTGGATGCGGTGCTGGTTGGCGGAGGTCAGTTCGACGGGATCGAGGCCCAGGGCCTTCAGCCGTTCGGCGGTATTCGCGCGGGCGGTGGAATAACGGTTGGTGTCGGCCATGCTCGAATCGACCATCTTCTGGGTGGTGAGGTACAGGCCGTTGGAGTCAATGGCCAGAAGCAGGGCTTTGCCATTTTCCTCAACCGGCTGGATGATCATATCTGCATTTGTGCCAAAACGGGTAATCATTGTTCGCTCCTTGTATGGAATGGCGCATGCGCGCCATAGAGGCATCGTAAATAATGTCCGTGATACGTAATGAAATACGCATGCGCTGTCAACAGCAAATTTTTTCTTCCGCCTCGCGCGGGGTGTTGAAAAAGACCCTGTCTCCCTAAGCTGTGGCGGAACGATGAGAAAAATATACCGCCGGGGAGGGCGCAGGTGTTTTCCCGCCCGCGCGGGTTTGCCTTTTTCCGTTCCTGTAGTATCTTCCTCGCATGCGGGCCGCCCGCATATTTTTGCTTTTCGGACACTGTATGGATAACCATCTCCCCCTCTGGATCCGCCAGGGAAAAAAAGACGCGGGCTTCGCGGCCAACGCGTGGGAACCGCTGCAGCCTTTGCTGGAAGTGGTGGCCCGGATGTTTTCCGTGGAAGCCGTGGTGATCGACTCTTCCGGCGTGTGCGTCGCGGGCAGCGGCCCGTACAAAGAGGCTGTCGGCATCCGGGCTCCGGAGGGCACGGCTCTCGCCCACAGTTTGTCGTCCGGCGGGCAGACCATGGTGCTCAACCCGCGCGAGGACACGGCCTGTCTGGAATGTTCCCAGCGGGACACCTGCCGGGACCAGGCCAATTATACCGCGCCCGTGGAGATCGACGGAACCATCGTCGGGGCCGTGCAGATCGTGGCGTTCGACCAGGAACAGCGCATGGCGCTCCTGGAACGGGCCGAGGGCACGTTTTTCCTGATAGCCCAGTGCATTCTGCTGCTGTGGCGCACGAAAAAGCTGACCCCCGCTTCCCGCGCCGCGGCCGCCCCGGACGAACAGAGCCTTGCCGACCTTGTGGGCAACTCCCCGGCCATGCTGTATTTGAAGGAATCCATCCTCAAGGCCGCGTCGGCTAACGGCCCGGTGCTTATTACCGGAGAGTCCGGAACGGGCAAGGAGCTGGTGGCAACGGCCATCCATAATAACAGCGGCCACAGGAGCGGCCCCTTTGTGCCGGTCAACTGCGGGGCGCTGCCTGAATCGCTGATGGAGAGCGAGCTGTTCGGCTATGCGCCGGGCGCTTTTTCCGGCGCCAAGAGCGGCGGGGAGAAGGGGCTGTGGGAACAGGCGGACGGCGGCACCATCTTTCTTGACGAGATAAGCGAACTGCCCCTGGCGCTCCAGGTGAAGCTGCTCCGGACGATCCAGGACGGCCAGATCCGCCGGGTGGGCGGGGGTAAGTTCACCCGCGTCAACGCCCGCGTGATCGCGGCCACCAACCGGGACTTGCGCGAGCAGGTGCGGCGCGGGGCGTTCCGGGAAGACCTTTTTTACCGCCTCAACGTGATTCCCGTGCCCGTGCCGCCTCTCAGGGAACGGCGGGAAGACATCCGGGCGCTGGCCACCCATTTCATCGTGCGGCAGTCGAGCCACCTGGATTCGCGCATGGTCGTGGTGGACCAGCAGCTCATGCGGCGGTTCATGGAGTACCACTGGCCCGGCAACGTCCGGGAGTTGAAGAATTTTATCGAATACGGCATTCATTTTTCCAAGGACAGCACCATCACCTGGGATCTGCTTGCCGGGCATTTTGACGCCGGGCCGGTCGTCTTGCCGGAAACGGCAAAGGGCAGGCTTAAAAAGGTCAGGACCGACGTCGCGGCGGATCTCGTGCGCGCGGCTGTGGCAAAATACGGCTTGTCCGTTACGGGAAAAAAGGCCGCGGCCAAGGAGTTGGGCATAAGCCTCGCCACCTTGTACCGGGCTCTGGCCCGGGAAAAAGAGGCCGCCGGGGAATGAACCGGCACTCCGGCCCCGTTTCGGGCCCGGCATTCGAGCCCGGCATTCAAGCAGGCCGCCGCGCGCGAGCTCACACGTATACAATTGTTCTCGACATCAGGAGACAGCAGTGGAACATCATGAGTTGATTATTCTCGGCGCGGGACCCGCCGGCCTCACCGCCGCCGTGTACGCCCAACGTTCGGGCCTGGACGCCGTCGTGCTGGAAAAAGGCGCCGTCGGCGGGCAGATTACCACGACCAACGACGTGGAGAACTGGCCCGGCTTCAAGCAGATATCCGGGTACGACCTGGCCGCTTCGCTCCAGGAGCACGCCGAATACCTGGGCGCGGAAATCCGCGTCGCGGACATACAGAGCCTTGATTTTTCAGAACCGCGAAAAGTCGTGCAAACGGACAAGGGAGCCATGACGGCCGACGCGATCATCATATGCACCGGCGCGCGGCACAGGCAGCTGGGCGTTCCGGGCGAAGCGGAGCTCACGGGGCGCGGCGTCAGCTACTGCGCGGTGTGCGACGGGCCTTTTTTCCGCAATGAGGAAATCGTGGTCGTGGGCGGCGGCGATACGGCCGTGGAAGAAGCCGAATACCTGACGCGGTTTGCATCCAAGGTGTACCTCGTGCACCGCCGGGACCAGCTCCGCGCGGCGGAGATGCTCGCCAAGCGCACGCTCGCCAACCCCAAGATCGAGCCGGTCTGGGATACCGTGGTGACGGGCATCAACGGCAAGACCGGGGTGGAATCCGTTTCCGTGAAGAACGTGAAAACCGGCGCTGAAAAGAAGATCCCGGTCACGGGCGTCTTTATTTTCGTCGGCACCCTGCCCAACTCCGAAGTGTTCAAGGGAAGCGGGCTGGGCATGGATGCGAGCGGCTGGGTCATTGCGGACCATGCCACGTTGCGGACCAATATCGAGGGCGTGTTCGCCGCCGGGGACGTGCGCGAGACGAGCCTGCGCCAGATGATTACGGCATCCGCCGACGGGGCGCGCGCTGCCATGTCCGTCTACGCGTATCTCTCCGAGCTGGCGTTGCGCAAATAACGCGGGCTGTTTTTTCACCATGCCGGGCCGGGATGCGCATCGCATCCCGGCCCTTTGTGTTGCCGCCGGTTTGTAAAATAGAAGGTTTGGCCCTCCGGGCGGCTGTGGTACAGTTGTGGTGAAAAACAGCCCGCACGGTTCGCGGGCCGGGGAGGAGCGCCATGAAAGCAGTCGTTATCAGGGAATTCGGCGATGAAAATGTATTGGAATGCCGGGAAATTCCCGTACCGGAGCCCGGCCGGGGCGAGGTGCGGGTCCGGGTCAGGGCCGCGGGCGTAAACCCGGTGGAAACGTATATTCGATCAGGGAAATACGGGGCGCTCCCGGCCTTGCCCTATACGCCCGGCAACGACGGCGCGGGTATCGTTGACGCCGTCGGGCCGGATGCGCACCGCCTGGCGCCCGGACAGCGGGTATTTATCGCGGCCTCCCTGGCGAAGCGCAATACCGGGACGTATGCCGAATATGCCGTGTGCGATGCCGACGCGGCGCACCCTCTGCCGGACGCGCTCGGGTTTGCCGAGGGCGCGGGCCTGGGCACCCCCGGCCTTGCCGCCGGGTACGCCCTTTTTTCGCGGGCGGGCCTCAGGCCGGGGGAAACCGTGCTCGTCCACGGGGCCACCGGCGGCGTGGGCACCCTGGCGGTGCAGCTGGCGCGCAGGGCCGGGGCCGTCGTGCTGGGCACGGCGGGCAGCGGCGAAGGCGGGGCGCTGCTCGCGGCCATCGGCGCGCACCGGGTATTCAACCACCGGGAGGAAGGGTATCTTGAAATGATCCGGGAGGCCGCGCCCGGCGGGCCGGACGTCATCATCGAAATGCTTGCCGACGTGAACCTTGCCACGGATTTGTCCCTGCTCGCGCGGCACGGCCGCATCGTGGTCGTGGGAAGCCGGGGGAGCCTCGCCTTCAGCCCGCGTGACGCCATGGTCAAGGATGCCGCCATTCACGGGATGCTCCTGGGCAATATGCCGCGCGCGGTATACCGTGAGATGATGTACCGGCTGGCGGCCGCCCTGGAGAACGGGCTGCGCGTCATCGTGGGCCGGGAACTGCCGCTGGAGGATGCGCCAGAGGCCCACAGGCTTGTGATGGGCGGCGGCAAGGCGGGCAAAATCGTGCTGGCGGTATGATGCGGCGCTCTTTCCCGCCCGGCTCTTCCCCGGGCCGCTTGCGGCCGGTCAGGGCACGTCGAAATAGCCGGCCAGCCGTTCGCGGTCGCTCGTCACGCCGAGGGCGAGGATGAGTATGATGCGCGCCTTCTGCCCGCTGATCTCCCCGCCGAGAATGACGCCGATCTCCTGCTGGCGTTTGGCGCTGCCCGCGTAACCGTAAACGTCGAGGACGCGCCCGCCGGGGCAGCGGGAAACAAGAACCACCGCGATGCCCGCGTCCACGGCCCGCTTGATGCCGGGCATGGCGGATTCGTGCACGTTGCCGCGGCCCGACCCTTCGATCACGATGCCTTTGACGCCCTTGTCCACCAGGCAGTGTATCAGAAAATCATCCGCCCCGGCGGGCAGCTTGACGAGGTGCACGTCCTCCACGATTGCCGCCGGCCGGATTTTCCGCTGCCCGAGCGGCGCGCGGCGGAAAATGACCCTGTCCTCGTCAACGTAGCCGAGCGGTCCCCAGAAGGGCGAAGCAAAGGTTTTGGGGTTGGCGGAATGGGTCTTGGTCACTTCCCGCGCGGCGTGGATCTCCTCGTTCATGACCACCAGGACGCCCATGCCCCGGGCCTCGGGGGAGGCGGCGCACCGCACGGCGCATAAAATGTTTTTGGGGCCGTCCGGGCTGATTTCCGCCGCGCTACGCATGGCGCCCACCAGGCAGACGGGTTTGGCGCTGTCGATATACAGGTCGAGGAGGCAGGCGGTCTCTTCCATGGTATCCGTGCCGTGGGTGACGACAACGCCCAGAACGTCGGGTTCGGCCAGGGCCTTTTCCACTTCCAGGGCGAGGGCGAGCATGATTTTGGGCGTCATGTGCGGGCTGGGAATGTTGGCGAATTCCCGCACTTCCACGGGGCAGACGTCTTTGAGGGGCGGCACGGCGGCGATAAGTTCCGGCCCGCTCACCGCCGGAACGACGCCGCGTTCCGGGTCAAGGCGCATGGCAATGGTGCCGCCGGTCGTGCAGATGACTACTTTACCGCTCATGGTTTTCTCCTTTTTTCCCCGGCGCGGCCGGGCGCGGGGACTTCCGGGCGGGGTGGCGGGCAGGGGGCCGGGATGCGCCCGTCTTGGGCGGCCTGTCCGGTTTGTCCCACGCGGTCTGCCCGGCGGTTTTTTCCGGTCTGGGCGGCGTGCTCTTCGTACCCTGCCCGGCCGGTGCGGACGGTTTGCCCGGCTTGCCCGGTTTGGCCGGGCCGGAAGGCCGGCGGGGGCTTTCATGGGGCCGGGCGGTTTCGGAGGGCGGGGGCTGTTTTCGCGGCCAGGCGGGCTTGCCCGGCTTGCCCGGCGCGGCCTGCCCGGCGGGAGCCGGTGTTTTTGCCGCGACCGGCGGCAGGGTCACGACCAGGGCGCCGGTTTTGGGGTCGCGGGGTTGGCTTTCGGGCCAGCGCACGGTGACCGCCGCGCCGGACGGCACGCGCAGGGCGTTGTGCGCCAGCACCAGCCCCCTGGCGGAACAGGCGTACCGGGCGGGCTCGGGCAGGCCCGGCAGCCGGATGGGGTCGGAAAGGATACGCACGGTATTGCGCTCCTCGGCGGAGAACATCTCGGGACCGGCTTCGGCAAAGGCTTCGGCCCAGCCGTCGGAACCGTCTTCGTCCATATCCGCTTCGTCCGGGCCGCCGAACCACTCGTCGTCAAAATCGTCGTCCGCCACGTTCGGGAGGTGCTTTTCCACGCGCCGGAGCTCTTCCCCGGTCACGCGGCGCAGCAGCATGCAGCTTAAGCTGAGAGAATCCTTTTCCAGACCGGCCCGTTTCGTCAGGTCCGTCAGGTCTTTCGGCGCGGCGCCGGTTATGTGGGAGAAATGGCACCAGCCCGTGGCCCGTTCCGCCAGCATGGGGCAGGGCCCCCAGTGCGGGCAGGGCGCTTCCGGCACGAGGCGCGCGCCGAACGCGGCCAGGCGGGTCAGGGCCATGAGCTTGCCGCCGAGGCGCGTGCCCGGCTCCACCGCGAGGAACCGGCCGTCATCCGCCAACCGGCTCGCGATGCGCCGCGTAAGGGCCGCGAGGCGGTTTTGCAGGGGAACCTCGCGCGAGGGCTTGATCTCGTTCAGCACGTTGCCCGCCGTGATAAGGGCCGCGGGCCGCGTGAATTCGCGCAGGACTTTTTCCAGCGGTCCGCGGACCAGTTCTATGGTCCAGGGGCAATCCGGGGCGAGGCGGCGGAAAATGTCGCGGCCGAGCGCCATGGGCGCGGGCGAAACGTCGCTGCACACGATGGTGAGGGGCATCTCCCGCCAGGCGGGTTTGGTGATCCAAAGGGCGAGGGGCATGGTCAGCGGGCCGCTTCCCAAATCCAGAATCGTGGCATGCGGCGGCAGCGGCAGATCCAGCCCCGGCAGCAGCCAGGAAAGGCGCAGGAGGTTCCAGGGGAGGAAATAGCGGCAGTAGGCCGTGAGCAGCCGTTTGTTGACCCAGTAAGAGGCGGCGAGTTGCGAGCGGTCCTGGGTCAGCAGCCGGGAAAGGTCCCGGACGGCGAAGGGCAACTCCTTGGCGTGCGCCCCGGACAGCGGCGTTGCCGCGTGAACGGCTTTCACGGCCGCTGTCATGTCATGAGAAAGGGCCTCGGAAGGAGGCCTGAACAGGTTGCGCATCATTGCCCCGGGTACGGTGTATAAAATATTTTCTTCTCTCAGGTATCAGGGAAACGCGGTTTTGTCGAAGCCAAAGAGGCCGGGCCTGCCGGCCGTTTTGCAAGGCAAATCGCGCAGCCCTCACACCGGGGCGGTGGTGGCTTCCGCCGCTGCCCCGTGTAGATTTGCTTTGCGCGACCGGTAACTTTTTTGATATCAGTAAGTCTTTCAATCAAGTCTCGTGGAGCGGTGTTTTTGGGCACGCGGCTTGACGATCAGGGAACGATTCTTTCGCGCGGGTAAGGAGGGGGGCGATGCCTTTCAAGTGGGACGGGCCGGTACGCGAGCAGGCGTTGGGTTTGCTTGACGCTACGGTGTATCAGGCTGTGATGGACCCGGAAACAGGCGCTCTCCGCATGGTATGGGAGAACGGCGCTTCCCCGTTTCTCGGCTTTGAAGCGGAAGAATTGGCCTCCGAAGAGCTTCTGCAACGGCTGTTCGGCGTGACGTATAAGGATTGGCTGTACCATCTGCAACGCGCCCAGGAGCAGAATATTTCCTTTTCCTGGGAACACCCCGTGTTCACGCCCGACGGGGAAAAGAACGTCCGGCACCGGCTTGCGCCCACGGTCTCCGGCAGGGGGGTGCTCGGCATTCTCCAGCATGTGCCGCCGGTCGCGATGGACAAGGATATCAAGATGCAGCTGGAAGTGCTGGAAGGCCTTCCGGTGGGCATTTACTTCATCGATCTCGATTACCGCATGCGCTGGGTCAACAAGCTCGGCATGACCCAGAGCCACATCAACTGGAAGAACCACTACGGGGAAGTCTGCTACGAGCTGCCTTTCGGCAGAGATACCTACTGCGAAAACTGCCCCGTGGTCCGCAGCCACCACAAGGGGGTCATCTCGACCAACGAACTGGTCATGCCCAACGGGGCCACCTGGCTCCTGACCGCCATGCCCATTTACAGCCGGGAAGGCGAAAAGATCGGCGCGGTGGAGGTGGTGACCGACGTCTCCGAAATGGCGGAAGTGCGCCGCCAGACCCTGGAAACCCTGCAAGAGCACGAGCGCCAGCTCAGGGAACAGAACAGCGCCCTGATCGCGCTGCACGCCCAGCCCGCTTCCGAAGATGTCGACCCTCTTACGACGATCCGGGGCATCACGGAAACGGCGGCCCGCGTTCTGGTCTCCTCCTCGGCCCGCGTCTGGATCATCAGGGAGACCCAGTGCGATTGCGTCGACGTGTACGAGCGCGCCACGGGCCGGCATGAGCCGGGCCGTTCCGTCCCGCTCTCCCTGTATGACAAGTACGAGGAGCGGTTCAGCAGGGAACGCCAGGTCATGATTACCGACACCCTGACGGAAACGGCCATGCCGGATGTGGCCCTCATGTTCCGCAGGAGCGGCATCCGCTCCGCGATGTACTGTCCTATCCGGCTGCGGGGGGAAACCCTCGGCTTCTTCAGCGTGGAAAAAGAGGAGCCGTACGAATGGGGTCTTGAGGAACAGGCTTTCGGCGCTTCCCTCGCGGATTTCACGGCGCTTATCATCGGGCACGCACGGCTGCGCGAGGGCGAACGCAGGATAAGCACGCTCATGTCCAACCTGCCGGGCATGGCGTTCCGGGTCCATTGCGCCCCAGGCGCGTTCCGTTTTGAATTCGCCAGCGAAGGGGCGCAGTTTCTGACGGGATATTCCGCGGAATCTTTTTTGAAGCGTGGGGGCGCCTCCTTTAGCGCCATCATCCACGAGGACGACCGGGAAAACGTCATGGCCGCGCACCTGATGGAACTTTCCGACGACCCGCTCGAGTTGATCTTCCGCATTACGCGGGCGGACGGCGTTATGCGCTGGGTGTGGGAGCGCAGCCGCGTCGTGGCGCGCGGCGAGGACGGGAGCCTTACGTACGAGGGGTTCTATCTCGATATCACCGCCCGGTATCAGTTGAAGGAGGCGGAACTCGCCAGCAAGGCCAAGAGCGAATTTTTGGCGACCATGAGCCACGAGATCCGCACGCCCATGAACGCCATCATCGGCATGTCCCACCTGATGCTGAAAACAGGGCTGACCCCCAAACAGCAGGATTACGCCGGAAAAATCGACGCCGCGGCCAATACGCTCCTCAGCATCATCAACGACATCCTCGATTTCTCCAAGATCGAGGCCGGCAAAATGCAGCTGGACAGCGCCCCCTTCCGGGTGGACGACGTCATGGCCTCTCTCGGCGCGTTGTTCTGCCAGAGAATGGCGGAAAAAAAGCTGGATCTCGGCTTTTTCGTGGACAAGCGCGTTCCCGTCGAACTGGTGGGGGACAACCTCCGCATTTCGCAGGTGTTGACCAACCTGCTCAGCAACGCGTTCAAATTTACGGAAAAAGGCGAGGTCAGCGTTACCTGCACCCTGGCGGAAGAGACCGATACCACCGCGCTTGTGCGGTTTACCGTCACCGATACGGGCATAGGCATGACGCAGGAGGAACAGAAGCGGATCTTCTCCGCGTTTTCCCAGGCGGATGCCTCCACAACCCGGCGATACGGCGGCACGGGGCTGGGGCTTGCCATCTCCAAGATGCTCGTGGAACTGATGCGTGGGGAAATTACCGTGACCAGCGAGTACGGCACGGGAACCTCCATGTCCTTCACCTGCCTCCTGGAAAAATGCTCCACGACGCCCCGGCCCAAGGCGCTCCCCCCTCATTTGCGGGGCAGCCGCGTGATCGCGGCCTACCGTTCCCCCATGAGCAGGGATATCCTCCAGAATCTTTTTGAGGAGATGGGGTTCGCCTTTACCGGCTGCGAAACGCTGGAAGAAGCGGTTACGCGCATCCGGGAGGCCGGTCCCGATGCGCCTTACGCGCTGGCCGTTTTCGACGTCATCTTCACGAGCCGCGCCATTGACAAGGCGGCCAACGCGCTGCGCGCCTCGCTTCCCCCCGCTTCCGTGCCGAAGATGGTGGTTCTCGCAAGCTATATGCAGGACAAGTCCCAGGCGGGGGTCCTGCCCGAGTCGGTCGACGGCTACATGTTCAGGCCCGTCGTGCGGCAGAATCTTTTTGCAACCGTCATCGACATGCTGAGCCCGGAAAGCGCGGAACCGCCCGCGCTCGCCTGCCTGCCCGGCATGATAACGCCCCGGTTTTCCGGCCAGGAAATTCTGCTCGTCGAAGACAACCTCATCAACCAGCAGGTCGCGGTGGAACTGCTCGAGGACGCCAACGTGCGCGTCACGGTGGCAAACAACGGGCAGGAAGCGCTGGAGATTATCAGGGCCCGCATGGTTTCTCCGGCGTTTGACCTGATCTTCATGGATCTGCAAATGCCCGTGATGGACGGGTACCAGGCCACGCGCCTCATCCGGAACGACCCGCGCAACGCGGCCATTCCCGTCATCGCCATGACCGCCCACGCCCTTGATTACGAGCGGGACAAGTGCATGGATCTGGGCATGAACGCCCACATATCCAAACCCATTGAAGTGCACACCCTGTACCGCACGCTGGAGCAGTTCCTGGTCCCGGCGGGAGGCGCGGGGCAAGAAGAGGAAGAATGGCTGCGGCTCGCGGGAGAAGCCGGGTTTGATACCAAGGCCGGGCTGGAGCACCTCGGGCATAACCGGGTCATGTACCGGACGCTGCTGGGGCAGTTCCACGAGCGGTATAAAAACGGCAGCACCATGGCCCGGCAACTGCATGTTCAGGGGCAGTTCAGGGAAATCGCGACGGTTGCCCGCACCATCAAGGGGCTGGCCGGCAGCATGGGCCACGGGGGCCTTGCCGCCGCCGCCGGCGCGCTTGAGTCCGCGGCGCGGAGCGCCATGGACACCGGCGGCGGCATGGATGTCGCCGGGGTGTTCGATCAGTTTGCCAAAACCCTTGAACCGGTGGTGGAGGCGCTCGGCAAGGCGTTCACGCCTTGCGCCGAGGCCCCGGAAGAACTGGACATGGGGACGTTCCGGGAACGGCTGGATGCGTTTGAAGAGCTGCTGCGGCACAGCGATGCGGAGGCCCGCGAGGTTTTCCGGGAACTGTCGCAACCGCTGCGCACGCTCGCGCCGGAAGTTTTTACCGATATTTCCCAGGCCATAAGCGGCTTTGACTTTGACGCCGCGCTCGAATTCATTCCCGCCGTGCGGCGGAAGCTGTCCTGAACCAGTAGCAGCTTATTGTGTGTGAGCCGCTACCGAAACAAAGGGCTTACAGTACAGACTGTAAGCCCTTTGGCGTGATGCATACCCGGTTCTCGTGAGGTGCGGCAGCGTGACTTTCCGCCGCAAAAAACACCGGATACGCCAACCGGCTCCCCGAATAAAAACGGAGCCCGTGCGTACTAAGTAGGCAAGTGCAGTCTTTCTGTCAATGATCCCACATTTGGTTCGTAAAAAAGAACCAGACGGTTGCAGCGATATAACAGACCTTCTGCGGCGGGAGAAAAACCTTTTCCCGGTTCCTTGCGGGTATAGCAGAATATTCCGGCAATTTTTCCGTTTTTTTCGCAAACATGGCTATGTAACGGGCTTTTTTTCCGGAGAAAGGCGGGAAATATTTTCCGCCGGGGCGCGCATGCCGTCCCGCCGTGGCCGCCGCCAAAAGCACGGACGGCATCCGCTGGGGTTTCCGCCGCAATCCGGCCCGGCGGGGACGTCAGTCCGGCGCGCGCCCGGAGGCCACGCCCCGTTTTTCACGGGACCAGGCGCATAGTTCCCGCAGGGGGGCTTCCGGCAGCGGCTTGATTTCCCCCGCCGCCCTGATGATGCAGAACAGCTCGCAGGTGCGCTCGACATTGTCGGCGGCGATCATGGCGTCCTGCATGGTCAGCCCCACGCCGATGGCGCCGTGCCCTTCCATGATTACCCCGGCGCGGTCGCCGAGGGAAAAGGCCGCGTTCCGGGCCAGGTCCTCGCTCCCCGGAGGGGCGAACGGCGCGACGGCGATATCCCCGCCGATATACATGGCGGTCTCAATGTCGATTACGGGAACCGCGCTGACGTTTTGCATGGCGCTGACGGCTGTCGCGAACTTTGAATGGGTGTGCACGATGCAGCGCGCGTCCGGACGGGCAAGCAGAATGCGGCGGTGCAGGCCGCACTCGACCGAAGGCGCGCGGCTCCCCGCCGTGACACGGCCCTCAAGATCCACGACCACAAGATCCCCGGCGGTAAGTTCGTCATACGGGAGGGATGTCGGGGTGATGACGAAAAGGTCCTCCCCCTCGACCCTGGCGCTGACGTTGCCCGCCGTGCCGAGCACGTATCCGCGGGCGCACAGTGTTTTGCATCCCCAAAGCACTTGCTCGGCGGCGCTCTGTATCGGTCCGGTCATGAAACACTCCTTTCCGCGACAAGACGGTCATGTCTTGATTTCACGGACGGGCTCCCTTTGTCAATCCGGCGCTCGGCCTTTTGAAAAAAAGATTAACGTGTACTGGTAATCCGGAGCGGATGTGGTATACCGATACGGTGTTGTGTGGAGCTTGTTTTTAGTTCCTGTTTTTCTTTACAGTTCTAAAATATATCTGATATGTATCAGGCTCCTGTATTGCTTTTGTAGTTTTGCGCTACATGGAAGGGATGGCCCGGCGGCGCGCGTTTGCGTCCGGTCAGGGCGCCATGCCTCTCCGCTGAATCGGAAGACGCCCTCGAGCGGGCGTGCCGGCACGGACTTCAAGACCCCCCCCAGGCAGTGGTCCGTGCAACACTCCGCCGAGCGTCTTCCTTGCCCGGTCGAACCGGTGAGCCGCCGCTCGCCGTTTTTCGACCGGGCTCCTTTTTGACCGTTCGCCGCCGGGCCGGAACAGGCCGGCAGCCGCAACGTTTTCTTGCGGGGTAGCACGGCGTTATTCCGTGCTACCCCGCAAGACGGAAGCGCCGCGCGCCGGGGAAATGGCCATGTCCATGACGATGGGAAATTCCGGGCCCGGCAGCGCCCAGCAGACCGGGTTGGTGCCGATGACGGGCGCGGCCCCCCCGAATGCGGCCACGAACGGCGGCGTGTTGCACATGACGGTTGCGATCATGTTCCGTTTCACGGCTTTCAGGGCGTAGAAGCTGAGGATGCCCATATGGTTGGTGTTCCGGATGGAAACCGTGCAGCTCCCGTTTTGGGCCGCGCGCTCAATGGCCGTGTCCATGGCCCTTGAAGCCACGATCTGGCCGCCTGCAAAAGCAGGGACCTTGTGGCGGTGCCCAACATGGTGGAAAAGCACCTTCTGGCCCCGCTGATCTTTTTCTTTTCATAGCGCGCTTTCTTCCGGTCAAGAGCAAATGCAACGCGCCTCTTTGATGCAACGATCAAAGAGGCGCGTTTTTTTGCCGTTCCCCGCCGAATGCGGCCCGGGGCGCGTTACGCTTCGAAATCGATCCGGTCGCGGGAATCGACGTAGGGCTGGATGCGTTCGACAAAAGACGTGTGCAGGGGATGGTCGTAGTACGTGTCCAGATCCGCCTGGCTTGCGTGGGTGCTGTGCAGCAGCAGGTCCGCGCCCAGGTTCGTGCGCGGGTGGATTTTGGTGGTCAGGGTAAATCCGGTCACCCCGGCGATGCTTTTCAGGGTTTCCGCTTCCCGCATCAGGGCTTCCAGGGCCTTGGCGCGTTCCGCGTCGGAGAAGGTCTTTTTCAGCCTCCAGATCACGATATGGTGTACCATTCTACTGCTCCTAAGGGTGGTTATCGGTTTTTAGAGAGATGTCAGAGTATCCGCCGCATGGCGAACATGGCGGGCATGCCGCCGGGGTGCAGATACACGACGTTGTCCTTCTGGGTAAAGGCCTTGTTCCGGATCATGTGCAAAAGCCCGGCCATGCATTTGCCGGTATAGCTGGGGTCCAGGAGCAGGCCTTCCTTGCAGCCCAGGAACCGGATGGCTTCAATGGCCCGCTCGTCCGGGCGGGAAATGCCCTGGCCCGCGAATTCCGTGGACAGGTGCAACAGCGCGTCGTCGCATTTGCCCGGAAGCCCCATGAGCTTCCAGCATCCGGACACGATGTTCAGGATGCGCTTGCGCGCCGGAACGGCCGCATCCTTGCCGAAGGTGTCAAAGACATACAGCGGGATGCTCGGGCCGCCGGATCCGGCCAGGAGGGCCAGGCCGATGAGGAAGCCCGCGGCGTTGCCGCACCAGCCCGTGGGCGCGACGATGGCGCTGGGTGTGAACCCCTTTTCGCGGGTCTGCTCCAAAAGCTCGTGCAGGCAAAGAACGGCGCCGAGGGTGGAATAGGGCGATGTGCCGCCCGGCTCGATGAGAAACGGTTTGCGCCCTTCGGCCTTAAGCTCCTCGACCCGCTCCCCGGTGACCCTTTCGGCGTTTTCCAGCGGTCCCATAAGGTGGACCCGCGCGCCGTGCAGCAGGCAGATCATGACGTTCACGGCGTCGTTTTCGTCGTCAGGGGTCGCGTTGTTGGGCCGGGTGACAAACACTTCGCACTCCAGGCCGAGCCGCGCGCAGACGGCCGATACCTGGAGAATGGAATTGGAATGGATGCCGCCGGAAATGATGATGACCTCGGCGTTCGCCTCTATCGCCTTGGCAAAGGCGAACTCCAGCCGCCTGATCTTGTCGCCGCCGAGCCCGTAAGAGGTCATGTCTTCCCGCTTGACCCACAGTTTCGGGCAGGGACCTTCCGCCAGGAGGGCGCGGCGCAGGCCGTCCATGGGCATCATGGGCGTCGGCCAGGTTTCGAGCTTCAATCGCGGCTGGGTCGCGATAAAACGCAAAACATCCTCGTAAAGCATGGCTGCCTCCTGCTGCGCTGGGAAAAGGCTCGTTCCGTCTGTGGCCGGTACGAAGGCGGTCGGCGGGCATGCCGCGATGGCGCGGCAAAAGAGCGCGGGAATCCTAAAAAGACACGATACGTGAAAAAACAGGAGAATGCCAGACGGAAGTTGGCGCCGGGCATGGTGCGGCATGAAATTGCCCGCGCTGCGCAAGGTTTTTTTGCATGCAACGGCGGGATGGTGGCGGGCCATTCCCTTGCCTGCCGTATTGCAGGGCGGGACAACGCTTTCGTGCGATATCTTCGGCGGGACAAAGGCGGGATGGTATAAAAACTATACTCCAATTATAATTATATTTATTTGATATGATGAATAATAATTTTCTAAATTGTCGCATTGCTTAATTGACTGCATTTTTAGCAGTTTCACTTTTTTATTTTGCCGAACCGTGCGCACGTCTTTATCGTGTGCATAAAGGTGGATTTTCCTCTCACGCCACAGGGGGGAAAGGGCCCAAAGCGCACAGCGGGCGTTGTCGTGCACGCCCGGAAAGGGAGCGGTTGGAATGGATAAAAATGATACAATTACACGGCTTTTTTCCCTGAAAGGCAAAACCGCTCTTGTGACGGGCGGCGCCAGGGGAATCGGGCTTGCCTACGCCAGGGTTCTGGCCGGAGCCGGGGCGGACGTGGCGCTTGCCGACCTTCTGGAAGACAAGGCCGAGGAATCCGCCGCAGCCCTGGCCGAGGAATTCGGGGTTAAAACCATGGGGTTGTACGTGGATGTGACAAATCCTGAATCGTGCGCGGCCATGGTTGGCGCCGTGGCAAAGCGGTTTGGCGGGCTGAACATAGCCGTGGCCAACGCCGGGGTGACCGTTCCCGGGGTCAGCACCATGAATCACACGGCGGAGCAATGGGACCGCGTATACGCCGTCAACGTCAAGGGTGTTTTCCTGACGGACCAGGCGGTGGGGCGGTTCATGATCGAACAGGGCAAGGGCGGGCGCATCGTGAACATGTGCTCCATGACGGCCACGACCATCTCCGTGCACCCGTATGGCAGCGGCGGCGCCTATTCCTCCTCCAAGGCCGCCGTGAAACAACTGACGCGGTCCTTCGCCTACGAACTCGCCCCCTATAACATTGTCGTCAATTCCATCAGTCCCGGCTGGATCCGCACGGACATGACCCAGCATTACTGGGACGATCCCGCCATGGGCGGCGAGAAGATCGCCAGAACGCCGCTGCGCCGGGCGGGCGAGGTCGGGGAGTTGGAAGGGATGATGCTGTACCTGGCTTCCGAGGCCGCAAGTTTTACCACCGGAACCGACGTTATTCTCGACGGCGGTTTTAGTATCCCCTGATCGGAGGGCTTCTCCGGCGGGAGAAGCGGAAAGGGTTTCTATCGGCGAAGTTTTGTTCGGAAATTTCACACGTGTAGAAAAGGTTTTCTAACCCAAACAGAGAGGAACATATGCGCAAAGTACTCGTAGTAGCGATGGCCGGCCTGCTTTTGGCCGCCTTTTCCGGAACGGCCCTGGCTGCGGAAAAGGTGCGGCTGGGCCTGATTACCCCTCTGACCGGCACGCTTTCCTTTGGCGGGAATGAAGTGAAAAACGGCGTGTCTCTGGCTATTGAAGAAAAGAAAACACTGTTCGGCAAAGAAATCGAACTGGTTGTCGCGGATGCGCCCGATTCCACGGCGGCCGTGGCTGAGATGGAACGGCTGCACAGCCGCGAAGGTCTGAACGTGGTCTTCGGCGGGTACGGTTCCGCCCTGGAGGAAGCCTGGCAGAAAGTGTCCGAGCGGGAAAAGAAACTCTGTCTCGGCGTGGTCAACTGGTCCGACAAGCTGACCGCCGGCGGGTTGAAGTACTACTACCGCTTTGCCGCCACGGTCAGCATGCTCAGCGCGAGCCTGGTCGACTTCCTGAACAAGGAAGCGCCCGCTGTGCTGAAAAAAGACAAAAAGGACATTATCGTCGTCGTGGTGAACGGCGATTTGACCAGCTACGTTGCCAACCCCATCATAGCGGACCTGAAAAAGGCCGGTTACACCAATATCACCCACGAAACCTACCCCAGCGACCTGAAAGACTTCACGTCCCTGATCCTGAAGATCCGCCGGGCCAAGCCGGACATTCTCATCCCCTGCCAGTACACGGCTGACGGCATGGCCTTCCGCCGCCAGATGGTTGCCATGGACTACGAACCGGCCATCGCGGTGGGCGGCGGCCTGATCTATGACCAGCCGGAATTCGCCGACCTCGGCCCCAAGGGCGCCGACGGCATCCTGTGCACCAGCTTCACCAACCCGGCCATGAACCCCAATGTCGCTCCCGGCCTGCGCGAATTCCAGGAAAAATACACCAAGCGTTTCGGGCACCCCCCGCTGACCCACGCCCTGTCCGGTTACGCTGGCGCGCAGACCTATCTCAAGGTGCTTGAAAAGGCCGGCTCCCTTGACGTTGACGTCGTCCGCAAGGCCCTGGCCGAAACGAACATCCCCGAAGGGGAAACCCCGGCCTACTGGGGCATGAAGTTTGACGAAACCGGCCAGAACGTCCTGGCCCGCCAAGGTGTTGTGGCCCAGTGGAAGAAGGGCGTCTACACCGTGGTTTGGCCCGCCAAGTTCGCGACCGACAAACTGGAACTTCCCCTGAAGCCTTTCAGCAAGCGCTGATGTGACCCGATCCGCGCGGGCCCGGGAATCGGGCCCGCGCGCAACCGCAGCAAGGGGGCCATGTGGACCTGTATCTTTTTCTTTCAATCCTCTCGGCGGGCTTGTGCATGGGCGGCGTGTACGCCATGCTCGCCGTGCCCTTCAACTTCCAGCTCGGGCAGTTGCGGGTGACGAACTTCGCCTATGGGAACCTTCTCATGGTGGCGATGTACACCGTGTTCATCTGCCACAACAACGACATGCCCCTCTGGGGAACGTTCGCCATCCTGCTGCCGCTGTATTTCATCCTCGGCTGGTTTTTGCGGCGCTACATCGTTTTCACCACCAATGAAAACGTGCAAATTTTGCTGACCATGGGCCTGGCGATCCTGATCGAAAACCTGGTTCAGGTCATTTGGGGAAGTTTTCCCCGCTCCCTCGGCGGCATTGAGGAAGGCATGATGCTGGGCGAAGTGTACGTCAGCGTCACCCGCTTCAAACTGCTCTGCCTCTCGCTCGTCGTCCTCGGGTTCGGCTATTTTTTCCTGCAAAGGAGCTGGTACGGGCGCTGTATACGCGCGCTTGTCCAGCAGCCCGCCATGGCCGCGGTCATGGGCATCAACACCCGTTCGGTGGCCTGCGTGGCTTTTGCGGCCAGCTTCTGCTACCTGGCGTTCACCGGCTACTGCCTCATGCAGCTCTACAGCGTGGAGCCGCACACCGGGCACAGTTTCCTCGGCCTGTGTTTCCTCATCGCGGTTTTGGGCGGCATCGGCAATCTGGTTGGCACGGTGTTGTCAGCCTTTCTCATCGGGATTATCTCGGCGTTCATCTCTTTTTACGCGCCGGGTTATCACGACCCGATCATTTTTCTCTTCTTCATCGCGATGCTGCTGTTTAAACCCTCCGGTCTGTTTGGGGAGGCCTAGCCATGGTATTTGACTCCGTCATTCTCAGCATGAAGTTGCGCGACCGCCGCCTGCTCTGCTTTTTCGGGCTGGCGCTGGCCGTCCTGGCTCTGCTTCCCCAAACCAGCATCCTGGGCAACTGGGGAACCCATATCGTCATCCTGGTCATGTTCTACTCCACGCTGGCCGGCGCCTGGAACCTGCTGGGCGGGTACACGGGGCAGTTCTCCGTGGGGCACGCGGCCTTTTTCGGCATCGCGGGCTACACCATGGGCATCCTGATGGCGCAGAAAGTCTCCGGCCCCCTGCTCGGGGCCGCGCTCGGCGTGTGCATGTCCGTGCTGCTGGCCCTGCTGGTCGGTTTTTGCACCATGCGCCTCAGAGGCATCTTTTTCGCCCTGACCACCATGGCGCTCGCGGAAATACTGCGCAAGATCGCCTTGTACCAGGATAACCTCACCGGCGGCACGCTCGGGCTGTCCCTGGTCATCCCGGGCGTTTCCAAAACCGAGTACTATTACATAGCGCTGGCCCTGATGGTAGCCATGTTCGCCGCGCTGACCTTTTTCGAGCGCTCCCGCTTCGGGTTGTACTGCATCGCCATCCGGGAGAACGAGGACGCGGCGCTGGCAACAGGCATCAACACCGCCAGGGTCAAGCTGACGGCCACCATCATCTCCGCCTTTTTCACGGGCCTTGGCGGCGCGTTTTACGCGGCCTACGTGGGCGTTATCGAGCCGGACGTGGTGTTCAGCACCAACTTGTCCATCAAGATCATCATTCTCGCCATCATCGGCGGCACGGGTTCCCTCATCGGGCCTTTTCTGGGCGCGCTGGTGGTCGTCATCCCCGAAGAGCTGATCCGCGGCTTTTTGGGCGGCACCTATGCCGGGGTCTCGGGCATAGCCTACGGCCTCATCCTGGTCGTGACCATCCTCCTGAAACCCAGCGGTCTGCGGTCGCTCCTCGCCTTCGCCATACCGCACAAGAGGGATTGATATGTCCGAACTGCGCATTGAATCCATATCAAAGCACTTTGCCGGCGTGTCCGCCGTGAACAACGTGAGCTTTACCTTGGAACAGGGCTCCATCATGGGGCTTATCGGCCCCAACGGCGCGGGCAAGTCCACGGTGTTCCGCATGGTCACGGGCGTACACAGGGCGGACGCGGGCCACATCTTTTTCGAGGGCAAGGAAATCACGGGCCTGCCGCCCTATACCATCTGCCAGCGGGGCATTGCCATGACCTCGCAAACCACGTTGCCGTTCATGAAGATGTCCGTGCTGCAAAGCACCATGGTCGGCAGCTACCTCCATTGCCCGAAAGCGGCGGATGCCAAGAAGGACGCCTTCGCGATCCTCGAATACCTGCAACTGGACGGCCAGTGGAACAAACTGGTGGCGGACTGCAACATCGCCGACCGTAAAAAGGCGGAACTGGCCCGGGCGCTGGCGACCCGCCCCCGCCTGCTGCTCCTCGACGAGTTGATGGCGGGCTTAAACCCGCAGGAAGTGGACATGATCCTGCAGAAGATCCGGGAAATCCGGGACGACAAGGGCATTACCATCCTTTTCGTCGAGCACCTGATGCAGGCGGTCATGAGCATTTCCGAGAAAGTCGTGGTGCTTGACCACGGCGAGCTTATCGCCATGGGCACGCCGGCCGAGGTCAGCCGGAACGAGCAGGTGATAACCGCTTACCTGGGGAAGAACTACCATGCTGAAAATTGAGAATCTGCGCGTCGCCTACGGCGACATTACCGTCTTGCGCGGCCTTACGCTCGAGGTGGGCAAGGGCGAGCTGGTGGCGCTTGTGGGCAGCAACAACGCGGGCAAATCCACGGCCCTCAAAGCCATTGCCGGGCTTATCCCCACGCTGGGCGGCACCATTACCGTTGACGGGCAAGACGTAACCCATATGCCCGCGCACAAACGCGCGGAGCTCGGCCTTACGCTCATTCCCGAAGCCTGGCAGCTTTTCGGCAGCATGACCGTGGCCGAAAACCTGATGATGGGGGCGTTTCTCCACCGCAAGGAAGCGGAGAAGAACAAGAAGACCATGGAGGAACTCCTGGAACTCTTCCCCGCCCTGAAAGACAAACTGGGCCGCAAAGCCAACAACCTTTCCGGCGGCGAGCGCCAGATGGTGAGCATGTGCCGGGCGCTCATGACCCGCCCCCGGCTGCTGCTCATTGACGAGCCCTCCATGGGCCTTGCGCCGGTTATTGTGGACCAGATTTTTACCATCATCAAGAAACTGAACGAGCAGCAGTTCAGCATCCTGCTGGTCGAGCAGAACCTGCAACTGGCGCTTACGGCCGCAAACCGCGGCTATGTTCTGGAACACGGCGTCATCGCCATGCACGACACGGGCGACGCGCTTTTGTCCGATAGTAAAGTCCGGGAAAAGTATCTCGGTATCTAACCTTATGGAGTAATGCTACGATGAAGATCAAAGAAATGCGGGAATTGCAACACTGTCCCATCAATCTGAAGGACAAGCCCTGGTTTGACGCGCTCGTTGCCATCGTCGGCCAAGAAAATCTGGTGACGGAATTTTCCGACCGGCTCGCCTACGGCCGCGACAGATGGCCTTACGCCACCATGCGTTACCGTTTCGGGCATCTGCCCGGCCATCTTCCCCTGGTGGTCGCCATGCCCGGCTCCATCGCGGAAGTGCAGGCCATCCTGCGCCTGATGCACGACGCCCGCCAGACGGTCATCGCCTATGGCGCCGGGTCCGGCGTGCTGGGCGGGGCGGCCCCCATGAGCCCGGACGTGGTCATGATCGACACCAAGCGGATGAACACCGTGCTGGCCGTGGACGAGGTCAGCAAACTGGTGACCGTGCAGGGCGGCATGAACGGCGAGCGCTTTGAAGCGCACATGAACAACTTGCGCTACACTGTGGGGCACCTCCCGCAGTCTTTGAACATGTCCACCGTGGCCGGCTGGGCCGCCTGCCGCGGCGCGGGCCAGGCTTCCGGCAAATACGGCAAGATCGAGGATATCGTGGCCGGCATGAAGGTGGTTCTGCCGAACGGCGAGCTGCTGGAAATCCGCCCCGCGCCGCGCCGCGCCGTCGGCCCGGGCCTGATGGAGCTTTTCATCGGGTCCGAAGGGACCTTCGGTATAATCGTTGAATTGACCATGCGGTTCTGGGATTATCCCAAGAAGGAAATTTTGCGGACCATCGGCTTCAAGGATTACGTTTCCGGCCTGGAGGCGCTCCGCCGCATTATGCAGCTCGGCCTCAGGCCGCCGGTGACGCGGCTCTATGACGCGCCGGAATCCGAGCCGCGCGTGAAGGATTTCCCGGATTTCAAGGACCATCCCTGCCTGTGCATGCTGATGTTCCAGGGCGACCCGGACATCGTGGCGCTGGAAGACAAGAAGGCCATGGAAATCGTGTACGAATGCGGCGGCAAGCTGTGCTGCGACGAGCCCGCCCACGCCTGGCTCGAGCACCGGTTCCTGCCCCTTTCCGCCAAGCCCGTCTCCCAGGGCAAGCTCATGGATACCTGCGAGGTTTCCGCCCACTGGAGCATCATGCCGGACGTGTACGAAAACATGCGCTCCGCGGTTCTGGCCGTCAACCCGGACGCCCACGTGGGCGCGCACTGGTCCCACAGCTACATTGACGGGGCCTGCCTGTACATGACCTTCATCGTGCCCGGCATGGACGAGGAAAAAGCGGCCGACGAACACGCGAAGATCTGGGAAGGCATGACGCGCGGCGCGCAAAAGGCGGGCGGCAGCATGAGCCACCACCACGGCGTGGGCTATATCCGCGGCAAGTGGATGGCCGAGGAATGGGGCAAGACGGGCATCAACGTCTTGCAGCAGATCAAGAACGTGATCGACCCGAACCATATCATGAACCCCGGCAAGATCGGGTTGCGGTAGGAACGCCTCCGGCGGCCAGAGAGGGCTCTGCCCTCTCTGGACTCTCCCGCCAGGGGGATGATCCCCCTGGACCCCGCAATGGCAGGGGGAGTTGCAAACAGACCTTTGACGGACGGAACGTCCGAGGAGAATATGATGGATCAAGCCAATTTTGAAAAATTACGGTTTTGCGCGGTGTGCCAGAATCCCTGCCGCATCCTTTTCCCGGCCGGGCTCCAGCCCAAGGAATCCCGCTACTGCTCGGCCATGGCGTATCTCGCCTACGCCGCGCACCAGGGGTTTGTGGATTTCACCCCCGACGTGGAAGCGCGCCTGAACGATCTTGAAGGCTGCAAGGCCTGCAAGGCCGCCTGCCCGCACGGGGTGGACACCCCGGCCCTTGTCACGGAAATTACCGCTGAACTCAAGGCGAGAAAGGAGTCGTAAGAGCCATGGCCGCAAAGCGCAACTGCCTGCTCGGCGTTGATATCGGGTCCAGCAACATGAAGGTCATCCTGCTGGATGACCAGGGAACGGTGCTCGGGTCCGCCTCAAAAGAGTTTGTGACGCATTATCCGTATACCAACTGGTCCGAACAGGATCCGGAAGACTGGTACGAAGCCCTGCGGTATTGCGCGGCGGAAATATTCGACAACCAGAAGCAGGATAGGGACAAACTCGCGGCCGTGTGCATCACGGCCGCGGCCCATACCCCGGTGCTGCTGGACAAGGACGACAGGGTCCTCCGGCCCGCCATCCTCTGGACGGACCGGCGCAGCGCCGCGGAATGCGACGAGCTGAACGAAAAGTACGGCGACACCATTTTCAAGATCGCCTACCACCGGCCCAGCCCCACCTGGACCATGCCGCAACTGCTCTGGTTGAAGAAAAACGAGCCCGAGGTCTTTGAAAAGACCGCCCGGCTCATGGTCGCCAAGGATTACCTGCGCTGGCGCCTGACCGGCATCTGGGATACCGATATCGTGGACGCCCAGGGCACCATGCTCTACGACTACGAGAAAAACGAGTGGTCCAGAGAGCTGTGCGCCATGATCGGCTGGCCCATGGACCGGCTGCCCCCGGTCAAGGACAGTCTGGACGTTTCCGGTCCCATCGCCGCCCGCGCGGCAAAAGACCTGAAGTTGCCCGAGGGCATCCCCGTGGTCATCGGCGGGTCGGACACGGCCAACGAGGACTACGGCGCGGGCTGCATCGAGCACGGCCAGGGCCTTTTCAAGATAGCCACGGCCGGCAACGCCAACGTGATGACCAGCAAACCCCATCCGCACCCGCTGGTCTTCAACTACAAGCAGATCATGCCCAACCTCTGGTACATCGCCGGGGGCACCCTTTCCGGGGCGCAGGTGCACAAGTGGCTGCGCGACCAGTTTTTCCCGGAACTCCTGGAAAACGAGAGCGAAAAACACAACGCCTTCGCGAAAATCGACAAGCTGGCGGCGGCCATCGCGCCGGGGTCGGACGGGCTGTTGTTCCACCCCTACCTGATGGGCGAGAAAACGCCGTACATGGACCCCTTCCTGCGCGGCGACTACCTCGGCATCACCATCCGCCACACCAGGGCGCATTTCGTGCGCGCGCTGTATGAGGGCATTTCCTTCTCGCTGTTGGACTGCAAGAACGTCTACAAACCCCTGGGCCTGGATTGGACGGAAATCCGCCTGATCGGCGGCGGGGCGAAAAGCGCGCTCTGGCGGCAGATCCTCTGCGACGTGGTGGGCCAGGAGATCCTGGTGCCGGAAAACACGGAAGCCGCCTTCGGCACGGCGCTGGTCGCCGGGGTCGGGGCGGGCATCTTCGCGGACGCCGCCGACGCCATCAAAAAATCCGTGCGCATCGGGCTGCGCCACACGCCGGATATGAAGAACCACGAGCGGTACCAGAAAATGTTCGAGTTGTACCTGGCTTCGCAAAAGCTGCTGGTGGACATCAACCACCGGCTGCACGCCTTCGAGCGGGGCGAGTAAGGGAACGCCGGTCCGCGCCGCCCATACGGCGCGGACCGGCAGGATTGTACATATGCAAACGCGGCGCCATGAGCCGCGCGTGTTGCAAGGAGAAGAGCCGTGATAATCTTCGGAGCGCCGTTCAGATATTACCAGGGCCGGGATATCCTCAAGGATACCGGTACGATTTTGCAGCCCATGGGGAAGAAATTCTTCCTGGTCAGTGACGCCTTTGTGTTTTCCCTGTACGGGGACGCTTTGGACGCCGCCTTTGCCTCTGCCGGTCTCGCATCCGTGCGCGGGGAGTTCGACGGGGAATCGAGCGATGCGGAAATAAACCGTTTGCACCAGATTTACAAAGCCTCCGGCTGCGACGCCGTGGTCGGTGTCGGCGGCGGCAAGGCCCTGGATACGGCCAAGGGGGTTTCCATCGTGGCGGACGCGCCCGTGGCCCTCGTCCCGACCACCGCCGCCTCGGACGCGCCGGTCAGCAACATCGCCATGATCTACAAGGCGGACCACAGCAAGGACCGCGTGGCGTACATGCGCTACTCGCCGTGGTGCATCATCATGGATACCGAGGTCATCCTGAAGGCGCCGTTGCGGACCTTCATCTCCGGCATCGGGGACGCGGCGGCCACCAAGTTCGAGGCGGACGCCTGCCTCGCTTCCGGCGCGGCCAACTTCCTGAAAGGCCGGCCGCCCAGAACGGCCAAGGCGCTCTGCGACCTGTGCTGGGACATTATCCGCGAACACGCCATGGAAGCCGTGGAATCCGTCAAGAACGGGGTGTTCACCAACGCGTTCGACGAGGTGGTGGAAGCTTCGGCGCTCCTCAGCGGTTTGGGGTTCGTCAACGGCGGCCTCGCGGCCGGGCACGCCGTCAGTTCCGGCCTGACCTCTGTCCCCGCCGCGCTGAAAGCGACGCACGGCGAACTGGTCTCCTTCGGCCTTCTGGTCCAGCTCGTGCTGGAAAAACGGCCCCAGGCGTTCATGGATGAGATGCTCGCCTTCCTGAAAGGCGTGGGCCTGCCCACGACCCTGGCCCAACTCGGCGTAACCGGGGCGGACAAGGACGACATCACCAAAATGGTCAATAAAATCTGCACGCCGCAGAACCTGGTCTACAACATGCCGTGCGAGATCACCCCGGCCATCCTGGAAAAGGCCATTTATGAGGCCGACAGGCTGGGGCGGTAAGAGAAAAGAGACACACTGTTCCCGTCGCCCTTATTGCGGGTCCAGGGGCTCAGCCCCTGGCGGGGTCCGGGGCGGCGTCCCGGCGTTTCCACAGGAAAATTCAATCTGCTATTCCGGAATTGAAGCATGAGCGTGTATGTCTGCCTGAAACAGGTGCCCAATGTGGAGGGAGTGCCCGCGATTGATCCGGAATCCGGATTTTTACGCGCGGACGCGTGGTATTTGAACCCGCTGGACGCGTACGCCATGCGCGGCGCGCTGGAGACAGCCGCCGCCCTCGGCACGGACTGTGTGGCAGTAAGCTTCGGCGGGCCGGAAGCCGGGGACGGGCTGCGCCAGGCGCTCGGTCTGGGCGCGGACCGGGCGGTCCTCGCGTCTTCCGGTACCCCCCTGGCGGGACCGGGCCTGACGGCCTGGGCCCTGGCCGGGGCCATCCGGGCGGACAGCCGGGACAACGGGCAACGGCCCGCCCTGGTGTTTTGCGGCAGGCAGTCCTCGGACGTGGCGAATATGCAGGTGCCTTACCGGCTGGCCGCGTGCCTGGGGTTTCCCGTGGTGAGCGAAGTCAGCTCCTGGGCGGTGAAGGGCGGGTATTGCGACGTGTTCCGCCAGGCCGGGAGCCTGCGCGAATACCTGACCGTGGACCTGCCCTGCGTCCTTGCCCTGAACCGGGGCCAGGGGGAGATGCCGCGCCCGACCCTGCCGGGCCTTATCAAAGCCAAGAAAAAGAGCGTGCGTGTTTTGGGACCGGAAGACATCGCCCTCGCGCAGCCGCCGGAATGGACCGCGCCGCCGGCGGACCCCGCCCTGCTGCGGACGCGGAACGTGTCGGACGAACACCATTGCCGGTTCGCGCAAGGCGAAACCGTGGAAGACCGGGTGAGGGACCTAGTGCGCATGCTGCGTGAGAATGGGAGCCTGCCGTGAAAAAACACATTGCGGTATGGTTGGACCGGGCGGAAGGCCCGTTTGCCGTCAGGGACGGCCACCGGGCGGCGCTCGCTTTCGCCGCCGCGTCCGGCGGCTTGGTGACCGCCGTGATGGCGGCGGCCCCGGATGACGTTTTCGCGCCCTCCCTGGCGGAAGAGCTTGCGCGGTACGGCGCGAAGCGCATCGCGCGTCTACGCCTGGCGCCGGAGAACAGCCGCAATCCCGAAGCACTGGCGGCGGCCTTTGCCTGGGCGTTGGACCAGGAATTTTTTACGGCAACGCCCGTCACGGACATGGTGACCACCGCCAACGCCGCCGGGCGGGATTTCATGGCCCGGGTCGCGTCACGGCGGAACGCGCCGTTGCTGCAAGACTGCGTTGCCGTTGATTTTGACGCGGGAACCGGGGAAAAATACCTGCTGCAAGGCCGCACCTGCGGCGTGTATTCCCTGCCGGGACCGGTCCGTTGCTGGACCTTGCGGCCGCACGCGTTCGCGTGCGTTGCGGCGGACAAGCTCCCCCCGGCGGCTCCGGCGGTGATCGCCGATATGGCGCCACCCGCCGCGAAAACGGGGGTACGCCCGTCCGCGGCGGCCCAAAAGGAGCTGGGGCAAACGGAAACCGATCCGCTGGCCCGGATGTGGGCGGCACAGCCGGACATCATGGAAACCCCGGTCATCATCAGCGGCGGGCGGGCGCTGGAATCGGCGGAAAACTTCCGCCTGCTGCACGAGACGGCGGCCCCGCTGCACGCCGCCGTCGGGGCGAGCCGGAGCGCGGTGGACATGGGCTACGCCCCGCCTTTCGTCCAGGTGGGGCAGACCGGGGTCGTGGTCAGCCCGGAGTTGTATATCGCCTGCGGCATTTCCGGCTCCATCTTCCACACTACCGGCATCAAGGGGGCCAGGACGGTCGTGGCCGTGAACAAGGATAGCGGCGCGCAGATTTTTTCCCGGGCGGATTACGGCATAACGGACGATCTTTTCACCGTGCTGCCGTTGCTGCGCCGGCTGCTCGAATCCGGCGCCTGACCGGGCGGTTGTTTTTCGCATCCTTTGCAGCGCGGGCAATTTCCGCTATGCCATAGAGGCTTCGACCGTAACTTTTCCGAACAGGCGGATGTTCCATGGCGATGACGTGGCATGCAACACCATTTCCCGGCGTGCGGTTCCGCGAGCACGAATCGCGCATGCACGGCGGTGAAAAAGACCGGTACTACTCCATCCGGTGCAAGGTGCGCGGCAAGGATATCGAGCGCGGCCTCGGCTGGGCCTCGACGGGCATGACGCCCGAAAAGGCGCTGCGGGAGCTTGAGGCGCTGCGGGCATCCCTCCGGGCGGATTCCGGCGCGGCGGCCGTTCTTCCGGCGCGGCGGCGCAAACCGGCGCTGTCCTTTTCCCGCTTCTGGGAACGGGAATATTTTCCCCATATCACGAAGACGAAAGCCGCTTCCTCCGTGACCGTGGAGGCGGGCATATACGCCAACTGGCTGGAACCGGCCTTCGGCGCCCTCGCTCTCGGACGCCTCACGGCGGACCGGCTGGAATCCCTGGTGGCCGACGTGCTGGAGGGCGGCCGCAGTCCCCGCACGGCCCGGTATCTTGTCTCCATTGTGTCACAGGTCTGGAACCTGGCGATGGAGAAAAATTTCGCCCTGCCGGAAAACCCTTGCGCGCGCGTATCCATCACCGCTCCGGATAAAACAATGGTCCGGCTGGTCCGGCCCGACGAGATCCGGAAAATGCTGGGCGTTCTTGACCGGCGCAGCAGGGACTTGCACGACGCCGTTCTTCTGGCCCTGTTCTGCGGCCTTGGCCCCGGAGAGCTGTTCCGCGTTTCCTGGGCGGATATCAGTCTCGCGCGGGGGACCATCTCCATAAAAGGCAGCAAGAGCAGGCGGGGGCGCATTGTTTTTCTCCCCTCGGCCGTCAACGAACTTTTGGGCAAACGCAACTGGGAAAGCTTTTCCCGCATGGGCGGCATGCAGCTGACGGATTATCTTTTTTCCCGCAAACCGGGGATCAAAAGGGAATGGTTCAGCCGGGCCTTTGACCGCATTGCGCAGGAAGAGGGTTGGAACAAAAAGGGCGCGGCGCGCCAGGAGCGGGTCACCCTCGCCTCGTTCCGCCACATGTACGCCATTTGGCTGATTACGGGAGGGGTGGGGCTTTCCACCGTGGCGGATCTCATGGGCCACAAAACCATAAGCCTGTTGCAAAAATACGCCCGGTTCGCCCCGTCGCCGGAATCGCTCTGCCGGTCCGTGCTGGATGAGGAATGGAAAAGCCTTCTCGGACCTTCCCAAACATGACCCCGGCTGTGTCCGGCGGGGCCGGCGGCGTACGTTCAGCGCAGGGGCCTGTTTCCGGCCCTCTTTGCCGGTTAATTCACTACGGTGGGGCCGGGCATATTGCCGCGTCCGCGTCTGTCGGCCAGGTAATCCCGGACGGACTTGACGCCGCTGACCACGCCCTCGCGCCAGTCATCGCTTTCAGGGTAGGGCGGCAGGGGCTGTTGCAGGAGCATCCGGCGTATCGCGTCCGCCACCGCCTTTTCAATGCCGTCGCCGGATTCGACGAGTATCCCCCGTTGCGGCGGCTCGGCGACGAACAGGAGAAGCAGGCCCTTGCCCTTGTTTTGTTGGGCGAGCTCCCAATTGTCGAGCAGGGTTTCCGCAAGCTCGTGCGCGTCACCGCCGCCGGTGTTTTTCAGGGTGATAACCGCGGTCGGGACGCCCGTGGCCTGCTGGATGTCCCGCATAAAGCGGGCTATTTTCTTTTCGTCCTGGTCGGTTATGACATCTTGCGGGTCGTTGACGGGATCGATGGAAACCTGGCGGAACTGGGCGTGCCTATCCTTGCGGCCGGCAGGGGGGCTCGTTCCCGCTTGCTTGCCGGTGCGGGTTATGTGGGTGAGCAGACTTTCCCCCTCCGTCTGCCGCGCGTCCGGCGGCGCCGGGCCGCTTGTGACGACGACGGGCAGGATCCTGGGGCGCGGGTTATATAGTGCCGTCACCACAAGAGCCACCATTGCCGCAACCACGATGAAAAGCGCGATATATTCACGTCCTGATGTCTTCATCACACGCCCCCTTTTACTGTGAAGCAACAGTCTTGTTTTCCCCTGGAAGTCAAATTCTCTTGACTGTTTTTTTGTTTCTACATACTGATGATCCCATTGTTATTGTTTTACCGTGTTGTGGAAATGTTTTGTAATGTTTTTTGTTACTGTTGTTATATTTTTTATATTTTTGTGTTATACTGAGTATAATTTATATAGAATAAGATTGTTTTGTTTCTTTCAATGTGCCATTAACGTGTTTCTGTTTTTGTATTTTTTACTATTTACGATGGCTGCCGTATTTATAGAGACATGATTGCCGCCGGATAAAAAAATCCGTAAACCCCGAGCCGAGCGGTTCGCGGCGGGAGGGCCGGGCAAAGGCGGTTGCCCGTGACGGCGCAAGAGCGTATCACGTCCTGACCGGCAGGGTCCGGACCGGCGGGCGGCGGCGCGGGCCGGGAAAACAGCGGGATCGGAACAGATGGGAAACCAGGCGGGCGAAGCCCTTTTTTACAACGGAAATATCCTGACGGCGGATGCGGCCATGCCGCGCGCCTCGGTCATGGGCGTCAGAGCGGGGACAATCGTGTATGTCGGCGGCAGCCGGGACGAGGCCGCCGCGCGTCTTTCCCCCGGCGCGGCAACGGTGGATTTGCGCGGCCGCACCATGATGCCGGGCTTCGCGGACAGCCACCAGCATTTCATCATGCAGGGGCAGCACCTGGCGGAACTGGATCTTCGCCTGAAGTCCAGGGAGGCCATCGTGAGTATGGTCGCGGCCAGGGCGCGGGAGCTGCCGCCCGGCGAGTGGATTACCGGGCGCGGCTGGAACCACGAGGTCTGGCCCGGCCGCCAGTGGCCCTGCAAGGAGGACCTGGACGCGGCCGCGCCGGACAATCCCGTGGCCCTGACCCGGTTGGACGGGCATTCCCTGTGGGCCAATTCCCGCGCTCTGGAGGCCGCCGGACTTGACCGCCACAGCCCGGAATATCCGGGCGGCGAAATTCTCCGCACGCCGGACGGGGATTTGACGGGCATCCTCATCGACACCCCGGCCTTCAAGGTCCGGCAGGCAATTCCGCCGCAGACCGCGGCGCAGCGGCGCGAAGCCTGTCTGCGGGCCCAGGCCGACATGTTCCGTTACGGCATCACCTCCGTCGGCGACGCCTGGCAGATGCCGGAAGACCACGCGCTGCTCGGCGCGCTGTACGAGGAAGGAAAGCTCCGCATCCGCATTTACGGCATGCTGGCGTCCAGGTTCCAGGGGATAACCCCCTGCGCGGCGGTGGACCGGGAGCCGGTCGGCGGGCTGTATGGGGACAGGCTGTCGCTCCGGGCGTATAAAATCGTGCTGGACGGCTCCCTCGGCTCGCGGAGCGCCTGGCTGACAGACGATTACGCGGACAGGCCCGGCCACAGAGGCAACCACCGCTACACGGACGAGGAATTGCTCGCCGTCGCGCGCTCGGCCAGGGACAAGGGCTTCCAGCTCTGCATCCACGCCATCGGCGATGCCGCCGTGCTCCAGGCCGTGGGCGCGCTTGAAACGCTGCGCCGGGACGCGGCGGATACCCGGCTGCCGCACCGCATCGAGCATTTCCAGACGGCCTCGGCCGAGACCGTGGCCCGCGCGCTGGCCATCGGGGTCATTCCGGCCATGCAGACCATCCATGCCGCGGCGGACAGGGAGATGGCCCAGGCCAGGCTTTCCCCGCGCGATCTTTGCCGGTCCTACCCCTGGCGGGAAATTCTGGACCGGGGCGGCATCATTGCCAACGGCTCGGACAGCCCCATGGACGGGGTCAACCCGTTCCACGGGTTCCACGCGGCCATCACGCGCGAGCCCTTTGCCTGCCAGAGGGAGGACGACGGCCATGTGCGCCCGGCTGCCCAGGTGCGCCCGGCTGCCCATGTGCGCCCGGTTCGGATGACGCGCGAAGAGGCGCTCAAATCCTACACGCTCTGGGCCGCGCGGGCGGAACTGGCCCAAGACCGCAAAGGTTCCCTGACCGTGGGGAAGCATGCGGACTGCATCGTGCTGGACCGCGACATCATGACCTGCCCGGAAGACGAGGTGAAAGAGACCGGCGTCCTCATGACCGTGGTCGCCGGTGAGACGGTTTACGGCGGGCCGGAAAACTTGTGATAGGGCTATCACTTGCATGATTATCGTAAAGGTGTATGGAATAACCCTATGTGCCGTATCGCGGCATCCGTTCGCGGACTCGGCTGGCCCGATGTATAATGGCGGATACGGCGCAGCAGGGTAAAAGGACCTGCGACGAAAAAGCCGCGCGTTTGCGCGGCACAGTACCGGCCATGAATATTTGAACCGTTGTATGCAAGATGGTTTTTTCAATGACCGGGCCGCCGCAAGGCGGCCCGGCGCGTTTACGGCAGCGTTGCGATACCCCCCGGCAGCGCGGCGGTATCCGGGCACGATCAGAGCATTTGAGGAGGACGGGAAGTGATGGGCAGCATGGAAAGGCTCCATTTTGACGCAAAGGATCATGAGCTGCTCACCATGGTCAACGCTTTCCTGGACCACGGCCCGCAAAGCGCGGACCCGGACGAAAGCCTGTTTCTGCACGCGGCCCTGCACCCGCACGGCATCAAGGAACTTGCCCTGTCGCGTGATTTCCGGGTGGCCTACGCGGTCATCAACCTGCTTGATTCCTTTGACACGGGCCACGCGAAAAGCCGCATCGAGGCGCTGCGCGCGCTGTACGACGAGGCCCTGGCCGCGCCCGAGGTTTCGTTCCGCAACAACACGGGCCGGGTGTTGATCCAGATCATGAAGGATCTTGTCCGCGCCCACGGCAACCCGGATACGCAGCTCTGCCTGGCCCACGATTTCCGCAGGGCGGCCACGGGCAAGCAGCGGATCGTGCGCAAAATGCTGCGGCGGTATTATCTTTTGGAAATGCCGGAGACGTGGAACCAGATAGCCTTTGACAACCACGTGCACGACGCCAACACCAAGGGCCGCAAATCCCCGACCCAGCTCATCATGGACGCCTGGATCAAGGGGCTGCGCAACCTGGATGTGGTCTACTACAACTTTATCGAGCCCGTGGCACTCTCCGAACTGCTCCAGGCCGCCGAGATCATGAACATCAAGGTGCGGGTCGGGGTGGAATTCCAGCCCCGGTTCCGCGGCAGGTTTGTGCAGATCACCTGGCAGCCCAGGGAATTCCAGGACTGGCGCGAAATGCTGGCCCTGTTCGACCGGGAGCCCGCCTTAAGCCTCATGCGGCAGGGCAGGGAGGCTTCCCGCTACCACCATGCCTACGTCATGCGCCTCCTGGAGGAATATAACCGCAGGCACCGCTTCGACCTGGGGGCGCTGTACGGGGTGAGCCTGGACCCCTTGTCCGAGGCGGACCTGCTCGAGCTTGTCAGCGTCGGGCAGACCTCGCGCACGCACCTGGCGGAGCTGGTTTACAAGCGGATCGTCTCGGCTTTTGAGGCCGGTATGGACGAGCGCCGCGCACGGTACGCGGCGGGCGGCGATGCGGAAAAAAAGGCGTTGCACGATCTGGTAGCCGCGGTGAACCGCCTGACGCCGGAAAGCATTTATGCGGAATGGCTGGGCAGGGAAAAGAACCCCTCGGTCATCCTGCCCGCCGACAAGACCGGGGACGAATCCCTCCCGCCGATCCGCCGCCTTTCCCCGGCGGAACTGGTGCGGATGCTGACCACCATCCATTCCCCCTGCCATATCTCGCTCAACCTCACGGACCTTGAGGCCGAGGACGTGCTTGAGCTCCTGTACCTGTGCGACGGCAATATCAGCCACCTTGAGATGTTCAATCTCAAGAACTACGAGGACGGCAAAATGGCCGGGATCAGGGCCATCAGCGAATTGCAGGCCGCCGTCAACGGCGGCAGCGCCATCGCGCTGAAACGGCTGATCCGCAAATACCTTGCGCGCATCGCGGGGGAGGGGGGGGCGGAATCGGAACGCGCCCGCCTGTTCCAGGATATTTTGTGCAATATCCCCAGGCTGCAAGGGTATTATTCCATAAAACCCCTGGGCGCGCGGCTCGGGAGCGATTCCACCAGCCGGTCCTCCAAGGTCCACGGCATGGGGTTTGCCGCCGTTGCAACGCTGCCCACGCGGGCGCGCAGGCTGGTGGCGGCCAAGCGCTCTTCCTACAAGCTGCTGCCGTTTTCCTACCCGGTCTACCGCCAGGCGACCTATCTTCCCGGCCCGCCGACCGGGATACGGGCCTTTTTCGGCAGGCTTTTCCGGCGCATCCCGCTGCTCAGGAACATCGGCGACATCAAAAAGCAAACCTGGCTGGTGGATGAAAAAGGGGTGCGGTACAATACCCGCGCCCACTCCCTGGTGACGCTCGGCGGCTTCATGCGCGACCGGCACGCGCCCATCACCCTGCAAGAAGCTCCCGGCGCGAAATGTTCCCCTCCGGGGTACGCCTATCTGAACACCACGGTCAAAAACTTCTGCAAAGTGATGACCGGTTTTCTGCTCACGGTCGCCACGTTTCAATATACGCAAAGCTGGTGGTTCCTGGCCTGGTTCGGCCCGGTCATCTGGTTCGGCATCACGGGCGGGCGCAACGTGGTGCAGGCTCTTTTGGGCGGCGGCGGGCTTGGGCGGACCCCGCTCCTGAAGTGGAACGACTACATAAGCTGGTCCCGGCTCAGCGATTCGCTTCTGTACACGGGCATTTCCGTCCCGCTGCTGGAACTTGGCGTGCGCATCCTCCTGCTGGAGAAGCTGTTCAGCGTGACCTCGGCCAGCAATCCGGCCTTTTTCTACACGGTCATGTCCATTATCAACGGCCTGTATATCGCGGGGCACAACATCTTCCGGGGGCTGCCCCGTGAGGCGGTTATCGGTAACTTATTCCGCAGCGTCATCGCCATCCCGGTCTCCATCTTCTACGATTCAGCCGCCATGGGCCTTTTTGTCCTGTGCAACTGGCCCGTGGAATATGTGATCCAGAGCGCGGCGGTGCTCTCCAAACTCTCCTCCGACACGGTGGCCGCCATCATCGAAGGCCCGGCGGACAAGGCGGCCTTTGAGCGGAGCCGCCATTGGGATTACGAGACGAAGTTCTCCCAGTTTTTCGTTTTTGCCAGCAGGGTCGAGGTGGCTTTCCCGGACAAGGACGTGGTGGAGCTTTTCCGCAACCCCGCGGAGTTTGTGGCGCGGGCCGGGGATGCGCACCGGGATTTTGTGACGATACTCGCCATTGATGCGCTGGATTTTCTCTATTTCTGGATGTACCAGCCCAGGGCCCGCAGCGCTCTGGTAAAGGAACTGGCCGCCATGTCGGCCGAGGAGCGGGAAATTTTCGCCTCTTCCCAGATGATTCTCGCCAGCGTTCCGCTCATGAGCCAGATGCTGGTGGACGGGCTCGTGGGCGCGAACTTCGCCGGGGTTCTCTCGTTCTACCTTGCCCGGTACGAGGAATATCTCGGCGCCATCAGCGGCCTGACGGGCATGGACTTGCTGCCGCCGGAGAACGCGCGTAAAAAGGCGCTGGCAAAAGGCGGGCGCGGGCGCTGAGCGGGCCTGGTTCCGGCCCCTCGGGCGCCCTGCCTTCCAGGCGCTCTGTCCCCTTGGCGCCGCACCTTTACCAACGGATGAACGCCATGCCCAATCTCCTTTCCTTCCCCGCGAGTGTGCGGGACGACAGCCGGGAATTTTTCCAGACCCTGTTCCGCGCATCCGGGGACGTCCGCGTGGAGCGCATCGTTTCCCACGGGCACGTCACGCCGCCGGGCACATGGTATGACCAGGAAGAGGACGAGTGGGTGGCCGTCCTTGAGGGGGAGGCCCGCATCGCCTATCCGGACGGGAAGGAAGTGTGCCTGGGCAGAGGTGACCAGCTTTTTCTTCCCCGCCGCGTCGCGCACCGGGTCGCGTACACGAGCGCGCCGTGCGTCTGGCTGGCTGTTTTCGGGGATTTTTCGCCGGAACCGAGTTGAGTCCCTTTTGCCGAATATATTTGCCATCCGGGCATTTTCAGTATAGGTTGTATTTGTATACACAAAACAACCGCCGCATCCTTTCCGCGCCTTGCCGGAGCCGGAATCGCGGGGAAGGAGACGCCCTTATGCTGCCCAAGATCGGGAATAACAAATCCCTGTCCCAGCAGGCGTATGACGCCATCAAAAAAGCCATTCTGACCAACGAGTTCAAACCCAAGGACATCCTCAGGGAAGAGGCGCTCGCCGACAGCCTGGGCATCAGCAGGACGCCGCTGCGCGCCGCGCTGAAACGGCTGCAATACGAAAAACTGGTCGTGGTCAACTCCGCCAAGCAGACCTTCGTTTCCGAGGTGAAAACAGAGGACATGGCCAGGGTTTTCGTATTCCGGTTCGCCGTGGAGCCCATGGCGGCCAGAGTCGCCGCCGCCCTGATCGGCAAAAAGGGGCTGGGCAGAATTGAGGAATGCCTCGCCAGCCACGCCGCCTGCGTCAAGGAGCGCAATGTCGAGAAGGCCATCGTGCTTGAACTTTTGTTCAACACGCTGCTCGCCGAGTGCACGGAAAACGAGTTCCTCATCGACGGCACCGAGATGATAAACACCTACGTGCAGCGCTTTTTGTCCGTGGCCAACTCCACCGTGCGGAACGTGCCGCTCTCGCTGGAAGAACACGGGCGGATCTTCGAGGCCCTGAAAGCGCATGACGCAAAGGCGGCGGAAGCGCAGACAAACGAGCATCTTTCCAGGGTCGTTGCCCGCTTCGGGTTCACCCTGCCGTTCTAGGGGCTGTCTCCAAATAACGCCTTTTGTCCGATAGCTGCGTCAAGCGGCCCTTTTTGCTCCGGTCACGTATGTCTCATACGCTCTCTTCGCAAAAAGGGCCGCTTTCCTTGCTCTCGGCGCAAAATTCGTCATTTGGAGACAGCCCCTGGGGCTGACCCGTTACTTTTCCTGCTCGATAAGTCCCTTGATAAAGAGCTGTTGCATGCACAGCACCACCATGAGCGGCGGCAGCAGCCCGAGCAGCGCCGTCGTCATGACCAGGTTCCACTCCACCGGCGCGTCCGGCACGTTCACCATGCGCTGGATGGCCATGACCACGGTGTACATGCTCTCCTGGTTGGTCACGAGCAGCGGCCAGAGGTACTGGTTCCAGCCGTAGATGAACGTGACCACGAACAGGGCGGCCGTGTTGGTGCGGGAGAGCGGCAGCGCGATATCCTTGAAAAACCGCCAAGCGCCCGCGCCGTCGATCCGCGCGGCTTCAAGCAGTTCCTCCGGGATGGTCAGGAAAAACTGCCGGTACAAAAAGGTGGCTGTGGCCGAGGCGATGAGCGGCAGAATAAGGCCCATGTAGCTGTCAACGAGCCCGAGGTTGGTGGCGACCTCAAAGGTGGGCACGATGCGCACTTCCACCGGCAGCATCAGGGTGATGAAAATAAGGAAAAAGCAGACCCCCCGGCCGGGAAATTTGAAATAGACGATGGCGAACGCGGCCGTCAGGGAGATGGCTATTTTCCCGGCCGCGATGCCGAGCGCCATGACCAGGCTGTTGACGAGCATCCGCCAGACCGGCGCGCCGCCGGCGGCCTGCAGGCCGTGCCCGAGCACGGAGGAGACGTTTTCGATCAGCCTGCCGCCGAACCAGAGGGGCGTATTGCCGATCAGCGCGGAAGCCTCGTGGCTGGCCGCCACCAGCGCGATGTAAATCGGCAGCAGAACCAGGCCGCAGCCGAGAAGCAGAATGAGGTGGCTGACGATTCTGTGCATGCCTTTGCGTTCGACCATATACTATCCCTTAATATGAGACGTTCTTTTCGATAAACCGGAACTGCAGAAACGTGAGCGCGATGACCATGAGCATCAGGATCACGGATTGGGCCGAGGATCCGCCGAAATCAAGGCCGACGAACCCGTCGTTGTAAACCTTGTAGATGAGCGTTTCCGTGGCTTTTGCCGGGCCGCCGCTGGTTACCGCGTGCACGATGCCGAAGGTTTCGAAAAGGCTGTAAATGGTGTTGACCACCAGCAGGAAAAAGGTGGTCGGGGACAGCAGCGGGAAAATGATGGTGGCGAACCGCCGCCAAAAGCCCGCGCCGTCTATGGCCGCCGCTTCCACCAGGGATTTGGGGATGGCCTGTAACCCGGCGAGGAAAAAGAGAAAATTGTACGATATCTGTTTCCAGGAAGCCGCAAGAATCACCAGCAGCAGCGCCTGGTCGCCGTTCATCATATGGTTCCAGGTGACGCCGAACCAGGAGAGAACCTGGGTCATGGCGCCGCCGGAGGGGTTGAACAGAAACAGCCACAAAACCCCGGCCAGGGGCGGGGCAACGGCGTAGGGGACGACCGCGATGCTCTTGTAGACCCTGGCCCCGGAAAGGGCCTGGTCCGCCACAATGGCCATCAGGAGCGCCAGCCCCATGGCGATGAGCACCACCGCGACGCTGAAAACGGCCGTCACCCAGAGGGTGTGCAGGTAATCGCCGCTGGTGAGCAGCGTCTCGTAGTTGGCAAGCCCGACGAACATTTTGGAGGTGCCGAAGGCGTCTTCCATGAAAAAGGAGCCGAGAATGGCCTGCCCGGCCGGGTAGAAAAAGAAGACGGCCGTTACCGCGAGTTGCGGCAACACGAAGGCGGCCGCGAGCCAGAAGGTTTTCGGGTTGGTGAAGGCGACGCGTTTTTCCTGCATGGCTGCCCCGGAAAGAAGGAGCGCCGTGCCGTATGGAACGGCACGGCGCGTATCGTTCAGTTACTTGTTCACCTTTTCGAAACGACGGAGGATTTCGTTGCCGCGCTTGACAAATGCGTCGAGGGCGGTTTTCGCGTCCTTCTTGCCGGACCATACGGCTTCAAGCTCTTCGTCCGCCACGTCGCGGAGCTGGCTCATGTTGCCGAGGCGGAGCCCCTTGGAGTTGGGGGTGGGCGCCTTCTGCGTCAGGGACAGGATGCCGATGTCCGTGCCGGGGTTCTTTTCATAGAAGCCGTTTTTCTTGGTCAGTTCGTAGCCTTCCATGGTGAGGGGCAGGTACCCGGTCACCATGTGGAAGTTGGACTGGTTTTCCGGCTTCAGGAGGAAGTTGAAGAAGGCCGCGATACCCGCATCTTCGTCCTTCGGGTGGCCGGACAGCGCCCAGATGGTGCCGCCGCCGATAAGGGTGTTCTGCGGGGCGCCTTTAACGTCGGGCCAGTAGGGAATCATGGCCACGCCCCAGTCAAAGCCGGTCTTCTTCGCGCCGATGGTCACGGCCGCGTAAGATCCGGAGGAGTTCATGAGAATCCCGGCCTCGCCGTTGGTGAAGGTGTTGATGGGCTCGGACTTCCGGCCCGTGTAGGTCATGTTGCCTTCCTTCATCTGCTGGGAGAGGAAGTCGATGTGCTTCACGTGCAGGGCGCTGTTGGCCAGGAGCTCGGCATCCAGGCCCGCCATGCCGTTTTCCTTGCTGGCAAAGGGAACGTTGTGCCAGGTGGAGAAGCTTTCAAGCTGCACCCAGCTCTGCCAGCCGGAAACCATGCCGAACTTCACGGCCCCGGCGTCCTTCATCTTTTTGCCCACGGCCGCGACTTCCGGCCAGGTGGCCGGGAATTTTTCCGGGTCGAGCCCGGCCTTTTTCATGGCTGATTTGTTGTAGTAGAGAACGGTGGTCGAGCAGTTGAACGGCATGGAGAGAAGCTTGCCGTCCGGCGTGCTGTAGTAGGCGGCGATGGGCGCCAGGAACATTTTCGGGTCAATGGGCGTTTTGGCGGCGGCCATGATTTCGTGCACCGGCTTGATGACGCCCTTGGCGGCCATCATGCTGGCTGTGCCCACTTCGTAAATCTGCACGAGGTGCGGGGCTTTCTTCGCGCGGAACGCGGCGATGGCCGCCGTCATGACCTGGTCGTAGGTGCCTTTGTACACGGGCACGACTTCGTATTTATTTTGGGAGGCGTTGAAATTTTTGACAAGTTCGTTGGTTATGTCGTTCAGTTCGCCGCCCATGCCGTGCCAGAACTGGATCTGGATGGGAGCGGCGAGGGCCGTTCCCGGCAAGAGGCAGAGGAGCCCGACCATAAGAAGACGTTTGGCCTGTTTCAGAATCATGCAAAAACCTCCTGGAGTGACAGTGTAGCAGGGCGTTGGGGAGATCCGCCTTCAATCCCGGGCGGGCCTTTCCGCATTAGAATCGGATTATGCCATATCCCGGGGCTTTTGTTAAGGACTGATAAACTTTATAGTAACAGGCATGCGCCGCGCGGCCCGCGCGGCAAACGCACTGTACGCGAGGAAAAACGCATGGCTGAGAAAGAAGAAAAAAAAGGTTCCGTTATCGTTGTGTTCGCCTTTATCCGGCAAGGCGGCGAGTTGCTCCTGGTGGAGCGGGCGTTCCCGCCCTACCGGGGTGTGCGGACGATCCCCGGCGGGCATAAAAAACGCGGCGAGGAACTCAAGGAAGCCTGTTGCCGCGAAATGGCCGAGGAAACCGGGCTGCGGATCGATTCGCTCCGGTTCGCGGGGGTTATGCAGGTTCACCGTCCCGACAACCCCGGGCCGGAATATCTGTGCGCGTATTTCGTGGCCGACGCGTTTTCCGGTACGGTTACGGAGAGCGCCGAGGGCTCCCTTGCCTGGACGAAAATGGCGGCCATCCATGATGATCCGGGCACGCACCCGGCCTTGCGCGCGCTTTTGCCCTTCATCGAGCGCGGTGAGTTTCCTTTTACGGCGGAAGCGCATACCGACGGCGAGGGCAGGGGGGTGTACACCGTTACCGGGCCGGGGAAGGACGCCGCCCCGGTATCGAAGCACTACGGCTGAAAAAAAAGCCGTCCGCAAAAAAACGCGCGGTTTACCGCGCGTTTTTTTTGCGGACGTGCTCCGGGGGAGGGCTAACGGATTCTGTCCGCCGCCAGCGGCTCGTTGTGCAGGCTCACATCATCCAGGCGGGAAAAATCGATGTGCGAATGGCGGTAGACGTGCTTGCGCAACACGGCGGCGGCGGTTTCCACATCGCCCTTTTTGAGGCTTTCCATGATAAGCCCGTGCTCCTCAAAATGCTCCTTGCGCTCAAGGGGCCTGTCGGACAGATGGAAAAGCATGGCCCGCGCCTTGACCGCTATCAGCTTGTAGGCCGCAAGCAAATACTCGTTGGCGGAAAGCGTCATGATCGACTGGTGGAACAGGGCGTCAAGCCGCAGGTACTCCAGCGTGTCGCCCTCTTCCCGCGTCCGCAGCATGTGCTTGTAGATATAATCCAGATCGGAAACGAGCTTCTTCCGGTTTCTCGCGAACGCGCAATGCAGGCCTTTCACTTCCAGAGCTTCCCGGAGCTCCGTCATCTGGTGCAGGTCTTCGGGCGTTGCGGTGAACACGTAGGTGCCCTTTTGCGGGACGATCACCACAAGCCCCTCGTTGCGCAGTTCCGTAAGGGCCTGCTTGATGGGCGTTTTGCTGATGTTGAACAAATTGGCGAGCATATTCTCGGACAAAGGCTGCCCCATGGAAAAGGTGCCTTCCGTAATGGCCGTCCGCAGGCGGTCCGCCGCAATCTCCGTCAGGGACTGGGGCCGCTCGATGGAATTGATATACATGCGCACTCCCGAAAACGCATTGCCGGCCAATGCCGAAAAGTAATGGCGACGGACTGGCGCTGTTGTGCGCCGGATTTTGCCGTCCGCCGCCTGATGGCGCTTGGCGGGGCATACAAATCCTCGTCGCGAACAATTCTACTTAAGTCTACCTTCGGCAATTGCGCAATACTTTTTCTCCGGCGGCGGACACAGCACCACAACGTCCGGCATGGGGAAGGGGGGGGGAGGGCATAAGACTCCCCGCTACGCATCGGATTGCCCGAAGGTTCCCGTCCCTTGGGCCCGCGAGGCCTCCCGCCAGGCTTCCTCCTGGTTGAAGGTCGCGCACAGGCCTTCCATGAACGCGATTTCAGCCAGTTTGAGTTTCCGCTGTTTATGCCACACGAGGTAAATGGGTACGTCCGCTATGCCCTTTTCCGGCGGGAGGCGGCGAAGGTTGCCCTCGATCTCGTCCTTCCTGGCCAGGTGCTCCGGCAGGCAGCCGATGCCGTACCCGATGTAGATAAGCCGCCGCAGCTCGTCAATGCTGTTTATGTGGGCCACCACTTCGCCGGTGAGCTGCTCCGCCTCCCGGAACACGGTCAGGGGAGAGAGCGTGTCCCCCAGCTGGTCGCTGAACCAGGAGACGAAGGGTTGCGCGCGCAGATCCTGCTTGCGGATTTTTTCCTTGGCGAACAGGGGGTGATGCTTGCCGCAGTAAAGCGCGTAGCGCTGGGGCAGCAGAAGGACCCGGTTCAGGTTTTTCATTTCGCGGCCGCACAGCGTAAGGCCTATGGCGCTGATTTTCTGGTTGAGCCTGTTCAGTATGTCGGCGCTCAGCATGGTTTCCAGCTGCAATTTTATCTTGGGGTAGCGCTGCCTGAACCCCATGAGAAACTCGTCAAAGGTCTCGTTCTGCACCCGGCTGAGGATCAGGATGCTGATGGTGTCGGAGATGGCGCTGCCCTCCCGGCGCAGGGAATCGTCCAGCCGTCCCAGTTCCCGGTACATGCTGAGCGCCGCCTCGTGCAGCATCTGCCCTTGTTCCGTCAGGCTGAAGTGCCTGTGGCTCCGCTCGAGCAGGCGCGCGCCCACCTGGGCTTCGAGCTTCTTGAGGCTATGGCTGACGGCGGACTGCGTCAGATTGAGACGTGCCGCCGCAAGGCTCAGGTTTCTTTTCTCCACGATGACCAGATAGGTGTGGAGTAAAGCCCAGTTTACTTTTTCCGGCAAAAGTTGCATTTTTTTTGTCATTAGAAATCCTTTACTCAAAAATGAAGAAATGTCCGGATATTTAAAAAATTACATTATTTATCAAGATATTATGACGACATGCGATAGGTTAATCATGAATAGGATTCATGTAAAGAAGAAAAAATGATCGTTTGTCAGGTGGGTGTATTTTTGGCATTTGGCGGATTCAACTTGCAAGTGCAACACCCTCAAAGTTGAATGAAAAGGCAAGGTGGTATAGCCCTTTAGCCTCTCCATCCAACCAAAGATTGAGGGGCGTATGGGCTATGCACACCTTGCCAGGGAAGAACGGTACTACATCTGCCAGGCAGTGAAAAGTGGAACGTCACTGAGGGCCATAGCCAAAGCGATAGGCCGTAGCGTCTCAACTGTAAGCCGCGAACTTGCGCGAAATACCGGGGCGCGTGGCTACCGCTACAGGCAGGCACACAAGCGCAGTCAGAAAAGGCAGACCAGTAAAGGGAAGAAGCGCATTGGCCTTGAGGTATGGACGTATGTTGAACAGTGTCTGCACCAGGACTTCAGTCCGGAGCAAATCTCTGGAGTTCTCAAACGCAAAGGTTTTGCCCTCCAGAATG
>LT599018.1:2871170-3015833 GCA_900079685.1 uncultured delta proteobacterium
GACTTTGTTCAGACTATTACCTATGATAACGGCAAGGAGTTCAGCTACCATGCCGATGTGTCAGCTACACTCGAGGCTCAGGGATTTTTTGCGCACCCCTACCATTCGTGGGAGCGTGGCTTGAACGAGAACTCCAATGGCCTTCTACGCCAATACTTCCCCAAGGGGGTAAGCTTGGCATCGGTCACGCAAGATGAGATCATAGCGGCAATGTGCCGCTTGAACTGGCGGCCTAGAAAATGCCTTGGGTTTAAGACACCCTATGAAGTTTTTTTAGAAGACGCCAATACCCAAGGACTGGGTGTTGCACTTTGAACTTGAAACCGCGTTTGCTTAAACAGGTGGTTTCGTAAAAAAATATATCTTCTCTCCCTGAAAAAGTATTGGCAATAGGCATGAAAATGTTTTCTGCAAGTACTTCGCATGGTTATAGCTAGACGCCCCATGCACTTCTAACTAAAGGATTTCACATACAAAATTTTGTGTGATCTTGGTTCCCCCCCCCCCGGGACAGTGGGCGGCCCCGTCCGCTGTTCCCGTTCAAAAATGGAGACCGGACCGGGCGTTTGTCCCGTCTTTCGCAACCGTCTGCCCGTACCCGCCTCCGCGCGCGGGGAGGGAGCGCCGTCCGGATAGTTTTTGCAACCAGTGACAGAAGTTAAGGAGGGTTTGATGAAACGAGTCGTTCCAACCACACCTGCGCTCAAAGGAGAAAAGTAATGGACGTTATTTCAGTCTCTATCGTCGTGATGGTCATCCTGATCATCGCCTTTATCCTTGCGGGCGTCTGGTTTCAGAAAATGGCCACCACTTCCGACGGCTTCCTCCTGGCCGGGCGCGGCGCTCCCTTCTGGCTCATGGGCAGCGCGTACCTTGGCGGGTATGTCGGCGGAGCCAGCGTGTCCGGCTACGTCGGCATCGGGTTCAAAAGCGGCATCTCCGCCATGTGGGCATCGCTCTTCGTTATGTCCGGCTGTGCGGCCTTTACCTGGATATTCGCCCGCAGGGCCAACTACTTCGGCCGCAAACACGGCGCGGTGACCATCGCGGACTTCGTCTGCGCGCGGTTCGGCGAAAAGTTGCGGGTGCCCATCGCGCTGTGCGCCATCATGCGCCCGACCTTCCTCACCGGCATGCAGTTCCTAGCCATCGCCGTCGCGGCCAACGTCGTGTTCGGCCTGGACAAGACCGTCGGCATCGTGCTCTCCGCGGTCGTCATCCTGCTCTATCTGATCACGGCCGGCCAGTATTCGGCGCTTATCACCCAGTGGTTCCAGTCTCTGCTCCAGTCGCTCGGCATCGTGCTGTTCGCGATTTTCGCGTATAAGATGCTCGGCGACCCCAGTTCCGTCACCACCGCCATGTACCAGTATCTGGAACCGGCCAAAATGAGTTTCTGGAGCCAGGAGTTCTCCCACTTCTCGGTCTGGTTCCTGACCTTCGGCTTGTTCTACCTCGTGGACCCCTGGATTTACATGTGGGCCTACATCGGCAAGACGCCGAAAGTCAGCTCCAACGCCATGCTGGCGGTTCTCGGCGGTTCCTACTACAACGTGCTGCCCTTCCTGGCCGGCATGTGCCTCGCGCTCGGCGTGGTCACGGGCCATCTTGTGGTGCCGCAGGGCCTTTCCGGCGACGGCATGTACGTGTGGTTCACCAAGGACTTCATGCCGCCGGTCGTTGCCGTCATCGTTCTGGTGGGCCTGCTCATGACCATCGTGTCCTGTGGCTCCTCCTTTGCCATGAACGGCGTGACCATCTTCACCAAGGACATCTACCAGGGCGTCATCAACAAGAAAGCCACGGACAAGCAGGTGCTGTTCGCCAGCCGCGTGTCCCTGATCCTGGTCACCCTGATCGGCATCACCAGCGCCTTGTGGCTACCCATCCTGGTGCCCCTCTGGTCGCTGGCCCAGGCCATCGGCATTTCCGGCCTGTTCGCCACCACCATGTGCGCCTGGTTCTGGAAGCGCTCCACCACGACCGGAGCGTACGCCTCCACGGTCTGCGGCGGCCTGGTGGCCTTTGCCTGGGCCTGCCTCGCCTGGTCCAAAACCGGCAGCCCCGGCGGCCTGGTGGACGTGGGCGGTTTCCCCCTGCACGCCGCGCACGTGGGCCTGTTCGTTTCCATCCCGCTGATGTTCATCGTCAGCCTGGCCACCAAGCCCGAGTATGACAAGGCGGAAATCACCAACTACGGCGCCCTCGGCCGGGAAATGATGGCCGACGATACCGTGATGGACAAGCAGACCAGGCCCGGCTTCTTCGGCTGGCTCGGCGCGGATACCTCCTCCTGGAAAGCCTTCTGGGTCGTCACCTTTGTCGTGCTCGCGCTGCACTTCCTGCTGGCCTTCCTGTTCCATATCCCGGCGTTCGGCCTCAGCATGGTCTGGCTGTCCTTCCTCGTCGGCGTGCTGATGCTCATCATGCTGAGCTGGCTCGGCACCAGGGACGTCGTCGACATGGTGAAAGCCACGCACGCGACCGGCAAGGCGAACAAGAAGTAGTATCCCCTGTGCCGCGCCCATACGCGGCACCTGTACCATGAAAACGCAAGCGGGGCTTCCCGCCCCGCTTGCAAACGGCGGCAACGCCTTGCCGCGCAAGGCGTTGCCGCTTGTTTTCCCGCGCCGGTCCCGCCGGGAAACATCCGAGGAGTTGTTATGGATGTAGCCGCCATCAAAAAATTTATCGTTGACTGGATAGAGGCCAACAAAGCCGAGTTTGACGCCTGTTCCCAGTTTCTGTTCGACAATCCCGAACTGGGCATGCAGGAATTTGAAGCGGTCAAGCTTTTCACCGCCATGGGTGAAAGACACGGCTTTACCGTGGAAACGGGCGTCGCCGGCATGCCCACGGCCTTTGTCGCCACCTACGGTTCCGGGAAACCCGTTCTTGGCTTCAACATCGAATATGACTGTCTGCCGGGCCTCTCCCAAAAGGTTACCGAACAAAAGGACCCCGTGATCGAAGGCGCTCCCGGCCACGGTTGCGGGCACTGCCTGATCGGCGTCGGCGGCATGCAGGCCGGTATCGCCCTGCGCTACGCCATGGAAAAATTCGGGTTCACCGGCACGGTCAAGCTGTTCGGCACCCCGGCCGAGGAAATCTGCATCGGCAAGCCCTTTATGGCCAGGGCCGGGCTGTTCGACGGCGTGGACGCCTTCCTCGACTGGCACCCCTGGTTCAATAAGTCCTTCGTGCACAGGGGCACCAACGCCTATTTCAACAAGTACTACCATTTCAAGGGCAAAACATCGCACGGCAACGCGCCCTGGAACGGCCGCAGCTCGCTCGACGCGGGCATGCTGATGGGCCACGCCGTGGAACTCCTGCGCGAGCATATCGTGCCGGGCACGGAAGCCGCCGCCAACACCATCAACTACACCTTCTCCAACGTGGGGCCGGAATTTCCCAGCGTGGTGCCGGACCGTTCCTCCATGTGGTTCGTGGGGCGGTTCACCTCCACGGAAGTCATGGCCGATGTCATGGAACGCATCGACAACTGCGCCAAGGGCGCGGCACTGGCCACCGGGACGACCGTGGAGACGGAGCTGGTCACGGCCATCCATGAAAACCTGCCTAACAAGGTTCTCGGCGAGGTAGTGCACGAAAACTTCCTGGCGCTCGGCCCCATGCCGCTGACCGAGGCGGAGCAGAATTTCGCCAAGGCCTTGCAGAAGAATGCCGGGAACGACCCCGTGGGCGTGGTGCAGGACTACCTGCCGCCGGCGGAATTCGACGCGCCCGTGACGGACGTTTCCGAATACTCCTGGTTTGCGCCGCTCGCGACTCTCTGGACCGCCGTCATGCCCGGCCCGGCTCTGCACCACTGGGTCTTTACCGCCGCCGCCGGCAGCACCATCGGGAAAAAAGCGTACAATTACGCGGCCAAGTTCCTCGCGACCTCCGCCGTGGACCTGATCGCCAAGCCCGAAGTCCTGGCGAAAGCCAAGGAAGAACACACGGAACGGCTGAAGGGCCGCGTGTACAAAAGCCTGCTGCCCGCCGACCTCATGCCGCCCCTGGACGCCAACAAGGCGACCATGGCAAAGTACAAAAAATAGCGTTTCCCCCTTGGGGGATGCCATGAACACGAAAATGCCCGCTGCGAACAGCGGGCATTTTCGTATTGGGAGCTTTTTCGATCTACTCCAGCATTTCCCGTAACCGCGCGGGATAATCAGTAATAATGCCGTACACGCCGTACCCGATTGCACGCTGCAAATTTTTTGACGAATTCACCGTCCAGATGTTAACGCCAAATCCCTTGTCCTGTACGGCCCTGACAAATTCGGCGTCCACAAAATCTTTGTCGGGGTGGAGAAACGCGGCTTCCGCGCCGCGGCACATGGCGACCGCCTCGTCCACGGTCAGGCCCGGCACGATGGCCGTCCCGGCCCTGCGCCCGGCTTGCGGGTCCTGTCCTTCGGACGGTTTTTCCACCAGCGCGCCGCGCGGTACCTGTGGGAGAAGCTCCGCCGCCTCGCGCAGATAACTATGCTGGAACGAGGAGATAATGACGGACCGCTCCATGCCCAGTTCCTTAATGAGGGCGGCGACTTTTCGCGTCACCGTCGTGTGCCCGGCGTCACCGGCGTGGCTTTTTATTTCCACGTTCACGCGCCAGCCAAGATCCTTTGTCAGCCGCAGGGCCTCTTCCAGGGTGGGGATTTTCTCACCCTTGTAGGAAGCAAGCGCGGCGGCGTCCACCTTGCCGGAGGCCACGGTTTTAAAGGGATCGGTTTCGCCGAACCAGGAACCGGCGTCCAGGGTGCGTATTTCCTCCAAGGTGAAGCCGTCCACCGGCCAGGGCGCGCGGTCCGCGAATTCCGGCCGTTTCGCCACGTCCGTGGTCCTCTCCAGGGTATCGTCGTGGATGACCACGAGCTGCCCGTCCTTGGTGAGGCAGGTATCCAGCTCCCACATGTCGGCCTTGGCCGCGTGGGCCAGCCGGGCGGCGGCCAGGGTGTTTTCCGGCGCGTGGGCGCGCGCGCCGCGATGCGCGATAACGAGAGGTTTTTTCATGCTTCCGCCGCGCCGGTCATGCGTTTATGGGTCGCCATGTCAAACAGGTGCGCCCTGCCGGGCCGCACCGCGAGAAACAGCGTCTCCCCGGGTTGCGGCCTGACGGAACCCTCGAGCCGCACAATGAGCAGCGGCCCGTATTCGGACTCCATGACGTCTTTCCCCTGCCCCACGGCGCAGTGGACGAGCGTGTCCGCGCCGAGCGCTTCCGTGAGTTCCGCCGTGCAGCGCAGAACGCCCTCGCCGCCGCTCTCCGCCAGGCGGAAATCTTCGGGCCGTATGCCGAGCAGGGCGTCGCGTGTTCCGGGGCCGGGGGTGATGTCCGTTGCGACGGCGCCCGGCATGGCCGTGCCGTCGCCAAGCGCGGGCACGCCGTCCGTAACGCGGCATCGCAGCATGTTCATGTTGGGGGAACCGATGAACCGGGCCACGAACACCGAGGCCGGACGGAGGTAGAGGTCGTCGGGCGTGCCGTACTGTTCCATGGCGCCCTTGTTCATGACCAGGATGCGCTTGGCGAGCGTCATGGCCTCCACCTGGTCGTGGGTGACGTAAATGCTGGTGGTGCCGAGCCGTTCGTGCAGGCGGCGCAGTTCCACCCGCATCTGGTTGCGCAGGCTCGCGTCCAGGTTGGACAAGGGCTCGTCGAACAAAAAGACCGCCGGGTCGCGCACGATGGCCCGCCCCATGGCCACGCGCTGGCGCTGCCCGCCGGAAAGCTGACGCGGCGTGCGGTCAAGGTATTCCGCAAGGCCGAGAAGGTCGGCGGCCTTGTTGACCCGCGCGTCCTGCTCCTCCTTGGGAACCTTGCGGACTTTGAGGCCGTAGCACATGTTCTCGCGCACGTTCATGTGCGGATACAGGGCGTAGTTCTGGAACACCATGGCCACGTTGCGGTCTTTGGGTTCCAGCGCGGCGACGTCCTTGCCGTTGATGTGGATTTCCCCGCCGCTGAGCTGCTCGAGCCCGGCAATGAGCCGCAGCACCGTGGACTTGCCGCACCCGGAAGGCCCCACGATGACCAGGAAGGTGCCGTCGGGAACGACGAGCGAGAGGTCTTTGATGACCTGGTTGCCGCCGAAGCGTTTTTCCACGTGTTTCAGTTCTACTTGGGCCATCGGCGCCTCTCATCCGGTTGTCGGTTGTGTTCTCGGCATGGCGGATATCACCGCAGTACATGGCAGTTTACGCGACTTGCGCGGCGCAGTCCAGTTGGCGGAGGGAATTGCGGTGAATTATCATGGCCCGGGCGGCCTGAGCCGCGCCGGGACGAAAAAAAATTACGGACCCGGACCGCTAGTGCGATCCGGGCTCGAACGGCCGCGCCTTCACAAACGCCGGCTTTGCCGCATAGGGCGCCAGGCGGTCAGGAGGCGGACAGGCCCGGCGTTCAGTCCGCGACCAGCGCCGCGTATTCCGCCGCGCTGAGAAGCCCAGCTTCGTCGGGATCATCCGGGATGATGCGCACCAGCCAGCCTTCATCGTAGGGGCTGGAGTTCAACAGCTCCGGCGTGTCCCCCAGAGCCGCATTGACTTCCACGACCTTGCCGGACATGGGCATGATCGCCTCGGACGTGACTTTTACCGATTCCAGCTCCGCGCCGGATTCTCCCTGGGCGAAGTGGGCCCCGATCGCGGGGAGGTCGACAAAGATGACGCTGCTGAGCCGGTCCTGGGCAAAATCGCTGATGCCGATGCGGACGGAGCCGTCCGCTTCCTTTTTGGCCCAGAGGTGTTCCTTGTGGTACAGGCGGTCTTCAGGGAAATGCAAACTCATGGATACCCTCCTCAGGGGCTTGCGGAATGCCCCGCTTAGATTTACGGGACACTCCGCGCTAGTTGGAAACAGGCGTTCTCGGCGCGGTCAGCGCGCTTTTGAGTATCTCGTCCAGCGTGGGGTGGCAGAACATGAACGCGTGCAGGCTTTCCGGCGTATGGCGGCCGAGCACCAGAAGCTGCGCCGCCGTGACGAGGTGGGAGGCGCCGTATCCCACGGCGGCCATGCCCGCGAGTTCTCCGTCCGCCCAGACGGCCTTGGCGAACCCGGCGCTGCTCCCGTGAGCCTGGGCGATGGGGTTCATGGACATGGGCGCGACGGAAACCTCCACGCGCCGTCCTTCGGCCAAGGCTTCCCTGGCTGTTTTGCCCACGCGCATGACCTCGGCGTGGCCGAACACGCAGGAGGGAACCGGGCCGGACGCGTAGGCTCCGTCCGTCCGGCCGAGGATGCGGCGGGCGACGTATTCGGCCTGGTGGTCGGCGGCATGGGCCAGCAGGGTTTTGCCGTTCACGTCGCCGATGGCGTAACAGCCGGGAGCCGCCAGCAACGTTTCGTCCACCTGGACGAACCCCCTGGCGTTCAGGCTGCCGCCGAGCGATTCCACCCCCAGGCCGCCGGTGTTGGGGCTCCGGCCCACGGCGACCAACGCTTTCGCGGCGACGAGAGTTTCCCCGTCCTCAAAGGTTAGTTCCGCCCGGCCGTCCCTGGTGGCAAGGGATGCGACCTTGCGGCCCGTGATGCAGGCCCGGCCGGACTTTTCCGTGATTTTCCGCAGTTCCGCCGCGATATCCGCATCCTCGGTGGGGACGAGTTGGGGCATGCCCTCGACCACGGTAACCTTTGCCCCGGCGGCGGCGAAGAAATCGGAAAATTCCATGCCGATGGCACCCGCGCCGATGACGAGCAGGCTTTCCGGGATTGCGCTCTGCGCCAGGAGCATGGTGCTGTCCAGCACGGCTTCGCCGTCCGGCTCCATGCCGGGGAACGACGCGGGACGCGAACCCGTCGCCAGGATGATGTCCTTGCCTGTCAGGGTCACGGGACTGTCCCCGTCAACCGCCACCGTTCCCGGCCCGGTTATACGGCCGCGTCCCATATGGACGGCCACTCCCAGCCCGGACAGGGTTTTGGATAACGACGCGGCGGTGCCTTTGACGAACCGGTCCTTGCGTTTCTGCAGCGCGGCGAAATCCATCGAAAGGGAACAGGTGAGGGCGCAGAAGCGCTCCTGGTCGTGCAGTTCCCCGATGGGGGCTGTCGCGGCCAGCAGGAATTTGGTGGGGATGCAGCCCTGGTTGAGGCAGGTGCCGCCGAGATGGGTATCCTCCACCAGGGCGACTTTTTTGCCTCCCTGGGCCAGAAGGCGGGCGGCGGTGGTGCCGCCCGGACCCGCCCCTATGATGATGACGTCGAATGTACTGTCCATGCGTTTGCTCCACTTAGTCTTTTGCAATATCCGCCTTGAAGAGATGGTTGCGCACGGCGGAGCGGTAGGGCAGGAACAGCTCGAAAGGCGCAAGGCCCTGCAGGCCCTGGGGCATAAGTTCCGTCACGGCGGCTATGGCAAAGGGCAGGCCGGGCTGGCCCGTGGCCTCGGCCACCATTTTGGCGGCGTCCCCCGCTTCTTCCTTGGTGAGCCAGGAGACGCTCCCGTCCGCCCGTTTGACCGGGCTGACCAGGAGGCGGATCTCCCCTTTGGGGGAAGCCTTTACCAGTTCGACGGTCCGGGCGATATCCTCGTTGCTGACGGCGCCGCCAAAGGATGCCGCGTACACCGAAGCCGGGCCGAGGATGTTAAGTGCCAGCCGGGCAATGTTGCCCGCCGCGAGGAGGCGTTCCAAGAGATCGGGCCTGCGGCCGTCGGACTGCAGAAACACCTGCAGCCCGCCCTCGGCGAGATGGCGGACCAGCTCCACGTAGTTGTCCTCCTGCCCGGCCGGGCACTGGGAAGGGTAGAGGCCGGATATCCAGCCGTGCAGCAGGTCGCTGCGCGTCACACTGCCTTCCAGCGCATGGCCGGACAACAGATAGGCGATGATCTCCCCGCTGCCCTGCCGAACGACCTGCCCGTCGGAAAAGAGCGGGAACTCTATGCCCTCGGGGTTGCGGTAGATCACGGGCCGGTTGGCGCGGTAAAATGCGTTGAATTCGTCTTTTTGCTCTTTGAAGTCAACGGCTGCGTAGGGCAGATTTTTAGCCGCCAGAAACGCCTTTACGATTTTGCAGCGCAGGCAGTCCGGAGCGGTATACAGGGTTATGGACATGCTTGTTTCCTCTCGGGTTTTTCCCCGGAGCCGCAAGGCTCCGGGGAACCGTCTCACCGGTTTACTTGTCGAAGGTTTCGTCGTCTTTCGCGACGCACAGCGCGTTGGACCCCTGGAAGGGGAGGGTTCCGCCTTCCACTTCCACTTCCGCGATGCGGTCGCCGAAGGGGGCCGCGCCGGGCACACGGAAGGTCTGCGGGTTCAGCGCTTCGATGGCGCGTTCCTCGGGCTTGTCTGCCTGGGGGCACCATTCGTAGGGCACCCGGTAGGCGCGGTAGATCATGTTCATGGGCAGGAAACTGCCCTTGTAGGGGGAGATGTATTCCCAGACGATTTCGTGCTGGGCGGTCACTTCGAATATGCGGCCGTCCGAGCCTTCGGTTATCAGGGTGTTGCCGTTGGGCAGGCGCTGGGCGCCGGAGATGAAGGGGCTGTAGAAGCGGTTGGCGTCCATGGGCATGGCGAAGCCCGCTTCCGCCGGAGTATACTGCCACACGATCTTCATGGACACGGGGTCGATTTCCAGCACGCGGGAGTAATCGCGGAGCGCGGCTTTCACGCCCTTGGGCGCGCCGGGGTTGGGGTTGTCGTAGCCGCCCCAGCCGCCGTTGTCGAAAATAAGAATATTGCCTTCGCCGGGCAGGCCGCGCGGGATCATGTGGGTGTGGTGCTGCCCGATGATCCAGCCGATGGCCCTTTCTTCCGGGGTACGGTCATAATCCGGGCCGAGTTGCCAGACGATTTTGCCCGTCTTTTTGCTGACGATGAGTTGGATGTTGGCTTCGCGGCCGTCCATGATGAGGTTGTCCGGGTGGAAGCGTTCATCCCCCGCGTCGTACCACTTGTTGGGGCCGAGCACGCTCATGGAGTTGATGTGCATCCAGTCGCCCATGCCGCCGCCGACCGGGCGGTAGTTCGGGTCGCGGCACAGGGCGTTTTTCGCGGCTTCGCGGAAGCCCATCTGGTCGAAATGGTCGCTGCACTGCCATTCCCAGACGATTTCGCCGTCCCAGGTGACTTCCACGACCAGGTCGTCCAGAAGCAGCTTGTCGGAGATGTTCTTGTTGTAGAGGTTCCGGTGGGACAATACTAAGGTGTTGCCCGAAAGGCTCTGCGGCTCAAGGCCTGGAGCATAGTAGCCCACGGGGTTGCCCGTACGCTGGTAGTCGTGGTGCTGGCGGGCCATCCAGCGGGGTTTTTCGCCCGGATCTTCAATGTACTCGACCTTGTCGAATTCCCAGACGACCTTGCCGTTCCAGTCCAGCTGAACGAGGTTGACCTGGTCCTGCATGCCGTACTTGCCGCTGCGCAGGCCCCGCGAGCCGAGCACGTGGCCGCCGGGGAAAATCTTGTTCGGGAAGCCGTGCAGGCCTTTCCAGAGGCGGACTTCCCTGCCGTTCATGTCGATGAGCAATGCGCCCAGTTCCCTGACGGGCATGATGGTAAAGCCGCTCCAGCATTTATCCGGGTTGTATACCGTCACGCCGGTGGGGTAAATTGTCGGGTGTCCCATGAATATCTCCTTCTCGTGTTAACGGTTGCAGCGCACGCGCGGCGCTTTTGTAACGTTCTTTGGCGCGGGGTGCGCGCCCGTTTTTCTATTTCACTATCGGATCGAATACGCCCAGCATGCTCCAATAGGGGTAGGCGACCGCCGCCAGGAGGACGAAGGCGACGATGAAGCGCACGAAAAAGACCAGCATGATGTGCCGGAGGTTCACCCAGCCGGTGGCGTAGAAGAACAGCAGCACGGCGTATTCATAAGGGAAGATGTACTGCTCGAGCCCGTAGGAGAAAGCGTACATGACCGGGATGGGGCTCACCCCGACCTCAAGGGCCAGTTCCGTGAGCGGGACTGTCATGGCGGAGAAGGCGGCGAGCGGCGTGAGCAGGAGGTTCATGGCCGAGCCCGCGAGGTAGCCGAGCAGCATGGAGGTCAGGCCGGACTGCCCCTTGAACAAGGGCGCGATGGCGTCGACCAGCATCTTGTCCGCGCCCGAGGCCTTGGCCGCGGAGCCGATGCTCATGCACCCCACCACGAAAAAGACCGAGGCGAGGGACATCTTCTGGAAGATGCTTTCGTTCATAAGGCCCACCGCCGGGATGAAGGCCACAAAGGACAGCATGATGATGATCCACCCCGCGTCCAGGCCGTGGAAGCGGTCCGTGAGGAGGAGCAGGATCAGGAGAAGGATCAGCGTGCCGGTCTTTTTTTCGCCGGTGTCCATGGGGCCGAGCTCGGCGTGGGCTTTTGTCACGTAGGCGGTGGAATCCTGATCCATTTTGGGCCGGAGCACGAGGATCAGCGTCAGAAGGCTCAGCACGCCGTAAATACAGGAAAGGGGGAAGTTGTGCAGGAAATATTCGCCCCAGCTGACCGGCTTGCCCATGACCTGCGCCATCTGGCCGACGTACATGGTGATGTCCGCGGCCCCGGTCAGGAGGCCGATCTTGGACGTGGCGATGCCGATGAACCCGGCCAGGACGACGGCCGAGGCCGCCTTGCTCTGCCGTTCAAGGCTCAGCGCCTCGCAGATGCCAATGCAGACGACGGAGATGAGCGCGGCCTTGCCCATGATGGACGGGATGGCCGGGCAGATGACGAAGCCCGCCAGCAGGATGCCCCAGAGCAGCCGGTTGAAGGACCCCCTGGTGATGTACAGCGCCCAGATGGCGAGGCGTTTGGCCAGCCCCGTGCGCATCATCATGTTGGCGAAAACGAGGCCGCCCACCACGATCCAGCCCACGGACGACATCCAGGAATTGAGGATCTGGTTGGGTTTTCCTACCTGGAGCACGATATAGAAGATGGGCAGGGCGATGGCCACAAAGGTATCGCTCATGAGGCCGAGCGCCCAGAGCACGAGGGCCGAGGACGTCAGCGTGAAAAAGAGCGTCTGCTTGACCGGCAGCCCGCCCGCGGAACACCCGGCATAGACGGCCAGGGGGATGAGCACCGCCAGCGCCCATTGCGCATACACCGCAAGCGGCGCTTTTTTGTTAACGTTTTCCGCGCGACCGCCCGCGGGGGGATTGCCTAGGGTGTTCTGGCTTGTGCTCATGGCGCCTCCTGGTGCCGTTTGACGTTGCCGGTATGCCGCGCGGCCGGGCCGGAGAGATCACAAAAGGCTCGGCGGGTCGCGGGGTCTTAGAATGTATCTATAAAACAAATTATGATTATCGGGGAAATAAAAAATTAGTCTGGGCTAAGATGCGTCATTTTTTTTTAACTTTGTGCAATTTTCCGGCAATGGCGCGGAATGGCTTTGATTCCCTGCGCTTTTCTGGTACACCTCCGAGTGGAAGGACCCTTTTGTGGTGCATGGCGCCGACCGAGGAGGCCGCATGACGAACACGCCGCAAGCCGGGCCGATTATCACCAGTACCGGCGATGTTTGGGAAAAATACCTGCATTACGGCGTCAGGCGCGCGTATCCGGCCAACCACACCCTGCTGCACCCGGGGGAACGATCCGATCTGATTTATTACATCCAGTCCGGCGAAGTGCTTATTTCCACGTATGCGTCGCCGGAAAGCCTGAGCCGCCTTTTCATCCTGCGCGGCAAATCCCTGCTCGGCCTTATCGGCATGTTCACGCAGAACGCGTCAATGGTTTCCTGGCTGACCCTGGAACCCTGCGTCTGCTATCTTTTCACCAAAAAAGACATTTACGAAAAACTCCCCCGCGAGCTGCTCCTGAACATGCTGGAGCAGCTCGGCGCGATGAGCAGTTCCATGACGCGGCGGTTCGCCCACGGCAACACGAAGCGTCTGGACGTCAGGCTGGCCCGCCTTCTGGTGCATCTGGCGGACGCCTGCCCCAAGGCGGATGCGCAACCGCCCGGCGGCCTTGTGGTAACGCCGAGCGTGACCCAGGAAATGGCCAGCGATCTTTTGGGCATGCACCCGGTGACCATGAACCGGCTCCTTGCCGCGTTGCGGGCCGAAGGGATTCTCGGCCGGTTCACCAAAAAAAAGCTCGAGGTGCTGGATTTCAAACGCCTCGTGGAATACGCGGAGGGCAACCAGCCGTGATCGGGCGCCGCCGGACCGGCGGCGCGGAACCCATTGCAGCGAGGTACACATGAGCGGAATGCAGGCGGTCAACACGAAAACGGAACGGCTGCTGGAACTGTTGGGCCACGACGAAGGCCCTCTCGGCGTCCACTACACGGACGAAAAGCCGGACGGTTTCGGCCCCAAACCGGGGGAAATTTTTACCCGCGAGCGGGAGAGCGCCGGAAAAATTGACTGGAGCACGGCGTTTAACGATTTTTCCTGTATCATCGGCAATATCTGGCTGGCGCGTAAAAAGAGAAAAGCGGCCTGGCTCAGCCTTGAGGAAAGCGGCTGCATGGGGGGCGGGTTCTATTCGGGCCTCTGCGGCCCGTATCTGGAAACGAACGTGCACTACGTTTCCACCGGGATTCCCGGCACGGTCATCGAGGGCGAGCATTACCTGCCGTCGGTGGCGTCCATGCGCTCGTTCATGGAGGATTCCACCCCGCCGCCGGCCACGGGCAAATACTGCGTCATCAAGCCGCTGGAGCAGTTCACCGACGAATCCCTGCCGCTGGTGGTGGCGTTTTTCGCAAGGCCGGAAGCCCTGGCGGGCCTGTTCTCGCTCGCCTGCTACGCGGCCGCCAGCCACGAGGCCGTGGCCTCGCCCTTTGGCGCGGGGTGCACGAACATTATCGCCTGGCCGTTGATTTACCAGCAGAGGGGGCTGGAGCGCGCGGTCATCGGCGGGTTTGACCTCTCCGCGCGCAAATTCATGAAGACGGACGAGCTTTCGTTCGCGATGCCGCTTGCTTTGTACCGGAAAATGCTTGACGCCATGGAACCGTCGGCGCTCACGCGCCACACGTGGCAGGGCGGGCGGAAAAAAGTGCTGAAAAGCAGGCGCGCATGGGGCGAGGAGGCGAAAGAGTAATCAATCGGGCTACCCGCGCGGGCGGGCGGAATGAGAAACAGGCGTGCTGCGGTTGGGGCAGCGCGCCTGTTTCGGTCTGGTAGCTTGGTTGCCTTCAGTCTTTCTCATAAGGTCCCACAGCCGGTCGGATAGGGCGTATTCCTGCATCAGGAAGCGGCTCTTCCAGCTCGGCTAGAGCTGTCCAGACCCGATGCGGGACCATGATGTTTTGCCGTGGACCCGTGCAAAGCTGCGGCGCGGCTTGCTGGCCTGGACCAGCGTATACCCGAGTTGGTTTGCCATGTATTCCAGGGGACCCATATCATGGGTGCGCTTGATGATTTCGAACATGGTTTCCACGCCGAGCTTCGCGCCGGCGTCGTACGGGTTTGTTTCGCGCAGCAATGTCGAGTACGGCTTGCCGATTTCGTCAGCCAGGGCCTTTGCGGGTATGGGGCTGTCGAGTACGAGACGATGAAGGATGTTTTTCAGGTTAGCGCTCATAGTTTTGCACCTCCTCTGTGAACAAGACTCGCGGTATTATCAATACCCCCGTTGCTCTTCATTCACGTGGTTGTCTGCCGCGGGGCACTTACAGAATGTTGACACAGCAGGCAGTTGCATGAAAAAAACAGTAACATGTCATCCGGATTGAACAAATTTACTTTTTCCCCTACGGTTGCCTGTATATCCCTCCCGGCGTGCCTGCCACTAATGGCTTACGGGTTTGTTGTTAAATGATAATTGATTTAAAATTGTACCGGTACCCTTTGCTATATGTATCGTACAATCTGCGTTAATAGTCAAGAAAGAAATATTCTTTGTGATAAATATTCTGCTCCGCTGCGTACTTTTGTGTACAAGATATTGTTTTTATTATTTTTCGTATTCAAAAAATTTACGCGCGAACGATTCGCTCCATTCCCGCGCCTGTTCCGGCGTTTTGCCGTGCCGGGTTCCGTTGCGCCGCGCCGCCCGGCGTGGCGGGCGCCGGCGGCGCGGATGCCATGGCTGCCGGCCGCGCCATGCGGCCCGGAGGGCGCGGGAATGCGGGGCGGTTTTGCCGTGCCGCTCCGCGCGGCATTTTTTTTGAGCGCCATGCGAATACTATTGCCGGCGGGGGCAAGTATGGTGTGATTATTTTTTTTGCACCGGAAATCATCACAATATTAGACAAATAGCCGCGCCGCAGCCGGTATTCGCAAATGAGAAATGTACGAACCATTGATTTGTTTTTCGAGAGGGTGTAGTACTTAATGTATGATACAAGACAAGCCACTGTCATGGTGCAGTGAAGGAGGTGTGCCATGTGGGATTTCAAAATTGTCGAATCGGGCAAGCCTCGATATCTGCAAATCGCGGATGCCCTGGAAAACGACATCCTTTCGGGGGAAATTCCCCCCGGCCGCAAGCTGATGACCCACCGGGTGCTTGCCCAGATTACCGGCGTCACGGTTTCAACCGTCACGCGGGCATACGCGGAGGCGGAACGGCGCGGGCTGATCAAGACAATGGTGGGCAAAGGCACCTTTGTCCTGTCGATGGCTCCCGCGACAGAGCCATCCGCCTGGCAGGGACCGGTGATCGAGATGGGCGTGCCCATGCCCTTGTTTCTGGAGGAGCCCAGCGTCCGGCCGGTGCTGCAAAAAATCATCCATGAAGAGGATGTGGACGCGCTGGTGAAAAGCTTCGCGCCGTTCGGGTACGCGCACCACAGGGAAGTCGCGGCCGGGTGGATGCGGCGCTACGGCGTGGACGCGACGGCGGATACCCTGCTTATGGCGGCGGGGCACCCGCATGCGTTGGGTACCATTTTCCATACGTTTTTCAGGTACGGCGACAAAATTGCCGTTGACCAGATGACCAACCCCAGCGTCATATCTGTCGCGCAGCATTTGGGCTTTGATCTCAAGGCCGTGAAAATGGATGGCGACGGGATGATTCCCGAGGAACTGGACGCGCTGTGCCAGAGTGAGGAAATCAAGGGCCTCTATCTCAAGGCGGGCATCCAGTACGGGAGCGTCAAGGTGCTCCCCGCCAAGCGCCAGGAGGCGCTGGCCAAGGTTATCGAACGCCATCACCTCATTCTGGTCGAAGACGGTTCCTACGCATCCCCTGAGGACGGGAACAGCAGCACTGTCTCCGCGTTGCTCCCTGAAAGCAGCATGTTTTTCTCCAGTTTTTCAACCGTGATGTATTCCGCGTTACGGGTGGGGTTCATTCACGCCGCGCCGAAATTTCATACCCGGCTGGCCCAGGCCATTGTCGAGAACATGTGGACGGTGCCGCCGCTGTGCGTTGCCGTGGTCTGCGAATGCATTACCAGCGGCATGGCGGAGAGAGCCGTCGAGCAGAAGCGCAAGGAGGTCGCCCGGCGGGTGAGCCTTCTGCAGGACAAGTTCGCGGAGTTTGACGTGATCAGTTCGGAGCAGGCCATTTATGCCTGGCTGCACCTGCCGGACTCATGGAAGAGCCGGGACTTCGAATATATGGCGGAAAAATCCGGGGTGCGCGTGTTTGCCACCGACAGGCTCGCCGTGCCGGGAACAGACGCGCCGAACAGCATCCGGATATCCATTACCGGCCCGCCGGATATGAACACCTTCAAAAAGGGCCTGGAGATTCTGGTAAGCCTGCTGAAAAGGGAAGGCGGCGTCATCAACCCCATCTGGTAACGGCGTTGCCGGGCGGGGTGACGCCGCTCTTTCTCTTTGCCGCCCGTTCGCGCGCTTTTCGGGCATGTTTATTTCGCTGGCGTCTGGTGCTTGATGTTGACGCCTTCCACGACAAAGTAGGTGTGTTCCGCGATGTTGGCGCACCGGCGGCAGACGCGGTTGAGGGACCGGCAGATGAGGATGCCGTTCATCCCCTCGTAGCTCAGGCCTTTGCGCCCCTCGCCCGGCTCCCCACCAGGCTCCCCGCAAAAATGCTCCATCACCCGTTGCAGGGCCGCCATTTCCTGGCGGGCTATCTCGTCGTCCACCCGGCAGAGCCGCAAGGCACCGTCCTTGTTCGCCGTGCGGAAGGCGTCCATGGCCTGCACGTACATGGAAATCGCCGAGCGCATGAGAACCCCGGCGGCCTGCATGACCCCGGTCGGCAAGGATTTTTCCATGGTCACGGTCCTCTCCGCGATGCTCGCGGCTTCGTCGCCTATCCGTTCCAGGTCGATCACCATGCGCAGCGCGCCGACGACGAACCGCAGGTCGTGCGCCACGGGCTGGTTGCGCACGAGGATGGACAGGGCCAGCTCGTCGATTTCGTTCTCCATGGCGTTGATGGCGGCGTCGCCGTCCACGACCGCCGCCGCGCGGACCAGGTTGCCTTCTTCCAGGGCGGTGCAGGCTTCGTCCAGCGCGATGCCCACGGCCGCGCCCATCATGAGCAGTTTTGTCCGCAACTGCGTCAGCATCTGCTGGAGTTGGGTTTCTTTTTCGTGCATCAGCCGAACCTCCCTGTGATGTAATCTTCCGTTTGTTTCAGCGAAGGCCGCGTGAACATGGTGTCCGTGGCGTCCTCTTCAATGAGTTTGCCCATGTAGAAAAACGCGGTCCGGTCGGAGATTCTGGCCGCCTGCTGCATGTTGTGCGTCACGATGATGATCGTGAGCTGGCTTTTGAGCTCATGCACGCTTTCCTCAATTTTCTGCGTGGCTATGGGGTCGAGCGCGCTGGCCGGCTCGTCCATGAGCAGCACCTCCGGCTCCACCGCGAGCGCGCGGGCGATGCAGAGGCGCTGCTGCTGCCCGCCGGAAAGCCCGAGGGCAGAGGCGTGCAGCCGGTCCTTGATTTCCTCGAAAATGGCCGCCCGGCGCAGGGATTCCTCCACCTTGTCCTCGATCACCGAGGCTTTGGTTTCCCCGGTGACGCGCAGCCCGTAGGCCACGTTTTCAAAAATCGTCTTGGGGAAGGGGTTCGGCTTCTGGAACACCATGCCGACCTTGCGCCGCAGGGAAACGACGTCCGTCTGCCCTGTGTTGATGTCTTCGCCGTCGAGCAGGATTTCCCCCTCGGCCCGCGCGCCGGGGATAAGGTCGTTCATCCTGTTCAGGCAGCGCAGAAACGTGCTTTTGCCGCAGCCGGAAGGGCCGATGAGCGCGGTGACCTTGTTTTCCGCGAAATCCAGGTTGATTCCGTGGAGCGCCTGGTGCCGGCCGTAGTAAAAGTCGATGTTCCGCGCCCGCAGTTTTGTGTTTGTCGTCATGTCTGGCCCTGATGTCCGGGTTGGTTCAAGTGTTTCCCGCCACCGGGAGCGTGAAGAGCATGGCCGTCGCAAAGCCCTGGTAGGGGCTTTCCGCCCATATTGTGCCGCCGTGGCGTTCGATGATGTGCTTGCTGATCGCCAGCCCGATGCCGGAAGAGCCGCTGTTGCGCTGCTTCTTCACCTGGTACAGCCGTTCGAAGATCCGGGTCAGCTCTTCCTGGGGGATGCCCGGTCCCTGGTCTTTCACGGAGAAGAGCATCTCCTTCCCGGTGACGCGGCCGGAAACGACGATCTCGCCGCCCTCGGGGGAATAGCGGCAGGCGTTTTCAAAAAGATTGCGGAACACCTGCGTGAGGAGCGACGCGTTGCCCATGACGGATACCCCGTCTTCCAACTCCACCGCGAACCGCACCCGTCTGCTTGCCGCCAGATCCGCGCAGAGCCGCATGGCTTCGTGCAGCGGCTGCTCCGGCAATACGGGCGCGAGCGGTATTTTTTCCTTCGCGTCCTCGATGCGGGTGAGGGCGAGCAAATCACTGATGACGCGGCCCAGGGCCTGGGCGTGTTTGTGGATGATGGCGGCGAAGTTCCGGTGCGCCGGGTCCATCTCCTCAAGGTGCATCAGGGTTTCCGCGTAGCCGGAAATGGCCGTCAGGGGAGTGCGCAGCTCGTGGGAGACGTTCGCCACGAAGTCCCTGCGCACGCGTTCAAGCCGCATGATGGCCGTGGCGTCGTATATGACGATCACCGCGCCCAGCGACTGGTTTTTTTCCACGGGCCGGGATATGTGCGCGACCAGAAAACGCCCGTCGCGCTCGAAGTGGACGGCCTCTTCACCATCCCGGGCGGCGGTTTTGCCCTGGAGTATCTCTTCGACGCGGCGCTGCAGGGCCGGGACAGGCAGAGCCTCGATGAGCTGTTTGCCCTCGGCTTCGGCGATGGCCGGAAACAGGGTGCGCATGGCCCGGTTATACCGCCGGATATTGCCCGTGGGGCCGAGAACCAGGATGCCTTCATGCATGCTTTCGAGAATGACCTCGAGTTGGGTGTGCTGGTCCGTGGTGGTGGTGACGTATTCCTCGATGTTCTCGGCCATTCTGTTGACGGCGTAGGCAAGGGGCAGGAATTCCCTGCCCGGCACCTTGAGGAGCCTGCGGCCGCCCTTGTTCTTGGCGATGGCCGCGACCACCTCCGCCATGGTGTCGATGCCGCCCCTGAACCGGCGGGTGATGTACACGGAGAGCAGCAGGCAGAGCGCCGCAACGCCTGCCAGCGTCAGGGTGAGGGCGGAGAGGTGTTTTTCGATATTGCGCCGGATGCCGGCCAGCGGCACGGCGAGGCGGAGCGTGCTCCCGTTCGCCATCCGCTGCGCCGCGTACACGGCGTCTATGCCGAGCGTGTTGCTGTGGCGGATGGAGACGCCCTGGCCGGTCGCAAGGGCCGCTTCTATTTCCGGCCTGTCGTTGTGGTTGTCCAGCTCCTGCAACGCCGGGCCTTCAAGGTGGGAATCGTGGATGACCTTGCCGTCCTTGTCGGCCACGGTCAGGCGCTCCCCCATTTCCTTGATCGTGCCCAGCACGGCGGTGATCTGCACGTCGTTCGCGCCCGCGTCCAGCATGCTTCTGATGGCCGTGACCTGCGCCATGGCCTGGCGGCTCTCCAGTTCCAGCCGGTCGTGGTACAAGGTGTTGCGGGAAAGGACGGCGGGCAGCGCGACGGCGATGACCGTCACCAGGGCGAAGGCCCAGAGAAGCCGGGCCTGCAAGGTGCCGCGAGTGGTTATCATGATTTGTTTCCTTTGGCCCGGTACCCGATGCCGCGAATCGTCTCGATCAAATCCGCTCCCTCGCCGAGTTTGGCCCGCAGCCGGCGGACGTGGGTATCCACGGTCCGGGAGTATCCTTCAAAACTGTGGCCCCAGACGGCCGTCAGGATCTGTTCCCTGTCTCTGACCTTGCCGAGGTTTTGCAACAGGTCTTCAAGAAGGCGGAATTCCGTGACGGTCAGGTCCACGTCCGCGCCGTCCACCCGGACGGTGTGGCTGACCGGGTCCAGCGTTATGGGGCCGCAGTGCAGCACGGCGGGTTTGGCCTCGGCGTTCCCGCGTTTGAGCACCGCGCGGATGCGCAAGGCGACTTCCCGCAGGCTGAACGGCTTGACGATGTAGTCCGCGGCCCCCAGCTCCAGCCCGACGATGCGGTCGACTTCCTCGCCCTTGGCCGTCAGCATGATGACCGGGATATCGGCCGTTGCCGGGTCCCGCTGCATCTGCCTGCACACGCCGAGCCCGTCCATGCCGGGCAGCATCAGGTCCAGGATGACCAGGTCCGGCCGCTTCATGGCCGCCAGGCTGAGGGCGGTCACGCCGTTATCCGCCTCGAGGACCGTGAACCCTTCCCGCGCCAGGCTGTAGGCAAGCAGTTCCCGGATATCCTTTTCGTCTTCCACGATGAGAATTGTCGCTTCCGCCATGAAGCCGCTCCCGTTTGAAAATACTGTCCACGCCGTCGTACGGTTGTCACAATGCCCATGAAGTGCGGCGATAGTACGGAGGTTGCGTGACGATTGTGTGACAAAACCGTCATCAGGAAACCATGGTTCCGTAACACGGATGTAACACAAGAACGCCATAGTCTCCCCAACGCGGCACCGCGACGAGCGCTGTGACCGCATTGTTACCATGCACTCAAAGGAGTAATCTATTTATGAAACGCATCGCAATAGCTCTTTCACTGGTTCTTTCCGGCCTGTTGGCCGCGCCGGCTTTCGCCGCGCAGCAGGAAATCATCATCAGCGGCTCCACCACGGTGCTGCCCGTCATGCAAAAAGCCGGTGAAGCCTTCATGGCCGCCAACCCCGGCATCAGCCTGGCCATCTCGGGCGGCGGCTCCGGCAACGGCATCAAGGCCCTGAACGAAGGGCTGTGCGACATCGCCATGTCCTCCCGCGACATCAAGGAAACCGAAGTGGAACAGGGCAAGGCCAAGAACGTGACCCCGGTCAGAACCGCGGTGGCCGTTGACGCGCTGGTCCCGGTGGTGCATCCTGAAAACCCGGTCAAGGCGCTCACCACCGAGCAGCTGCGCGACATTTACGCGGGCAAGATCACCAACTGGAAGGAACTGGGCGGCAAGGACGACACAATCGTGGTCATCTCCCGCGATACTTCCTCCGGCACCTACGAAACCTGGGCCGACATCATCATGAAAAAGGAAAAGGTCGCGCCTTCCGCCCTGTTGCAGGCTTCCAACGGCGCGGTCGCCCAGGCCGTCTCCAAGAACAAGAAATCCATCGGCTACATCGGGTTCGGGTACCTGAACAAGTCCTTGAAAAAGCTCGACGTCAATGGCGTGGAAGCCACCCCGGCCACGGCGCTTTCCAAGCAATGGCCCATTGCCCGCGAACTGTACATCTTCACCAACGGCCAGCCTTCCGGCGCTTCCAAGAAACTGGTGGACTTCCTGCTTGACCCCCAGAAGGGCCAGAAAGCGGTTTCCGAAGTCGGCTACATTCCCCTGCAGAAGTAACTTCAATCAAGTAGGTATCGTGTAATGACCGTCCTGAGCTATGCCCGCAAGGAAGCGCTCATCCGCCGGGTCCTGGCGGGCATAGCCGGGTGTTCCCTGCTGTTCCTGGCCCTGATTATGATCTTCCTGTTCATGGAAGGGCTGCCTATTTTCGCCATCCTGTCGCCGAAGGATTTCTTCCTCGGCATGGGCTGGTACCCCACTGCCGAGCCGCCGGAATTCGGCATCCTGCCCCTTATCGCCGGGTCGGTGGCGGTGACGGTGGTTTCTTCCGCCATGGCCATCCCGCTCGGCGTGATGACCGCCGCCTGGCTGACGGAAATAGCGCCCCGGACCGTGCGCCGGATCGTGAAGCCCGTCATCGAGCTTTTGGCGGCGCTCCCCTCGGTGGTGGTGGGGTTCTTCGGCATGGTCATCATGGCGCCGCTCCTGCAAAACTGGTTCGACGCGGATACCGGGCTGAACCTCTTTAACGCCGGGCTCATGCTGGCGTTCATGAGCGTGCCCACCATCTGCTCCATCGCCGAGGACGCGCTGCACGCCGTACCGGCTTCCTTGCGCGAAGCTTCGCTCGCTCTCGGCGCGACGCGCTGGGAAACCACCATCCGGGTGGTCATTCCGGCGGCCTTTTCCGGCATCGGCACGGCCTGCATGCTGGGCATGTCGCGGAGCATCGGCGAGACCATGGTCGTGCTGATGGTGGCCGGGGGCGCGGGCATCATCCCGCATTCCCTGTTCGCCCCGGTCCGGCCCATGCCCGCCGCCATCGCGGCGGAAATGGCGGAAGCCTCGTTCCGGGGCGAGCACTACCACGCGCTGTTCGCCATAGGGATGGTTCTTTTCCTCTTCACGCTGGCGTTCAACATCATCGCCCAGCGGATAACGGAAAAGAACAGACAGTCATTGGATTAGCCGGGGTAAAGAGGACTTACCGCATGTTCCGCAGCACAACCGTCAAAAGCCGCCTGACCAGGCAATCGGTCATGTTTTCCTTTCTCCGCCTGGCGGCGTTCATCAACATGTTCGCCCTGTTCAGCGTCTGCGTCTTCCTGGTCTGGAACGGCCTGCCCGCCATTTCCTGGGAATTTCTGACCGCGCCGCCCGCCAGGGCCATGACCGCGGGCGGCATCTGGCCCTGCATCGTGGGCACGGCGCTCCTGGCCTTCGGCGCGCTGGCCATCTCCTTCCCGCTCGGCGTGGCTTCGGCCGTGTACCTGCACGAGTATGCGGGCAGGTCGCGGTTCGCCGGGTATATCCGGCTGGGCGTGAATAACCTCGCCGGGGTGCCGTCCATCGTGTTCGGCCTGTTCGGCATGAGCTTTTTCGTCATTTACTGCGGGTTGGGCATCTCCCTGCTTTCGGGCATCCTGACCCTGGCCGTTTTAACGCTTCCTGTCATCATCGGCACGGCGGAGGAAGCCCTGCGCCAGGTGCCCGGGACCTACCGGGAAGCCTCCCTCGCGCTCGGCGCGACCCAGAGCCAGACCATCGCCCGGGTGGTGTTGCCCGCGGCGCTCCCCGGCATGCTGACCGGGGCCATCCTGGGCCTTGCGCGCGCCGCCGGGGAAACAGCGGCCATCATGTTCACGGCCGTGGTCTTTTTCACCAAAAAGGACGTGGATTCCCTGCTCAGCCCGGTCATGGCGCTTTCCAACCACATGTACGTGCTCGCGACCTCCGGCACGGACATCGAGAAAACCATGCCGTTGCAGTACGGCACGGCGCTGGTGCTGATCGTCCTGGTGCTGGGCATGAACCTCCTGGCCATCGTGCTCCGCGACCGGCTGCAAAACCGGAAATGGTAGGGCATGGACGACAGCCGTAACAGAGACGCTTTCTTACTGTCCTTTCCCGCCGGGATGCACGACCGGATCAGGCGTTTCTGGGACAGAAGGGAAACCTCGCGCCGGGTGTCGCTGTGCCTGCTGGCCTTTTTCATCCTGGCGACAAGCCTGATACTCCTGAACCGCGCGGCGCTCCTGCCGCCGTCCGTCGCCGCGCTGCTGCCGAGCGACATCTTTGCCGCCGTGCGCCTGGCCTTCAGCCTCGTGCTGGCGGTGGAAGTCATCGAGCTCATCTTCGCGCTTTCCGATTCGGTCTCTCTGGCTGTCGGCAAACAGCTTGAAATCATGGCGCTGTTGCTCCTGCGCGAATCCTTCACGGACATAAGCCTGCTCAATTCCCACGTCGCGCTGGAGCGGGACTGGCTCATCCTGACGCAGATAGGCCTGACGGCCGTCTCGGGCCTTGCGCTGTTCGTCATCCGGATTCTGTTCGCCCGCTGGCACTACATCCACAGCTACCGGGACATGCAGGGGTACGTAAGCACAAAAAAATGCATTTCCCTGTTCCTGCTGTTCGTTTTTTGCGGGGCGCTCTGCTACGACGTCCATACGGTCGTCTTTGCCGGGGGCAAAACCGTGTTTTTTGAAATTTTCTACACCACCCTGATATTCACGGATATTCTGCTCGTTTTGGTGGGGCAGTATTTCGCGCCGTCCTTCCAGGCCACGTTCCGGAATTCCGGGTTCGCCGTGAGCACGCTTCTCATGCGCATCGCCATCGGCGCGCCGCATCACGTCAGCGCGCTGCTCTGCGTGTTCGCGGGGGTGTACCTGCTGGCGCTGAGTTGGGCGCTCATCCGGTTTGACGCCTTGCAACGGAAAGGCGGCGCCTCTATGCGGCTTGCGTCAGAATAGCCGGCGCGCCGCCGGGGAAAATCCGCGGTGCGGAGAAGAGGGCTTTTTTCCCAAAAAAACACCCGGCGGCGGCGCCGGGAGCAGGCGCATCAGCGGCCCGTCACGCCGGGGAGTCTTTTCCGGAAAGAATGTGCGGCGCGGGTTGCGCCGCGTACAGGGCGGAGGATATCCCGGTGGGGAACGGCGCCCGGTGCAGGACCGTGAAGTTGCCTTCCCCGTCGCTGCGGCAGACGGTGATGGCTTCTATCCAGTTGTTTTTGCAGGCGGGGGCCAGGTACAACCGCAAATTCGCTTCCAGCGCGGCGGCGAGAATCGGGTCCCGGATACTGTCCGTCAGGGTGATGTGGAAGCGGAACTCGTCAAAGACGTAAGGGTATCCCCAGCGCCAAAGATACCGCTCCTGGCGTAGCGTCAGGCCCTTTGCGCGCCGCCGGTTTAATTCCTCCTCGGAAGGAGGAGCGCGGAAACCGTCGAAAAAGGCGACCGCTTCCCTGGCCAGAATCCGGACGTTTTCCGCTTCTTCCGCTTCCGCGTCGTTCCTCGGGTGGACGGTAAGGGCGAGAAAGGAGCCGATGCGGGTGACAGCCAGGGCGGGCAGCGGGAGCGGCCGTCTTGCGGCGGTGAACGCTTCGGCGGCGTCGATGAGATCGTGCTCCGTCATGCCGGGTTGCAGGAAAAACGGCGGTTTGAGCGTGGCGTGCAACCCGTAGCGCCTGGCGTCCCGCGTCAGCGAAAACAATTCCTCCGCCGTGAGGCCGCCCAGGTCCGGTTGCGCCGGAAGGCTCACGCCGTGAATGTCCCTGCCCAGCAGGGAGGAGCCCAGGCGCTCGAGGGCGGACCCCCGCTCGGGCACATGGTAAACGGCATAGCGCGGTGCTTTCATGGGTTACAACACCTGTTTTCCTTCCCGCCAGACGGCCCGGACCATGGGCACGCCGTTGACGAGGCGCACCCGCACGGCGTCCGCGCGTTTGCCGGGAGCGAGTTCTCCCCGGTCTTCCAGGCCCACGGCCCTGGCCGGGGCCAGCGTCACGGTGCGCAGCGCGTCGCGCAAGGGGATACCCGCGAGGGAGGGCAGCATGAAGGCGGCGTGCAAAAGGCTCGCGGGCATGTAGTCCGAGGAGAGGATGTCCAAGAGGCCCTCGCGGGCGAGTTCCACGGCCGCCACGTTGCCGGAATGCGAGCCGCCCCGCACCACGTTGGGCGCGCCCATGACGATGGAAAGCCCCAGGGACCGCGCTTCCCGCGCCGCTTCCAGCGTGGTGGGGAACTCCGCTATCCGCATGCCTTGCGCTGCGTTTTCCCGCACGTGTTCGGTTGTGGTATCATCGTGGCTGGCGAGAGGGAAGCCGTTTTTCCGGCAGATATGGATGATTTCCAAAAGATTTCCCCGGGCGTTTTTGGCCTGGAGCGCGCGCAGCCCGTCTATTCGTTCTTGAATCAGGTGTTCCGGCTCGTGCTGGATGTTGCAGTACCGCTTGTACGCCTCCAGGTCGCGCCACTGCCGCTGGCCCGGCGTGTGGTCCATGACCGAGAACAGCTTCAGGTTTTTCCGGCCCAGCAGCGGCTCCACCCGGTCTATGACGTCGTCGCCCGCGATTTCGCACCGCAGGTGCAGGTAGTGGTCCGCCCGCAGAAGGCCGGCTTCTTCCGCGTCTTCCAACGCGTCCAGGCTCGAGTGGAAGATTTCCTGCCGCATGTGCTTGTTGCCCGGCTCCCCGACGGTCACCGCGTCAAAAACCGTGGTCACGCCGGAGCCGACCATGTGCACATCGTGCGCGACCACCGAGGAGAGCCCCACGGGCCAGCTCACACCCGTGCGCGGCACGAAATGTTTTTCCAGGTTGTCGGTGTGCAGTTCCACCAGGCCCGGGATGAGATAATCGCCCTCAAGGTCCGTGGAATCCGGCGCGCCGTGCCCGGTGCAATGGCGGGCGCAATGGTCCGCCACGTGCGCGCCCTCGAACGAAAGGGCGCGCACTTCCCCCATGTCGGATAAAATATGGCCGTTATGAAACGTGTGTGTCAGCATGGCTGTTTCCTCATACAAAGCGTTTGCGCAAACATTGCGAGAGAAGGTCGAAAACGACCACCACCGCGATGATGATGGCCATGACCGCCGCGGTTTTGGCGAAATAGAACCCCCGGATAAGTTCCCAGAGGATCACGCCGATGCCGCCCGCGCCCACCATGCCGACCACGGTGGCGGAGCGGATGTTGGATTCAAACCGATAGAGCGCGAAGGAGATCCAGAGCGGCATCACCTGCGGGATGACGCCGAAGATCACTTCCTCCACGCCCAGGGCGCCGGTCGCGCGGATGCCTTCCACGGGCTGCGGGTCAATGGCTTCCACCGCCTCGGAAAAGAGTTTCGACAAGACCCCGGTGGTGTGCACGAAGAGCGCCAAAACCCCGGCAAAGGGGCCGAGGCCCACGGCCACCACGAACAGCATGGCGAAGACCATTTCATTGATGGCGCGGCAGCCGTCCATCAGGCGGCGCACCGGCTGGTAGACCCACCAGGGAACGATGTTGTCGGAACTGAGAATGCCGAAGGGCACGGCGAAGATGACCGCCAGGAAGGTGCCCCACACGGCCAGCTGGATGGTTATGGCCATCTCTTCCACATACAGGCGCCAGTCGGCGAAGTCCGGCGGGAAAAAATCCTTCGCGAACATGACCATGTTGGCGGCGTCCGTGAACAGCGCCATGGGCCGGATTTCCGCCCCGTTCCACGACCAGGCCAGGACCGCCAGACCGAGGCCCCACCCCAGGCAGGAGAAAAGCGTTTGCTTCGGCGCGGCGGCGGGAGAGGGTGCAAGAGTAGTACTGCTCATCGTGATTCCCTGCCGCCTTCCGGCGCGGGCCGTCCCGTTTGGCCGGGCACGGCCGCGCCGCCGGAGGCGGCGTTTTGTTCTTATTTTTTGATGACCGCCATGCGGGTGCCGAGTTCGACCAACTTGTCGTCGATTTCCTTGATCTTCGCGGCTTTTTCCGCTTCGTTCATGTCGGTGTTCGCGGCCAGGCTGCCTTTGGCCTTGAAAAGCTCGAGCTGGCGAATGGGCAGGAGGTGGTCGTCGGTGGCGGCCAGGAACGGACCCCACTGCAAGGCTTTCAGCACTTCCTTCTCATGGGCGGTCTGTGTGCCCTTGGCGCCGTAGGTCATGAAGAATTCCCGCAGCGTTTTTTTGACGTCCTCGGGCAGGTCTTTGCGCCAGACCAGCGGGTCGCTCGGGATGAGGGGAGAAGTCCAGACGACCTTAATCAGCTTGCGCTTTTCAGGGTGCGCCAGTTCGAGGCGTTCGAGGGCCTCGTTGTTGCAGGTGGCGACGTCCACCTGCTTGTTGGCAACGGACAGGGCATTGGTTTCGTGGTTGGCGTTGAGCGTGCGCTTGAACATTTTCTTGGGGTCCAGGCCGTTTTTGGCGAACACGTAATAGCCCGGAACCAGGAAGCCGGAGGTGGAGTTGGGGTCGCCGTTGCCGAAGGTCAGGTCTTTCGCGCCTGCGATGACGTCCTCCACGGTGTTCAGCGGGGAATCCACGTTGGCGACGAGGTGGGAGTAATAGCCGTCCGAGCCGTCATAGCTGGTGGTCTGCATGAAGACTTCGCCCTTGGCCCGGTCCACGGCTTCCATGGCCGACTTGTTGCCGTACCAGGCGAGCTGGACCTTGTCGTATTGCATGGCCGTGACGACCCCGGCGTAGTCCGAAGCGAAAAAGGCGTTTATGGTGTAGCCGGTGCGCGCTTCCATGTCTTTCAGAAAGGGTTCCCACACGGAGCGCAGGTTTTGCGAGGCCTCGGTGTTGATGATGCCGAAGTTGAGCACACGCTTGTCCGCGGCGTGGGCGACGGAAGCGTAGAGAATGAAGCACATGCCCAAGAGGCCGATGATCGACGTTACGAAAATTTTGCGAAAGACCGTAATCATTCTGAAATCTCCTTTTGCGATGGTGTGTGTTGTTTTAGGGGAGCGCTGATTAATGAGAATTTTTATTCTTTGTCGAGGAAGGCGAGTTCCGGGCGGAGCGAAGTGTATCAGGACATACATGAGCTTCGCACGGGACGAGCCTGACGCGGGCAAAGGGCAAAAAGACCATTAAGCAGTGCTCCCTAGGCCGCGACGGGATTCGTCGTGGTGACGGGTATCCGCACGGGGGCTTTGAGGCGGGGTTTTGCGGCCCCCCCCCCCTGGTCCGCTTTTGGGGCTGCTTTTTCCGTCATGGGCGCGAACATTTCCTCGCTGGCCGCGCCGTAGATTTCCCGCAGGAAGGCGGGAGTGAGGGCGGCGGATGGGCCGTCGTACACGATCTTGCCGTCCTTGAGGGCGATGGTCCGTTTGCAGTATTTGATGGCGTAATCGACCTGGTGCAGCGTCACCAGGACCGTGATGCCGTCCCGCGTGTTGATGTCCGCCAGGATCTCCATGACGCGGCGGGAGGATTCCGGGTCGAGCGAGGCGATGGGCTCGTCGGCCAGCAGCAGTTTGGCCTTCTGCACCAAAGCGCGGGCAATGGCCGCGCGCTGTTGCTGCCCGCCGGACAGGGTGGAGGCGCGCTGGTACGATTTGTCCACGATGCCCACGCGGTTAAGGGCTTCAAAGGCGAGCCGCCTGTCCTCCTCGCGGAACAGGCCGAGCATGGTCCGCCAGATCGGGGTTCTGCCCAGAGCGCCGAGCATGACGTTGGTGTACACGTTGAGCCTGTCCACCAGGTTGAACTGCTGGAAAATCATGCCGACGTCCGCCCGGATTTTCCGGATGTCGCCCCTGAGACGCCCGCCGCGCTGCACGGTTTTACCCATTACCGCGATGCTGCCGCCGTTTTTGTCGCCGCGCATCAGGCCGGAAATGTGGCGGAGGAGCGTGGACTTGCCGGAGCCGGAAGCGCCGATAAGGGCGACCATCTCGCCGGGGTTGACGGAAACGGATACGGAATCAAGCGCCCGGTGGGCGGCGAAGGTCTTGGTGAAATTCTGTATGGTGAGCATGCGCTTCTCCTTTTGTTTCACGATATGAAGGCAGCCTATGCCGCCAATGTTGCGGAACGATGACCGTCGCATGGTTCTTTGGAAACAAAACAGCCCTGTTCCGTGTTGGGAGCAGGGCTTCGGCAATGCGGCGCGGGCTGCGTCAGGCGGCGCGGGAGGCTGCGGACGCGGGGGATGCTGCAAAAGCATGCGGCATGGCCGTGTCTTCCCGCAGGTTCAGGATAAGACGGGAAAAGGCCGCGACGGCGCTCTCCAGCGGCCCGGAATTATCGATGACGACCAGCCCCGGAACGTCCGGCACGGCCAGCGCCGCGCGGCGGATGCGCTCGTCTATTTCTCCGGCTGTCTCCCGGCCCCGCGCGGCGAGGCGTTGGCGCAGCGCTTCCGGGGTCACGCGGATGAGCACCGGGACCAGGTGGGGGTACATTTTTGCGGCCTCGGGCAGGTATTCGCGCGAGCCGTTCACGATGACCACGGCGTCGGCCGCGAGCCAGCCGTCTATCTCCCTGCTGATGCCGTAGGAAAGGCCGTGGCTTTCCCAGTGCATGACGAATTCGCCTTTTTGGAGGGCGCGGGCGAATTCGGCATCCGTCATTTCGTGGTGGTTTTCCGCGCTGCCCCCGGCCGGGCGGGTGATGCGCCGCCGGGCGACGTGCAGGGGCCGCGTTTCCAGGGAGCCGGTGGGCATATCCTGCACGCGGGCGATGAGGGTATCCTTGCCGGCGCCCGAGGGGCCGACCACATACACGAGCACGCCCGGCAGGGCCGCGCCGGTGGGAGAATTCTTGCTGTCAGGCATGGGCCGCCTCCTTTTCCCGCTGTTTTCCAAAGGCGAAAGTGCGTTCCGCCACGGTCTCGCGGACCTCGTCGTCGTGGAAAATCCCGATGACCGCCGCGCCTCTGGCCTTGGCCTCGCCTATCAACTCCACCACGGTTTGGCGGTTTTTGCCGTCAAGGGAGGCCGTGGGTTCATCCAGCAACAGAATGGGGTATTCCCGGATAAACCCGCGCGCGATATTGACCCGCTGCTGCTCCCCGCCGGAAAAGGTGGCCGGGGCCAGGTTCCAGAGGCGTTTGGGAATGCGCAGCCGGTTCAGCAGTTCCCCGGCCCGTTCCCGGGCTTCTTCCGCGTCTATCCCTTGTTCCGTCAGCCGCTCGGCCACAATGTCGATGGTCGAAACCCTGGGGATGACCCGCAGAAACTGGCTGACATAGCCCATGGTCTCGCGCCGGACTTCCAGAACCGTGCGCGGCTCGGCGGTGACCATATCGACCCGGGTCCGGCCGTGACGGACGACGATGCTCCCGGCCGTCGGCTTGTAGTTGGCATAGAGAGAGCGCAGCAGCGTGGACTTGCCGGAGCCGGAGGGGCCGTGCAGCGCAAGGCATTCCCCGGCCCAGGCGTCAAGGTTCAGCCCGTGGAAGGCGTCAATGACCGCGCCGCCCTGGGCGTGGAGCACGAAGGTCTTGGACAGGTTCCGGACCGCGACGTGCGGGGTATCGGCAGTGTTTTGGCTCATGGCTGTTATCCTTGCAAAATGGATGAAACGAGCAGTTGCGTGTATTCATGCCGGGGGTCGTCCAGGACCTGGTCCGCGAGGCCGGTCTCCACCACCTCGCCGCGCCGCATGACCATGAGCCGGTGCGCCAGAAGCCGCGCCACCGCAAGATCGTGCGTGACGAGCACCACCGAGAGGCCCATTTCCCGGACCAGAGTGCGGACGAGATCCAGGAGCTTCGCCTGCACGGAAACATCTAATCCCCCTGTAGGCTCATCCATGAACACGAGCCGGGGGGCGGAGACGAGGTTACGCGCGATCTGGAGGCGCTGTTGCATGCCGCCGGAATAGGCGGACGGGGTATCGTCGATGCGGTCCGCGCCGATCTCCACCCGGCCGAGCCAGGAGAGGCCCGTTTCCCGGATGTTCCCGTAATGCCGGTTTCCGCAGGCCATGAGCCGCTCGCCGATGTTGCCCCCGGCGGAGACGCGCATGCGCAGCCCGTCGCGCGGGTTCTGGTGCACATAGCCCCACTCGGTCCGCAAAAGACGACGGCGGGCCGCTTCCGGCAGGTTGTGGATGTCCAGCAGCGCGCCGGAAGCGTCCCGGTAGCGAACCCTGCCCGAGGTCGGGGCCATGCGGCCGGAAACAAGGTTCAGCAGCGTGCTTTTGCCGGAGCCGGATTCCCCGACAATGGCCAGCACTTCGCCGGGCCAGAGCTCGAAGCTGACGTCCTTGCAGCCGACACGGCTGCCGTAATATTTGGAAACGCCCTCAATGTGCAGCAGTCCCTGTTCCGGGAACGGCTGCGGCCGCGCGGCCAAAGGCAGTTCACGGCCTGTTTGTGCCAAGGACAGACCATAGCCTGCTTGCGCCAAGGGCAATTCACGGCCCCCTTCCGCATTGAAGAGCGGTTTTTCACCGCGAAGGGGAAATCTGCTGACAGCCGGTTCAGCCATTGGAGTCTCCTTGCCGGTTTTGGATGGCCGCGAGACGCGCGGCGCAGTGGTCCGTGTCCGAGCAGACATACAGGCGCGTGCCGTTGTCGTCCGCGATGATTTCATCCAGGTACGTGTCCGTGGCCCCGCAGATCTCGCAAGGCCTGTCCCAGTGCTGCACGCCGAAGGGGTAGTCTTCAAAATCCAGGCTGCGCACGTCCGTGTAGGGCGGGATGGCGTAGACCCGCTTTTCCCGGCCCGCGCCGAAGAGCTGCAAGGCCGGGCTCTGGTGCATCTTGGGGTTGTCGAATTTGGGCAGGGGGGAAGGGCTCATGACATAGCGGCCGTTAACCATCACCGGGTAATCGTAGCTGGTGGCGATCTCCCCGTGTCTGGCGATATCTTCATACAGCTTCACGTGCATGACGCCGTATTCCTCCAGCGCGTGCATGGTGCGGGTTTCCTTCTCGCTCGGCTCCATCCAGCGCAGGGGTTCGGGAATGGGCACCTGGTAGACCATGATCTGGCCGTCGCGCAAAGGCTCTTCCGGGATGCGGTGGCGCGTCTGGATGATGGTGGCGTCTTTCGTGGACGTGGTCACGGGGATAGCCGCGACCCGTTTGAAAAAGGACCGGATGGACACGGCGTTGGTCGTGTCGTCCGAGCCCTGGTCGATGACCTTGAAAACGTCGCTCTTGCCCATGATCGCGGCGCTGACCTGGATGCCGCCGGTTCCCCAGCCGTAGGGCATGGGCATTTCCCGCCCGCCGAACGGCACCTGGTAGCCCGGCACGGCCACCGCTTTCAGGATGGCCCGGCGGAGCATGCGTTTGGTCTGCTCGTCCAGGTACGCAAAATTGTAGGCCGCTGTCGCCGGAAGGCTCTCAGGGGCGATGGTGTCAACGGACATGAGTCTTCTCCTGCGCGGCGTCGCGCGCGGCATTTTCCGCATGGGCGCGCCGGAGCGAGCGCACCAGTTCGAGTTCCGCCTGGAAGTCGACGTAATGCGGGAGTTTCAGGTGCTGGACAAACCCGGAGGCTTCCACGTTGTCGCTGTGGTACAGGACGAATTCCGCGTCCTGGGCCGGGCCTTTTATGGCTTCGCCCAGTTCTTCCGCCCGCAGGGAGCGGTCGACCAGCGCCATGCTCATGGCCTTGCGCTCGCCTTCCCCGAAGGTCAGCCCGTAGCCGCGCGTGAACGAGGCCGGAACGCCGCCGCCGCCGGTGAATTTGTTGACGGTCTCGCATTCCGTGACCGTGATTTCCCCGACGGTCACCGGGAAGCCCAGTTCTTCGGGGATAAAGCTCACTTCCACCTCGCCCATGCGGATTTCCCCGGCAAAGGGGTGGGTGGAGCCGAAGCCGCGCTGGGTCGAGTAGGCGAGCGCCAGGAGCACCCCTTCGTCGCCGCGCGCAAGGTTCTGCAACCGGATATCCCGGCCCGCCGGGAGTTGCAGGGACTCGCGGGTCAGGTCGCCGGGCGCGGTGCCGGAGTCCTTCTCTTCCGGCAGCAGGCCTTCTTTCTCAAGAAAGGAGAGGACTTTGGGGATACCGGCCGGGGTATCGGATGCGTGCTCGGCGGCATTGTCCGCTGGTATATTTTCCGGCGCTTCCGGCAAACCGTTGCCGGAAGCGGCCAGAGCGGGGTCCAGCAGGCGGTGGGTGTAGTCGAAGGTCGGCCCCAGGACCTGGCCGCCGGGAACGTCCTTGTACGTCGCGGAAACGCGGCGGCGGACGCGCATCGCTTCCGTATCCAGCGGATCGGCGGAGCCGAAGCGGGGCAGGGTGGTGCGATAGGCCCGGACCAGGAACACGGCTTCAACCAAATCCCCTCTGGCCTGTTTGACGGCAAGGGCCGCCGTCTCGCGGTCGTAGAGCGACCCTTCGGCCATGATCCGGTCCACGGCGAGGGCGAGCTGTTCGCGGATCTGGTCCGTGCCGATTTCCGGCACGGCGGTATCCCCCCTGCGTTTTTCGGCCAGCAGCGCATGGGCGCCCGCAATGGCCTTCTCGCCCCCTTTTACTGCAACGTACATGCTGTATTCTCCTTGAAGGCGCCGGAAGCCGCCCGGCTTGCCGGAACGGCGTCGGTGGTGCGCGGCAGACCGGCTATCCGGACGGCGTCACTGCCCGTCTGGCCGGAATCGATCTGGCCGGAATCGACGAAAAGGACGTCCACTCCCAGGGGATAGCCGGTCCGGTTCGCGGCCCGGTCTTCCCAGAACCAGGCGGGAAGGCCCGCCGGGTCGAAAGGAAGCCCGTGCGGATAGCGCGCGGGCGATATGCCGGGGCCGGAAAGCCGGAGGCCGGGGGCGGCAGCCGTAAAATCGGCGGCAATGATGAGTGTGGCCGAGCGGTCCGGGTATTCGGGATCGCCAGCGATAAATTTATCGAAACGCGGCATTTTTATCGCGTCGCCGATGAGGGCGAAACGCGCCGTGCCTGGCTCGGCAACGATGGGGCAGCCGCAATGGAAGCGGAGGTGCCGCCGCATGGCCGGGGTATCGAGGCAGGGATCGAGCCAGACCGGGGTATCGGCATCGCACAGGGTCAGGGCGACGGCGACCATGCCCGCGAGGCAGGCTGGCGGCATGGAGGCATTGAGGTACAGCGCCGGGGGCAGAACGGCGAGTTCCACCGGCTTGCCGGGGTGCGCCATGGCCTCAAGCACGGCCCGGAAGCAGCGCTGGGCATCGTGGATCGGGTCGGCGAAGCCGGGGAGGATGCCGGGCCTGTCCGCGGCGTTGGATGTGTCCGCGCGGTTCATGCGTCTTCCCCCCGCACCATGGTGAAGAAGTCCACTCTGGTTTTCGCGGTTTCGGCCGCGGTTTTGCGGCGCGCCTGTTCCCGCGCGGCGGCGAGCGGCGCGACAAGCTCCGCCTCGAGCCGCTCCGCGTATGCGGGCTGCTGCATCAGGGCGTCCAGGACGGCGGCCATTTCCGCATGGCGGGGGCGGTTCCCCGCGACATAGGCGTGGCCGGAAACAACGCCATCCGCTGATGCCATGCGCACGGCGCAGCGGGTGACCAGCATTTCCCCGAGGTTGAAGCGCTGCCCGGCGTTGCCGGCTTTGCCTTCCAGCATGAGCATGCCTGCCTCCGGCTTGCGTAAAAAGCTATACGCGGGATAGGCGGCAAGGCGCGCGAGCCCCTTTTCAAGGAAACTCTCCTCGCCGAGCGCGAAGGCGCGCATCCAGCGCTGCCTGTCCTGGCCGGGCGTCCCGGCGGGTGCCTGCGGGTGTGAATCCATACTTCCTCCGTCAATGGATCGTCGCGGGAATGCCCGCGTTACGGAGGTATTGTTGGTCCTTGAATGTTACAGGGGAATGACGGTTGGACAGTAATAGCGTGACACGCCCCTTTCGGCCTCGACCTCGCGGCGCGGGTTTGGCATGCTTCGGCCGTTCATCGTCTGGAAAAGGAGGCGGTATGGAAATCAGAACAATGACCATGCGGGATTATGAGAGCGTGCATCAGTTGTGGCTCGGCACGCCGGGCATGGGCCTGAACAACCTGGACGACTCGCGGGAAGGCATCGCGCGGTATCTGGCCCGGAACCCGGCAACCTGTTTCGTCGCCGTGGGGGACCAGGGCCTTGCCGGTGCCATCCTTGCCGGGCACGACGGCCGCAGGGGCTACATCTACCATACGGCGGTGGCGGTATCCGAACGCAAGAAGGGGATCGGCAACGCCCTGCTGGAAGCCGCGCTCGCGGCGCTCGAACGGGAAGGGATAACCAAGGCCGCGCTGGTGGTTTTCTCCCGCAACGAGACCGGCAACGGCTTCTGGGAGAATCGCGGGTTCACCGCGCGGAATGACCTGGTATACAGGAACAAGGCGATACAGGCTTCCGTCCGGATTGATACGTGACGCGGCGCGCGCCGTCCGGAATCATGCGCGCGGGATGCACGGCAATTGACATAATGCATGTTGCCTTGTGCATGCGATACGGGTATATATCAAATCCTTTTTATCTTCCGGCTTCTGCCGGTTTTTTATGTGGGGGAGATATAACCATGTTGCGTACGATACAGGCCAAACTGCTTATGCCCATCCTGGCTGTTGTTCTGGTTTCCGGGCTGGGCATGGGGTTTGCGAGTTACGAGGTTGCGAGCACTGCCATCAACGAGGCCAGCCGCAATGACGGGATGCGTTCGGTGCACGCCCTGCGGCGGCTTGTGGAACTGGTCATGGACACGGCCCGGTTCGACATATCCGGCATCGCGTCGAACCCTTCCCTCAAACTGCTGCTGTCGGATGCGGCGGAAACCGCCGGCCACCTGGAGACGCTCCAGGAGCAGATGCGCGAGCTTGTGAAGCGCCAGCCGCTCTATAACAGCATCATCGTGCTGAACAAGGACGGCGTCATCACGGCCAGCACCTCCGGCAGCAACGGCGGCAAACGCGGCGACCGCGAATATTTCAAATCGTCCATGACCGGCAAGTTTTATATTTCGCCGCCGTCCACCAGCAAACAGACCAACAAGACCGTCATTTTTATTTCCGTTCCGGTGTATGGAGCCGGTACCGGCAGCGCGGTGGGCGTGGTCATGGCCTCGGTGCAGGTGGAACCTTTCAACGAGCAGTACATAGAGCCGGTGCGGATGCTGGAAACCGGATACGCCATGCTCATCAACGATCAGGGCAGGTTCATCGGCCACAAGGACGAAACAATGATCGCCACGGACGGCATGGCCCCCGAGCTTTTGGCGCAGTTCAAAAACCTGCCGGCGGAAGCGGTCATGAAAGAAGGGGAAATGAACGGGCAGCGCGTGCTGTTCTTTACCGAAGCGTCTCCCTCCACCGGCTGGCGGCCCATCATAGTATGCCCCCGCGCGGAATTTTACCGCGCGGACAATAGAATGGCCCTGGTCAACAGCGCGTTTGCCCTGGCCCTGATTCTGCTGGTGGCCTGCATCACCTATTTCGCGGTGCGCGGCGTGGCCAAAGACCTCGGCAGAAGCACCCGGTTCGCCTCTTCCGTCGCGGGCGGCGATTTGAGCAGCACGCTTGCCATTCACCGTGACGACGAGCTTGGCGTGCTCGCCAACGCCCTGACGACGATGGTCAATAAACTCAAGAGCATGATCGCCGACGCCGAAGAGAAAACGTGCGAATCGCACCGCCGCACCGAGGAAGCCTCAGAGGCCCGGCGCGAAGCCGAGCAAGCCCGGCGCGATGCCGAACAGGCCCGGCGCGACGGCATGCACCAGGCGGCCTCGCGCCTCAAGGAAATCGCCCTGACGCTTACGGACGCGATCCGTTCCATCACGGCGCAGGTAGCCGAGGCGTCGGGCGGGGCGTCCTCCCAGAACAAACTGGCCGCCGAGGCCATGCATTCCATGCAGCGCATGGACGCGACGGTGGATGAGGTTTCCCGCAAGGCCAGGGAAGCGGACGAAAGCTCGGCCCAGGCCAGAAACAAGGCGGAAGCCGGAGCCAAGGTGGTCGCGGACGTCATCGCCTCCATCTCCGTGGTGGACGGTAAAACGGCCGTGCTCAAGAAGAGCATGGCCGATCTGGCCGCCCGGGCCCAGGGTATCGGGCAGATCATGGGGGTCATCACGGATATAGCGGACCAGACCAACCTGCTGGCCCTGAACGCCGCCATTGAGGCGGCCCGGGCAGGGGAAGCCGGGCGCGGTTTCGCCGTTGTGGCGGACGAGGTGCGTAAATTGGCCGAAAAAACCATGACCGCGACCAAGGAAGTGGGAGACGCGGTAAAGGCCATTCAGGGCAGCACGCAGAGTAATATCACGGGTATGGAGGAAACCTCCCGGGCCGTGGCCCAGAGCACGGAAATGGCGCAAGAGGCGGGAGGCGCGCTGCGGGAGATCGTCAGCATTTCCGACGTTTCCGCCGGGCAGGTCAAGCATATCGCCGCCACCAGCGACGAACAGCTCGCAGTGAGCCGGGAGATCGGCACGGACACGTCCGAAATCAACGCCATCGCCGGCAAGACCGCCACCCTCATGACCGACGTCGGCCATACGGTGCACCAGATCTCGACGTTGACGGACCGCATCAATGCACTGGTAAAGGAATTGCAGCAGGCATAACCGGCCCGGCCGTTCAATCGTTTTTCCGCCGTCCCGCGCGGGGCAGTTGCACCCAACTGCCCCGCGCGTGTTTTTTATCCCCCTCGTTTTTGTCGTTTACTCCAAGCCAGGCCTCCCCGCGCCGCAATTGCAACCATGTTTCCGGAAAAAAGCGGCGGGGCGATCCTTTCCCACCGGCATGCCCGCGGTGGCGGGCGGTTGACATCCCGTGCCGGGTTGGGTAGTGTGTCAAAAAGCAAAACGATTGTTTCACAATTCGGCACAACGGGCTATGATAATAAAATATAACGCTAAATTATAAATACAATTTTTTTTGCCTGAATTTATAACGTTTTATTACGCGGTTTCAAGTTCAAAGTGCAACACCCAGTCCTTGGGTATTGGCGTCTTCTAAAAAAACTTCATAGGGTGTCTTAAACCCAAGGCATTTTCTAGGCCGCCAGTTCAAGCGGCACATTGCCGCTATGATCTCATCTTGCGTGACCGATGCCAAGCTTACCCCCTTGGGGAAGTATTGGCGTAGAAGGCCATTGGAGTTCTCGTTCAAGCCACGCTCCCACGAATGGTAGGGGTGCGCAAAAAATCCCTGAGCCTCGAGTGTAGCTGACACATCGGCATGGTAGCTGAACTCCTTGCCGTTATCATAGGTAATAGTCTGAACAAAGTCCTTAATGGGTGTCAAGAGTCCTTCAATGACCCGCCTTACTTCGCTGGCGCTTTTGTTGGGAGCCTTGCCAAACAGGAAAAGACGACTTTTACGCTCTGCAAGTGTCACCAAAACGGGGCCTCCTTTACTGCCTTCAACGGTATCAGCCTCCCAATCACCAAGGCGTGAGCGCTCGGCAACAATGGACGGGCGTATGTCTATGCTGATACGCCCCTTGATTTGACCTCGTCTGTCGGGTTTGCCATATCGTCGTTTGCGTTTGCGCTGGCAGCGCAAATGGCTGTGCAGCGTTCCTCCTCGTTTTTTGTCCGCCAGAATGTACTGGTAAATCCATTCATGACTGAGGGCAAAACCTTTGCGTTTGAGAACTCCAGAGATTTGCTCCGGACTGAAGTCCTGGTGCAGACACTGTTCAACATACGTCCATACCTCAAGGCCAATGCGCTTCTTCCCTTTACTGGTCTGCCTTTTCTGACTGCGCTTGTGTGCCTGCCTGTAGCGGTAGCCACGCGCCCCGGTATTTCGCGCAAGTTCGCGGCTTACAGTTGAGACGCTACGGCCTATCGCTTTGGCTATGGCCCTCAGTGACGTTCCACTTTTCACTGCCTGGCAGATGTAGTACCGTTCTTCCCTGGCAAGGTGTGCATAGCCCATACGCCCCTCAATCTTTGGTTGGATGGAGAGGCTAAAGGGCTATACCACCTTGCCTTTTCATTCAACTTTGAGGGTGTTGCACTTGCAAGTTGAATCCGCCTTATCCAATATAAATGTTTTAAAAATAACAAAGGAATGCCACGATGAAGAAACGGAGAATGATGACGATGGACGGCAACACGGCGGCAGCCTACGTTGCGTATCCCTTCACGGAGGTTGCCGCGATATTCCCGATCACGCCGTCGTCGCAAATGGCTGAACTCACGGACGAATGGGCCGCGAAGGGAAAAAAGAACCTCTTCGGCCAGACGGTCCGCGTCGTTGAAATGCAGTCCGAGGGCGGCGCGGCAGGCGCGCTGCACGGCTCGCTCCAGGGCGGCGCGCTCACCACGACCTACACCGCGTCCCAGGGGCTGCTCCTGAAAGTGCCCAACATGTATAAAATCGCGGGCGAGCTCTTGCCGGGCGTGTTCCACGTTTCCGCCCGTTCCCTGGCTTCCAACAGCCTCAGCATTTTCGGCGACCATCAGGACGTCATGTCCACCCGGCAGACCGGGTTCGCGCTCCTGGCTTCCAGCAGCGTGCAGGACTGCATGTACCTCGGCGCGGTGGCGCACCTGGCCGCCATCAAGGGCCGCCTGCCGTTCCTGCACTTTTTCGACGGGTTCCGCACCTCGCACGAAACGCAGAAAATCGGCGTTCTGGAATATGAAGAACTGGAAAAACTGCTCGATTGGGACGCCGTAAACGATTTCCGGCGCCGGGCGCTCAACCCGGACCATCCCACCTTAAGCGGCATGACCCAGAACCCGGACGTGTTCTTCCAGCTGCGCGAGGCGGTCAACCCCTTCCACGCCGCGCTCCCCGGCATCGTGCGCGAGGCCATGCGGCAGATCAACGGCCTGACCGGCATGCGGTATGATTTCTTCGAATACTACGGCGCCCCGGACGCGGAACGCGTGATCGTTGCCATGGGTTCTTCCTGTTGCGCCATTGAGGAAGTGGTGGACGCCCTGACGGCCAAAGGCGAAAAGGTCGGGCTCATCAACGTGCGCCTGTACCGGCCCTTTGTCGAAGAGGCCTTCCGCGACGCGCTGCCGAAGACCGTCAAACGCATCACCGTGCTTGACCGTACCAAGGAACCGGGCGGGGTGGACCCCCTCTGCCTCGACGTGCGCAACGCCCTGTACGGCAGGCCGAACGCGCCCATGGTCATCGCGGGCCGCTACGGCCTGGCGTCCAAGGATTTTACCCCTGCCCAGGCCCAGGCGGTGTTTGACAACCTTGCCCAGGCCGAACCGAAGGAATCGTTCACGGTCGGCATCGTGGACGACGTGACGTTCACCTCCCTCCCCGAACCCAAGGAACCGGTGAAGATCGACCGGACCGGCCAGACGGCCTGTAAATTCTGGGGCTTCGGGTCCGACGGCACGGTGGGGGCCAACAAGAGCGCCATCAAGATTATCGGGGACCACACGGACATGTACGCCCAGGCGTATTTCGCCTACGACTCCAAAAAGTCCGGCGGGGTCACCATCTCCCACCTGCGCTTCGGCGACAAGCCCATCCGCTCCACCTATTACGTGAACGAGGCGGATTTCATCGCCTGCCATAACCAGGCCTACGTCCACCTGTACGACGTGCTCGGTGGCCTGCGGCCCGGCGGCACCTTCCTGCTTAACTGCATGTGGTCCGACGAGGAACTGGAGCAGCACCTGCCCGGCGCCATGAAGCGCTACATCGCGAACAACAACATCAAGTTCCGCACCATCAACGCCATCGGCATCGCCAACGATCTCGGCATCAGCGGCCGTATCAACATGATTATGCAGGCCGCCTTCTTCAAGCTGGCCAATATCATCCCCCTGGACGACGCGGTGAAATTCCTGAAGGACGCCGTCGAGGATTCCTACGGCAAGCAGGGCCGCGCCGTTGTGGAGAAAAACTTCGCGGCCATCGACAAGGGCATTTCCGCCATCCACGAGGTTGCGGTTCCCGCATCCTGGAAGACCGCGCCGGACGCGCCCGCCCGGAAGGCGGCAAACCGCCCGGCGTTCTATGACGAAATCGTGGTGCCCATGCTGCGCCAGGAAGGGGACAAACTCCCGGTCAGCGCGTTCAAGGGCTACGAGGACGGCCGCTGGCCCGTGGGCATCACCGGGTATGAAAAACGCGGCGTCGCCGTGCAGGCCGCCTGCTGGGACGCGGCCAACTGCATCCAGTGCAACCAGTGCTCCTTTGTCTGCCCGCACGCGGTCATCCGCCCGCTGCTGGCGACGGAAGAGGAACTTGGGGGCGCGCCCGAGGGCTTCCAGTCGCTTCCGGCCACGGGATACAAGGGCTTTGCCTACCACCTGGCGATCTCTTCCCTGGACTGCACCGGCTGCGGCCTCTGCCACCAGGCCTGCCCGGCCAAGACCAAGGCCATCGGCCTGAAATTGCTGGAAGAGCAGCGTCCCCAGTGTGAGGACCTCTGGAACTTCGCCAATGAGCGCATCAGCTACAAGCCGGTGGAAGACGGCAAGATCTCCGTCAAAACCAGCCAGTTTCTGCAGCCGCTCAACGAGTTTTCCGGCGCCTGCGCGGGCTGCGGGGAAACGCCGTACGCCAAGCTCATCACCCAGCTGTTCGGGGACCGCATGATGCTGTCCAACGCCGCCGGGTGTTCCACCGTGTGGGCGGCGGGCGCTCCGTCCGTTTCCTACACCAAGAACGCCGCCGGGCAAGGCCCCGCCTGGGGCTTCTCCCTGTTTGAAGACTGCGCGGAATACGGCTTCGGCATGTCGCTGGGCGTGGAGCAGGTCAGAACGCTCGTCGCGGACCTGGTCACGCAGGCCCTTGCCAAAGGCCAGCCCGAGCCGCTGGGCGCGGCCATGCGGGATTGGCTGGACAACCGCAAAAACGGGAACGGCACGAGATTCCGCGCCAAGGCCCTGGAAGACGCGCTGGCCGCCCATAAGGGAACGGACCCGCTCCTGAACGAGATATACCGGCAGCGCGATTACTTTGTGAAGCGCTCCCACTGGATATTTGGCGGCGACGGCTGGGCCTACGACATCGGCTACGGCGGCCTGGACCACGTGCTGGCCTACGGCGATGACGTAAACGCCTTCGTGTTCGACACGGAAGTGTATTCCAATACCGGCGGCCAGTCCTCCAAGGCCACCCCTGTCGGGGCCATCGCCCAGTTCGCGGCGGGCGGCAAACCCACGCCGAAGAAGGACCTCGGCCTGATGGCCGTGACCTACGGCACGGTGTACGTGGCCCAGGTGGCGCTCGGCGCGGACAAGGCCCAGACCCTGCGGGCCATCATGGAAGCGGAAGCGTATCCCGGCCCGTCCCTCATCATCGCCTACGCGCCCTGCATCAACCACGGCATCAAGGGCGGCATGGCCCAGGGCCTCGCCCAGGCCAAAGAGGCCGTGGACGCGGGCTACTGGTCCTTGTACCGCTATAACCCCCTGCTCAAGCGGGAAGGGAAAAACCCCTTCATCCTGGATTCCAAGAAACCGGCCGGTAACTTCCGTGACCATCTTTTGAAGGAAGTGCGCTACTCCGCGCTGCTGACCCAGTTCCCGGACAAGGCCGAGGAACTCCTGCGCCATGCGGAACAGGCCGCGCAGGAGCGCCGGGAAATGTACGAGCGCCTGGCCGGAGCCTAAGGCGGACGAAAATGTGTTGCATCGGAGCGCCCCGAGGGGCGGAGGTTTCATTAACCGGAACGTATCAAGGAGAATACTGATGAAATCGAAACTATTGCTGTCGTGCGCTGTTGCCCTGGGTCTCGTTTTCGCCGCGTCTTTCGGGGCCGTGGCGGCAACGACCATCAAGCTGGCGCATTCCTCGCCGGCCACCAACGACCGGCTTGAAGCCGCCTGTCAGATATTCAAAAAATACGTGGAGGAAAAAACCGGCGGCGCCGTCAAGGTGGATACCTTCCCCGGCAGCCAGCTCGGCGCCGAACGCGAGCAGCTTGAAGGCGTGCAGATGGGCAGCATCGAAATGGCGGCCCTGAGTGCCGGGCCCTTCCCCACGCTGTTCGCCGAAATCATGGTGTTTGACATCCCCTTCCTCTTCGCCAGCGAAGAGATCGCCTACAAGATCATGGACGGCCCCGTGGGCACGGAACTGCGCGAAAAGTTCCGCCAGAAAACGGGCGTTCGCTGCGTGGCGTTCGGTGAAAACGGCTTCCGCAACTTCACCTCCAACGTGGCCGTGACCAAGCCCGAAGATTTGAAGGGCCTGAAGATCCGCGTCATGGAAAACCCGGCCCACATGCAGATGGTGCGCGAACTCGGCGCCATTCCCACCCCGATCCCGTTCTCCGAACTGTACACGGCCCTGTCCCAGGGCGTGGTTGACGCGCAGGAAAACCCCGCCTCCCTGGTGGAATCCATGCGGTTCTATGAAGTGCAGAAATTCATGGTGCTCGACCGCCACGTGTACAACCCCTACCTCCTGATTATGAACGACGACTTCTACAAAGCCCTCACCCCCGAGCAGCAGAAGGTTATCGACGAGGCCAGCCAGCTCTTCGCGAAAGAAGAGCGCCGCCTGAACCGGGAACAGATCGCTTCCGGCATCGGCCGCATGCAGAAAGCCGGCCTGACCGTGACCGAGTTGGAGCCCGGCGCGCTTGAGCGTTTCCGCGCCATGGTGCAGCCCAAAGTTGTTGAAACGATCAAGAAGCAGGTTCCTCCCGCGACCGTGGACGCTTTTGTAAAGGCCGTGGCCGAGGCTGAAGCCAGCACGAAATGATCCCCCCAGAGCCGCGGGGCGCCGCCGCCCCGCGGTCTCACGAAACGGCCCGCGGCGCAGCCGCGCTGCGGGCCGCAAAGGCATCACCCGGCGGCGGCCCCTTCTAAAATGGAGGAAGAATGCGAAGTATTTTGCGACAGATAAACGACAAGCTGATTGAAGCGGAAAAGATAACCTGCGCGTTGCTGCTCTTCGCTGTCCTCATGGTGACGGTGTGGGGGGTTTTCGAGCGGTTCGTCCTGCAAATAGGGTTCGGCTGGTCCGATGAAGTGGCGCGGTACGTCAACGTGTACTGCATCTTTCTCGGCGCATGCCTGGGCGTTGTAAAGAGCGCCCACGTGGGCGTGGATGTTTTTGTCCGCCTGGTTCCGGCCAGATACCACAAAATCCTGGGCGCGATTGCCTATGTTCTGTGCGCCGCGTTTTGCGCGTCCGTGGCTGTTACGGGATACAGCTATTTCCTGCGGCTGCAAGCCTCGAACCAGATTTCCGCCGCCCTGCAAATACCGATCTGTTGGGTGTTTTTCGCGGTTCCGCTCGGGTGCGGCCTGATGTGCCTGCACTACATATTGCGGCTCGCGCTCGGGGATATCGAAACGCCTGTGGAAGTTCCTTCCAAGACAGTGAAGGGGGCTTCCGATGAGTGAAATCCTGATCGTCTGCCTCGCCATCCTGATCGTGATGAACGTTCCCATTGCCATGAGCATAGGGTTCGCCACCTTCATCGCCATTTTCACGGCGGGCAAGGTTCCCCTGTTCCTGGTAAGCCAGCGCATGTTCACCGGGGTGGACTCCTTCCCGCTGCTGGCCATTCCTCTGTTCATGCTGGCCGGGAGCCTCATGGACAGAGGGGGCATATCCCGCCGCCTGATCGATCTCGCGACCGCGTTCGTGGGGCATATCCACGGCGGGCTCGGCATCATCGCGGTCATCGCCTGCATGTTCTTCGCGGCGATTTCCGGTTCCGCCCCGGCAACGGTTGTGGCCATCGGCTCCATCATGGTTCCCGCCATGATAAAGGCCGGGTATGACAAGGCGTTTTCCGTGGCCTTGCTGGCCGCCGCCGGCACCATCGGGGTGGTTATCCCGCCGAGCATTCCTTTCGTCACGTACGGGGTGTCCATGAACGCCTCCATTGGGAAACTCTTCGCGGCGGGCCTTGTGCCGGGCATCCTGATGGGGCTGACCCTCATCATTCTCTGTTACGTCGTGAGCCTGCGCAGGGGATACAAGGCGACCATGGAAAACGCCAAGGGGCGGTTCGCGGCCGTTAAAGAGGCGTTCTGGGGGCTGCTCATGCCCATTATCATCCTCGGCGGGATTTACGGCGGCATTTTCACGCCCACGGAAGCCGCGGCCGTCGCCTGCCTGTACGGTTTGATCGTGGGGCTTTTCATCTATAGCGAGTTGAGCTTAAAAGTCATCTATGAATGCCTGCACACGGCGGCCGTGCCGTCGGCCATGGTGCTCCTGATAATCGGCTGCGCCACGGCCATGGGGTGGATCACCACAGCTGAAAAGGTCCCCCACGCGGTGGCCGCCTACATGACCACGATCACCGATTCCAAGATCGCCATGCTGCTCATGCTGAACGGCATCCTGATTATCGTCGGCTGCCTCATGGAGCTCAACGCGGCCATCATCCTGCTCGGCCCCATTCTCCTGCCCCTGCTCCTGCAATACAAGATAGACGTGGTCCACTTCGGCGTCATCATGGTCGTGAACCTGGCCGTGGGCTTGCTCACGCCGCCCCTGGGGATCAACCTCTTTGTCGCCAACGGGTTACGGAAGGATGTGGATTTCAAAGATATAGTCAAAAGGGTTCTGCCCATGGTCGGTGCGTTGTTTGCGTTAGTCCTGATTCTCAGCTATATACCCGTCATCTCGTTGTTCCTGACCAGATTTGTATGATGGTCACTGCAGAGCAATAGAGTAATGTAGAGAGAAGAGACATTTATCTATTTGCCATGAGGCGGGTTACAGTCAATGTCAGATAAAAAGAAAGCAAGCAGCGTTATAAAAGCACTGAATATTCTTGAGTTGCTTGGAGACTGCAAAGAACTTGGCGTGACGGAGATAGGCGAAAAGCTCGGCTACGACAAAAGCACAACCTTTCGTCTTCTCGCTACACTAAAAGAACGGAACTTTGTCATTCAGAATGCAAAAAACCAAAAATATTCCAACGCGATAAAGCTGCTCATGCTGGGCAATGCGGTATTGCGGCACAAAAATTACAGCCACAATATCCGGATTGAGCTGAAAAAACTGGCGGAAACGACCCGTGAGACGGTCAACCTGGCCATAGCGGAAGGCACTGAGGTTATTTACATCGACCGGTACGAAACGGAAGATATCCTCAAACTCGCCAGCGCCATCGGCCAGCGGCGTCCGATGTACTGCACCTCGGTGGGGAAGGCCATTATGGCCTATTACGACCCCGGCTACGTGGAATCGCTTTGCACGAACTTCCCCTTCGAGGCGTTTACCGAATTCACCTGCACAAATAAAAAAGCTCTGCTCAAGGAGCTGGAACTGATACGGCAACGGGGGTACAGCATCGACAACCAGGAGCACCATCTCGGCATCCGGTGCGTCGCTGTTCCCATCTTAAGCCAGCACAACGAACCACTGGCAGCGGTGAGCATTTCCATGCCCCAGTTTCGCGCCGACGCGGACCCGGGCTTGTTGGACAGGTGCATCGCCGCCCTCCTCGAAGCCTCGCCCAGGCTGACCAGGAGTTTCCTCGGTTCGGCGCAACAGTGAAGGTTCCGCGCGGCAGGGTTGTTCTTAGAGGTTAGCATGTCGCGTTACAAGATAGTCAATGTCGAGCCTTATTGGGACGAGTACGGCATAGAAAGAGAAGTCGCCAAACAGATAGACGCGGAAGCCGTGTTTATCAAAACCATTGATTACGAGAGGATCTACAAGGAAATCCCGGACTGCGACGCCCTGGTCATCCAGTACCTGAAAATAGACGATGCTCTGCTGGACCGCATGCCCAAGTGCAAAATCATCGTGCGCTCGGCCATCGGCGTGAACAACATCGATCTCAAGGCCTGCGCGGATCGCGGCGTCATGGTCGCCAACGTGCCGGACTACATGCAGGGGGAAGTGGCCGACCATATCATGGCCATGTTCCTTGCCGTGAACAGAAAGCTCACGTTCCTCAACAAGCAGGTCCGGAGCGGCGCGTGGAGCGCCGAGGACGCGCGGCCCATGTATCTTTTGAAGACCCAGAGCATGGGCATTCTCGGCTGCGGGCAGATCGGCCAGATGACGGCGGCGCGCGCCCAGTCCTTCGGCATGAAGATTTACGGGTATGACCCGTTCCTGCCGCGCGAGGTTTTCGACAAGCTGAACATTATCCAGGTGAATTCGCTGGACGCGTTTTTCAGCACCATCGACCACCTTTCCATCCACATGCCGCTGACCGAGGAAACCAGGCACATCGTCAACTACGAGCGGCTGTGCCGGCTCAAGCCCCACAGCATCGTGCTGAATTCGTCGCGCGGGCCCGTGCTTTCCAGCGACGGCCTTTACCGGGCGCTGAAAGAAGGGCGCATTTACGGCGCGGGCCTGGACGTTCTTGAAGAGGAACCGCCGCAGTTCCCGCTGCCGCTGGCCGAGTTTGATACCGTCCTGTTCTCGCCCCACATCGCCTACTACTCGCAGGAAGGGGAGATCAACATGAAGCGGAAGTCCTTTGAAGAGGTCGTGCGCTTCTTCACCGAGGGGCGGCCCAAGCATTGGGTTAACCAGAAGTTTTTCCCCGCCTCCTGAGGGCAGGGCCAGCCTTCCGGGGTTTACCGGCAGTGCGTTACAACGCCGGAGCGGCAGTTCGCCGCTCCGGCGTCATTGTTTTTCCGGGTTTTTTACGCGCCGCCCGGCTTCCCGCATACCCGGTCGAGCAGCCTCGCGGCGGCGAACGCGCCGGCGGTCGCAAGGATGACGGGGTAAAAGGCGTCGTGGTTCGCGTGGGTGAGTTCGTAGATAAGCACGACGGCGGTCAGGGGCATGCTCATGGCGGCGGCCAGAAAGGCGGCCGAGCCCGTCAGGGCGAGGTGGCTCTCAAGGATGGGCGGGAAAAACAGGCTCCAGCAGCCCCCGAGCAGAATGCCGGCCAGCGCTCCCTGGAGCAGACTGGGGGTGATAAGCCCGCCGAAAGCCCCGGCCTTGCACGTGCTGACCGTGACGGCGAAGCGCAGAACCAGCAGGGCGGCGGCGAGCGCGGGCGTGAGGGAGCTTACAAGGCTGAGTTGGAGCGGGCCTTTGCCGTTGCCCAGAAGCTCCGGGAAGGGCACGGCCAAGAGGCCGATAAGGAAAAAGTTGGCCAGACAGGCGGGAATCCGGCCCGGGCCGGAAACGGCGCTTTTCCGGGCTCTCGCGGTTGCACGGGCAAAAAGCCATGCGGCCGCGCCGAGAAGCGGCCCGGCGAAGACGGCCCACAGCAGAAGGGAAGCGCTCGGGTTTATGGGGGGCACGATATAGGTGCGGGCATCCCCGAGCCCGGCCCAGGCGGTCAGGGAGCCGAGAACGCAGACGAACAGCACGGCCGGGGCGCGGCGGCCCGGCAGGGAAACGAGCAGGGTTTCCAGCGCGAAAAGAGCCCCGGCCAGGGGCACGTTGTACACGGCCGCAAGACCCGCGCCAGAGCCGCAGGCCACGAGCAGGGCCGTGTCCTCATCGCCGAGGCCCAGCCGGTTGCCGATGCGTCCGGCGCACAAGGCTCCCAGTTCGCGCGGCGCGCTTTCCCGGCCGAGCGGCGAGCCGAGGCCCACCGTGATTATCTGGAGCAGGGCGTGGGCGACCGTCGCTACAGCGGGCATGGGCCGGGGCGGGACCGAGGCGGCGCTGGGAATACTGACCAGGGTCCGCCCGGCGCGAAAAAGGAAAAACCAGCCGAACCCGGCCACAAGGCCGCAGAGAGCCAGGGCGAAAACGCGGCGGCGCGGCGCTGCCTGTTCCACTCCCTGTAAAAAGCTCGCGGACGCCGTCAGGGAGTCGAAGCCGTAGCCGAAGGCCAGGTGCTGCACACCGTGCAACAGCCAGCTCAAGGCAATGCCGGCGCACCCGGCGCAGACGCCTGTGGCGGCCAGGCCCAGAACAAGGGCGGTGGGGCGGTTGAATGTCTGCCGGGTACCATGCATGGGCCACCATACCGCGAAAAATGAAAAGATTGAAGGAGCCCGGCGTTTTTCCGCGTGAGAATTTTGGGGATTCCCTTGCGCTTTCGGCGCGGTCAGACCGCGAAATCCGTGTTCCGCAATCCTTCGTAGTAGTTCCCGCGTTCCGCCGTGAACTGCAGGACGACAAATTCCGGGTCAAGAGGACCCTGAGGGTAATACAGCGTCATGAACTCCTGCCAGAGCGACCGCCGCAAATCGTTGTCCCAGGACAGTTCGACCGTCCCGGACAGCATCACGCCGCGGCAGACCACCGGGTTGGCGTCGGGCGTGTATTCATAGGCATACAGGCAGGCGCGGGCATCACGCCGCAAAACGTCCGTCCGCCGCGCCGAGGTGTTGCTGCAGAACCAAAACCGTTGCAGGCCGTCGTTGCGCGCTTTGACTATCGCCTTGATTTCCGGCGCGCCGTCCGGGCCGGCAGTTCCCAGCATCATGACGAGCGGGTTCTGTTCCACCAGCGCCAGCGCCAGTTGTTTCGCTCCGCCTTGGGCCACGGGGGAATTTTTTTGTTCAGTCATGGTGAGCCTCCTGTAATGATGTGTCCGGAACGTAGCACACAAATCGCGACAGCTGTATGCCGTTGTTCGTGGTCTGGAAAAATATTTTTTGGAACACGCGGTGCGCGCCGTTCTATATCCCGCAATGTCGCGCCGCCGATCTGAATATGATAGGGTGATCCCATGGAGGTGCATGCCATGAGTATGGAAACTCTGCGGACTTTTCTAGGCTGGGGCGCGGTTCTCAATCTTGTCTGGCTGACGATTATCTTTTGCCTTTTTGCGCTGGGGAAAGACTGGATTCATCGCTTTCACAGCCGGTGGTTCAGCATTTCCAAAGAGACCATGACGACGGTCGTGTACATGCTTCTGGGCTGGTACAAGCTGGCCACGTTCCTGCTGTTCGTCATCCCGTATGTCGTGTTGCGCTTTTTTATGTAACGGCCCGTACCACGCGGGAGTAAAAAAGTAGCCGGAGAACGCCGGGCTCCCCGATCTGCATGCGTACCGCATCCTGCTGGTCGAGGACGTTGCCGTGAACAGGGAAATCGTGCTCGCCCTGCTCGAGCCGACCGGCCTTGCCATTGCCTGCGCGGAAAATGGTGAGAAGGCGGTGGCGATGTTCCGGCAATCACCCGGCCGGTACGACATGATATTCATGGACTTGCAGATGCCGGAAATGGACGGGTTTGAAGCCACGCGGCGCATCAGGCAGCTTGATGTGCGAGACGCCGCGACTGTTCCCATTATCGCCATGACGGCCAACGTATTCCATGAAGACGTCGAGCGGTGCCTGGCTTCGGGCATGAACGGCCATCTTGGCAAACCGCTGGAAATGGATAAAATCCTGGACGTGATGCGGCAATACCTGGGCTGAGGCCACGGGCCCGGCGCTCCGGGCGGTTTTCGTTTTGACGTCCCCTTGCGCGGTACGGAAAATAATGGAGCACGCTATGGACAGCAACAGACTGACGCAAAAAATACACGCGTTCATCGATGCGGAATCGGAATCCATGTTCGGCCTTCTGCGGGAACTCGTCAACCGTGACAGCGGAAGCCGCGACATCGCGGACGTGAATGCGCTGGGTGATTTTCTGGCCGGCCGTCTGGAGGCCATGGGGTGCGGCGTGACGAAATACCCGCATCCGGACGCCGGGTTCCCGCTCGCGGCGGCCTGGCTTCCGGACGGCACCCCCCCGGACGCGCGCCGGGTTCTCCTTGTGGGGCACAGGGACACGGTCTTCCCGTCCGGCACGGCCGCCGCGCGGCCGTATGCCGAGGATGGGGTCAAGGCCTACGGTCCGGGCGTGTCGGACATGAAAGGAGGCATTGTCGCGGGTATCTATGCGATGAAAGCCCTGATGGCCCTTCGCGGGGAAACAGGGCCGCTGCCCATGGAACTGTTGCTGACCTCGGATGAGGAAATCGGCTCCGCGGCCTCGGCCCCGGTGATAGAAGAGCGGTGCCGGACCGCCAAAGCGGTTTTTTTCCTGGAACCGGCCAGGGCGAACGGGGCCCTGGTGATCGGAAGGGACGGAGGGGCTCTTCTCCGGCTTGAGGTTCACGGCAAATCGGCCCATGCGGGCAACAATTTCGCCGAAGGGGTCTCCGCCATCAACGGCCTTGCCGGCATTATCAGCGATTTCGCGCCGCTGTCGGATGACGCCAAGGGCTACAGCGTCAACGTCGGTGTCATCGGCGGCGGCAGCGGGGCCATTATCGTGGCCGACCACGCCTGGGGCCAGGTGTACACCCGCTTTGCGACACTTGAGCAGAGAAAACAACTCCTGGACGGGATGCGGGCCGTGGTGGCCCGGCATAACCGGGGCGGCCTCAAGGCGGAACTGCATGGGCCGGTGGGGTTTTTGCCGTTCCTGCCCAACGAGGCCAACACGGCCCTTTTTTCCCTGGTCAAAGACGCCGGAAACGCATTCGGGCTGGCGCTTGAAGGCGTGGTCACGCGGGGCGCCGCGGACGCGGGCGTCGCTTCCACGGCGGGTGTGCCGACCCTCTGCGGCATGGGTCCCGTTGGGGGCGAGCTGCACACGGACAGGGAGTTCATGGTGCTGCGGTCGCTCCCCGAAAGGGCCAAAGTGCTCGCGCTATCCATCGCTCTGGCTTCGGAACGGTTCCGTTAACGTCTCTTCCAGAGAGTCTTTCAGCCCGCTGTTGCCGCGTCCCGGCGACAGCGGGCCTCCTTCCCGCCGAAAAACCGGTCCAAGGGAAACGGCGGCAATGCGCGCATTGCGCGTTCATCCCACTCCACCCGCGGAATAGAGTACGCATTTCGCCTGTGGCGGAAGCGGTTTTCATGCGTTATCTCTTTGTCGCTTGCAATCGCGCCTATGCACGGCGCGGCAATCCGGGCCGGGTGGCGTTCATGGTGTTCCGGCATGGTGAAAAAACACTGCATGATCGAACGCGGAAAATTTTATGCGGAAATTTTCGTGGGAAAATCATCTTACCCTTTGCTAAATATATATATATTTTTGTATAACATGATGTATGCAATGTTGTATGGCACACATACCCACGCGCAAAAATGTTGCGCGCATACAGTCGGAATGCCACCTCGGGGATTGCCATGACAGAAGAATCGGTCATCCAAGACGCGCAGTTGTTTCTTGCCGGCACGATGGAAAATTTTTCCTGGGTCTGGTGGCCGCAAACGCACGCCATACTGTGGGCTCCCGGCCTGCGCGAGATATTCAGGGTTTCTGAAAGGGAAGCCGCGTTTACGCACGACAGCGAATTTTTTTCCAGGGTGCACGAGGACGACCTGCCCGGTTTTATGGTCAGGCTGCAACAGGTACTCGACGGCCACTGCAAAAGCAACGAGGATATCATCCGCGTGCGCCGGGGAGACAACAGCTGGGCCTGGGTGCTGTCCCGCTATTTCATTGTGAGGGAAAAAAGTGGCGAAACGTTCAAGATAACCGGCTACCTGATCGACTTGTCGCACTTGCGCCTGCATTCCCGTTTTTTTCTCGCCATGGAGCGGCAGAACCTTGCCGGCTACCACGCCATGCTGGAGAATTCCCCCGATCTGGTCAGCCGGCTGAACAAGAACCTTTCCTTCATCTACGTCAACCCGACGCTGAACCGCTACATGACTTCCAGAGTGGACTCGCCGGACCATGAGGAGGCCTTTGCCGCCCCGCTCGGCGAGGAGCACCTCGCGTTCGTGCGCGCCAATGCCGCCGAGGTCTTTGCCGGCGGCGCGGTGCGAAGCGCGCCGTATGCCTTTGCCAGCGAATTGCGGGGAGACGTGAGCGGCGAGTATACCTTTTGGCCGGAGTTGGACCCGGACGGCACGGTGCATTCGGTCATAGCGCAATTCAGGGACAACACCGAGCATCTGCGCCTGGAGCAGCAGGCCCGCCTGAACGCGCGGCGTCTTGCGGCGCTGTATGAGCTGGGCCAGATGGCCGACCGGCCGGAAGAAGAAATCATGGGCCTGTTGACCGAATATATCACCGAACTCACCGGCGGCGGCTGCGGCTATATATTTTTCATACAGGACGCGGAGGAAGAAACCGGTCGTGTATTTTGGTCCAAAGCGCATTATGATTTTCTGGATCCCGCTGATATGCCCGCCACCTACCTGCCGGAAGGGTGCCTGGGCACGGGCAGGGACCAAAGCGGCAGGTTCCATGCGCGGTTTATCGTCAACGGTGACGGCGAGCACCCGATGCACACCGTTTTTGACGGTAAATACAAGGTGATGCGCCACATGCACGTTACGGTCTTTGACGGCGAGAAACCGGTATGCATCGCCGCCGTCAGCAACAAACCCACGCCCTATGAGGAGTCGGACCTGATCCAGCTGTCCCTGTTCATCGACAGCGCCGTGAACATTATGAACCGGCACGAGTACTTCCGCTACCTCAAAGAGGCAAAGGAAACGGCGGAGCGGTTGAACAGGGCCAAAGACGAGTTCCTGGCCAATATAAGCCATGAATTGCGCACGCCGCTGAACGGCATCCTGAGCATGCTGCAATTGCTCGAGTTGTCTTCCCTGCCGCCGGAGCAGCTGGAGCACGCGCGCGCGGCCACGTCGTCCGGCAAGGCCCTGTTGCGCATTATCGGCGATATTCTCGATCTGTCCGTCATGGAATCCGGCAAGATGACCATGCATACGGTACCATACAGTCTGCGCGACGTTCTGCATTCCACCATAAATCTGTTCGCCGGCGAACTGGCCCAAAAAGGGCTGCGTCTTGATCTGGAAATAGCGCCTGATGTCCCCGAGCTGATGCGGGGAGACGACGCCAGGATGCGGCAGATCGTGTTTAACGTTATGGGAAACGCCATAAAATTCACGGAAAAAGGCGCGGTAAGCATCTACTGCGGTCTTGTCGGTTCCAGGCCGGACAGGCGCCGCGTCTATCTTGCCATTGCCGATACCGGCATAGGCATACCGGACGACCAGCACTCGCTGATATTTGACGCCTTTACCCAGGTAGACAGTTCTTCGTCGCGTAAATACGCCGGTACCGGCCTGGGGTTGAATATCGTCAGGCGCCTCATGGCGGCCATGGGCGGCAGCCTGACCCTGGAAAGCGAACTGGGGCGGGGCACGACCGTCCACCTTTCCCTGCCCGTCACGCCGGTGGCGCGGGAAAATGCCGGAAAAGAACGGGCGTTGCCTGCAGCCTCGCCGCATCGCTCTCTGGATGTGTTGGTGGCGGAGGATGACGCCGTCAGCCGCAGAGCCCTCAAGCTGCTTTTGCAGCGTTCGGGACACCGCGTGCTGTGTGTTTCCGACGGGAGGCAGGCTTTGGAATCGTTGCTATTGCACGACTTTCACTGCGTTTTTACGGATGTGCAGATGCCGGGCATGGACGGCCTGGAATTGGTCAGGCGCATACGGGCAAACCAGATGGAGGACATTACGCCGTCCGGCGCGGTCCTGGACATGGTCCGGGAACTCTGGCCGGAGGCCGCGCCCGCGCCGAAGGAGCGGGCTAACCGGGTACGGGACGCCATCATCACGGCGGTCAGCGCCCACGCCATGGCCGGGGATAAAGAGCGTTTTTTGAGCGAGGGCATGGATTTTTATATCTCAAAGCCCGTTGACCTGCGCGAACTTGACGCCGTGCTCGCCTGCATCGTCAGGAAGCTTGCCGAGGCGGAGAGTGTCCCGGCTTGAACCCCTTTGCCAATCTGAAATGGCGTGACGCCCGGGAAAAGAATGCGCTTTCTCGTATGTGCGGAATAGCGTGCTCCCCCGGTATTTCCGGCCGCGTTTCTGTTATGGTGTTAGCCGGCGTGCGCCCCTGGCATTCATGGGGATTTTGATCTGAATCGGAGCAGGCAAAAAACTGCGCGCCGGGCGGGAGCTTGCTACGGAGGCTCCCGCCCGGCGTCATTCAAAACAATCGCCATATCCGCCGTGTGTCAGATGATCCCTTTGGCCCGAAGAGCGGCGCACTCTTCTTCCGACAATCCGAGCATGTTGCGGAAAATGGCCGTATTGCTTTTCCCCATTGGCTGGCCGGCATGAGAGATTCTCCCGGGCGTGCGGGAAAATTTGCCCATGACATTCGGCATGCGCAGGGTGGCGCCCAGTTCGTGGTCTTCCACGGCGGCAAAGGATTCGCGGTAAATATAGTGCGGGTCCTCATAGACTTGTTTTGTGGTGTACATCGGCCCTATGACAGCGCCGACTTCGCCAAAAACGTGCTGCACCTCGTCCATGTCCCTTTCCTTGATCCAGCTTCCGATAAGCGAATCCAGTTCCTTGACGTTTCGCAGCCGGGCGGCGTTGTCGCAAAACCGCTCGTCGTTGATGAGTTCAGGTCTGCCGATGGCCTGGAATACCCTGGCGGCGATGGGTTGCGCGGAGCCTGAGAGGGCCATCCATGTGCCGTCTTTGCACTGGTAAGCATTCCGGGGGGCAAAGGATTCGCTGGAGTTGCCCGAGGGTTTCGCCACCACCCCCAACTGGTCATACGCCATGAGCTCGGCGTCCAGCAGGCGCATCAACGGTTCATACAACGCCATGTCGATGTATTGCCCCCGGTTGCCCGGGTTTTGGGAACGCTCGTGGACGGCGATCATGACCGAAAGGGCGCTGAAAACTCCGCACACCCCGTCAGCCAGCGCGATGCCGGGTAATGTGGGCTGATCCTTGGCCCCGTTGACCGAGGCAAACCCGCTCATGGCTTCGGCTACCGTGCCGAATCCGGGCCGGGAAGAATACGGGCCTGTCTGGCCGAATGCGGAAACACGCAGCATGATAAGGGATGGGTTTATCTCGGAAAGAGCGTCCCACCCGATTCCCCAGCGCTCCATGGTGCCGGGACGGTAATTTTCGATAACCACATCAGCCTTGGCCGCCAGTTTTTTAAATATTGCCTGGCCCTCCGGCTTGCCGAGGTTAAGGGTTATGGCTTCCTTGTTTCTGGCCAGCGTTTTCCAGAACAGCGAAACGCCGTTTTTTTGTCTGCCGTATGCCCTAACGGTATCACCCTTTTCCGGGTGTTCAATTTTGATGACTCTGGCGCCGTAATCGCCCAGGAAGGCCGCGGCCCATGGCGCGGCGAGCATGGTCGCGGCGTCGATAACGGTAAGCCCGCTCAATGGCAGGGCGTTTTCGCGCTTTTGCATGGCTGCTCCACAATATAACAGGCACAATGTTTGCGGTATGGAACGTGCGGTACGCTGTCGGGTGGAATTTCCCGGAAGAAATCCCACCCGGCGCGATACTAAAAGTTGGTGCTCCAGATTTCCTCATCCGAGGGAATTTTTTTATTTTCCTGGAAAAAGGCTATCCGGGAAATGTTGATTAGATGGTAGTAAGTGAGGTTCTCGGAAATGGAGTTGTTCCCCCAGGAGCCGCAGCCGAGCGTGTTGGTCGGGCTCAGGCCGTTCTGGAAGCTGCCGCCCCCGCTGGCCGCGCACTGCTGGTTGACAACGATTCGGGACACTTCCGTCTTGACGCCGGCATATTCAATCCGTTCCTGATTGTTGGAGTGAACCGCTATACTGTGCCCTTTGCCGATTTTGTTCAGGTTGTTGCGGGCGATTTCCACGGCCTCTTCCCAGGTGTCGTACGGGTAGACCGCCAACAGGGGAAACATTTTTTCCTCGCCGAGGATATCGTCCGGGCCCTCGGCTTCAACCGCCAGAATCATGGTGTTCGCGGGCACCGTAATGCCGGCGGCCGCCGCGACTTCCCCGGCGTTTTTCCCGACCAGGTCCCGGTTCATTTTACCCTGCGGGAACGCAATTGAGCGAAGGGCGGCTCGTTTCGAGGCCGGCACCACATAGGCGTTGTTTTCCGCAAATAACTTCATGAGGATATCCCAGTCCTTTCGGGGCAAGGCCGCGCTCTGTTCACTGGTACAGACGATGCCGTTATCAAAGGCTCTGCCGGTAACAATTTTCGGTATGACCGCGGCGTAATCCACACCGCTGTCAACCAGCGCCTGCACGTTTCCCGCGCCCACGCCCAAGGCGGGTTTCCCGCTCGCATACACGGAGCGCACCATGTCCATGCCGCCCGTGGCGATGATAACGTCCACGGAACTGGCGAGCATTTTTGTCAGTTCGAGATGCGGAATCTCCAGCATTTGGATGCAGTTTTTGGGCGCATGCAGTTTTTCCAGGGCCGCGTTCAGGTAGGCGACGGTTTTTTTGCCGCATTCCAGAGCCTTGGGGTGCACCGCGAAAATGATGGGGTTTCTTCCCTTGAGGGCGAACATGGCGTTGGACATTACCGTCACGATCGGGTTGGTCATCGGCGTGATGGCGCCCACAACACCCAGAGGCTTGGCTACCTTGATGATTCCTTCTTCCTCGTTGCGTTCGATAATGCCGACAGATTTCTTGCCACGCAGAGACCACCAGATTATTCTGGCTCAATGCTGTCCGGCTAAGGTGCGTTAAATATGTTCAAAATCTCCGAGGTTTATGCTACAAAACAGTTGCATAACCCATTGCAGCCCAAGGAGATTTTGAACATGAGCCATCATAATACACTCTTTTCTCAAATGCTATCATTGATTCCCAGACATGTTTTTCAGAAACTGGAAGCCCGGCATAAAACAGGTCGTTCTTCTCGACAATTCGGCTTTAAGGAACAGTTTACGGTCATGGCTTTTATCCAGCTTGCAGCAAGGCGCTCCATGCGTGACGGATTGCGCTGTTTGGCCGCCTGCGGCAAGAGGCTGTATCATTTTGGCCTTTTTCCCGTTGCACGTTCCACTTTCTCCGATGCCAACAACTCCCGGCCTGTGGGCTTTTTCAAAGATCTATTTGCCGACATGTACAGCCTGTGTGTTCCCAAGGCCTCCAAACACAAATTTCATTTCAAATGCAAACTTTACAGCATGGACGCCACCACCATCAGCCTGTGTTTGTCGCTGTTTCCCTGGGCCACGTTCCGCCAAAACAAGGGCGGCGTCAAAATGAACACAGTGCTTGACCACGATGGTCATATCCCGGCATTTGTCACCGTTGATGTGGCCAAAACGCACGAAAGCCGTATGGCGAAAAGTCTTTCTCTGCCCAAAGGCTCCATCGTGACCTTCGACAAAGGCTATGTCAGTTACCCCTGGTTTCAGACCCTGCTCGAAAATGGCATCTTTTTCGTCACCCGCCTGAAGGACAACGCTGTTTACAAACTGCTGGAGCGCCGCCCGGTGAACCGCACAAGCGGGGTTACTTCCGACCACATTATCGAAGTGAAGCACAGCCGGGGAAAAGTCTTGCGCCTGCGTCGCATCGGCTACCGGGACGCCGAAACAGGCAAGCGTTACGAATTTCTGACAAATCACTTTCGCCTGTCCGCCCGCACCATCGCCGATATTTACAAAGAACGCTGGAAAATCGAACTCTTTTTTCGCGAAATCAAACAGAATCTACGCATCAAAAGCTTTGTCGGGAACACGGAAAATGCTGTATTGATTCAGATTTATACCGCGCTGACCGTCTACCTGCTCCTGGCCTACCAGAAATTCCTGAGTAAAACAGGGCTGTCCGTGCAGCAACTTTTCCAAATCGCCTCACTGAACATCCTCGGAACAGACTCGCTGGAAGAACTCCTGAAGCCCCGACGACGAAAAAATGAAAACCTCTATAACCTCAGTCTGTTATCCTTGGCAGCTTAACCGGACAGCATTGATTCTGGCTTTGTTTTTATTTTTAAGAGTCTTATATTCAACCGTGCCGAGCTTTGTTTCCGCTACCGCGTCTCTGGCGAACTCCTCGGCATTGTCGAAAATAGTCTTGGCGCAAGCGTGGGCGAGTGCGTCAACCTGCCTCTGGGTGTACGAATCCAATTCGGCAAGAGCCACTCTGGCCTTGGCGATCTTGTCATCGATATAGGCTTTGAATGCAGCGGTCTGATCCGCTTTTTCCTCGAGATTCATTTCCTTTTTCTGGCTCATGTCTCTTCTCGCTTTTACCGTCAGGTAAGGTTTTGCAGCACCAGCCGGGTCCGGAGGGCGGAGGCCGTCCGCCGCCTTCCGGCGCGGCATTGTCCACAATGGACAATCGCTTTTGTTCGTTTGTATTGCTGGCGGCGATTCAGGAAAAACGCCGGCGTATCATGCCGCGGCTACACGTTTCAGACGTAATTCGTCCCGGAGCGTACAATGGGCGCATTTCGCGCTCCGGATAGGAGGCTAATAAAAAAAAGCGTCATGGCCGGCAGCTCCTGCCGCACGGTGGCGATATTCATGAGGGGGCCGTTGCGTCTGCGACACCGTTTCGTCATCCGCAAAGACAAATTGCTGGTGAAAACATCCCTTTTCCACGAATTCGCACAGCAGACGCACCAGCTTGTCGCGCCCCTGGGCGGTTGCGATCATTTTCTCGGGCAATCGCTGGCTGACGAAAACGCCGTTAAGGGCGCGATCCAAGCTGATTCTGCCCAGAGAGGCGGCGACCCCGGCATATCCCTTGTCGTTCGCGTCGTGCTTGGGGCTCAGCCCGTCGGCGAGAGGGAATCCCGCCAGTCGGCCGTCCGGAGATGCCGCGGTTTTCGCGCCGAGGCCGATATGGGTTCCTTCCGAGCACAATGCAGGCCAGAACCGGCCGTTGCGGTAGTTGCCATGTTTTTCCACGATGTCGAAGTACCGGTCGGCAACACGCGCGGCCAGGAGGTCCACGGACTCAATACCGTTGCCGAATTTGGGCAGGCTTGTAAGCGCCCGTTGACGCAACATTTTGTTTCCGCGAAAATTTTGGGCCAGAATGTCCCGAAACTCCGCGAACGTCAGCCGTTTTTCTTCAAATACAAAAGTCCGGACCGCCTCGAGCGAATCCGCGCAATTGGGCAGCCCCACGCCAAGCAGCCCGGTAGTGTTGTAACGGGCGCCGCCAGCCGTTGCCTCGCGGCCCTTTTCCAGGCAGCCGCCGATAAACAAACTGAGAAAGGGGAGCGGCATGATTTGCTGGTGGATATGGTCGGCAAGATTGGCATCACACAGTTGCAGGCTTGCGGCGTACTCCATCTGACGGTCAAATATCCGCAAGAAACATTCAAAGCGCTCACAGCCCTCAACAGGGGCATGCAAACCCAGCGGAGAGCCGAACAAAATGTCGCGCCCGTCACCGAGTGTGACTTCCAGCACTTTCGCTATATTGAGGCAGCCGCCATGACAGCGTCCCCAATGGCTGCCGACAGTGACTACGCTCCCGCCGGCGGGGATATAATCCCGAGCTTCGGAAAGCGGTATGCCGTATCGCTCCAAGGCCGGGACGACACGTTCGTCGTTCACCACCTGGGGCATGCCGTTGCCGCAACACAGGCTTTGAACAATGCTTTCCAGGAAGTTTTCCGGGGTCAACCTGTGGAGGCGGGCCGTTACGTTTGGCTGGGTCAGGCCAATATGGCTGTTGGCTTGCAAGCACATGTGGGAAAGGGGGTTGGTCGCGTCCTCGCCATCGTTTCCGAGGCCGCCCACCGTCAAATTTTGTCCCGCGGCATACCCGGCATGCGCTTCCGCGGCCCCATCCTCGCCCAGCCGGATAATTTCACAAAATTTGAGGAACAACATGTCGATCAGTTCCTGCGCGGCTTCCGGCGAGATGGCGCCTTCCGTCAGGTCACGTTTCAAAAACGGCCACATGTATTGATCAAAGCGGCCGGGGGTTATGGCGGATCCATTTGATTCTATATGCGCGGCAAGATGCATGAACCAAAATGCTTGAACCGCTTCCCGGAAATTCCGCGCCGGGTGCAAAGGGATACGCTCCAGCAAGGCAGCCATTGTATCCAATTCGGCAAGGCGGTCCGGATCGTCTTCACGGGCGGTTAAATCCAGGACCAGTTTTTGGTGGCGCCGCGCCAAGGTCGCCAAGCCTTGGCACACTTCCAGGCAGGCATGGTACAATGTTACCTTTTCCGCGTGTTGCGGATCCGTGACCGGCAAATCTTTGAGGCGCTGCTCCAACTCCTCGCGGATTCCCAGAATCCCGACACGCAGAAGTTTGTCATAGTCCGGGGAGACTTGCGCAAATCCGCTCCATGCGTGGGGTCCGTAAATCAGCCCGGCTTCGACCGCGGCTTTTATGGACGGAGGGCGCAAAGCCGAAAACGCATCGGCCAGCGTTTTCCCCCGCCAATAGGGGGCGAGTGCCCGCAAGGCGCCGCAGGTTTCCGGGGAGATGAAAATCCGGTTGGATTGTTTCGTTTTACCTGAGTCCAGGGTGTGGATAAATTCGATGCCGGCCTCGGGGAAAACCTCAACGCCGCGAGGTTTGGAGGCCGGGTGTCCCATGATGACCTCGCCCGGGTCAATAAAAATGGGCATCCGGGCTAATGTCTCACGCAGAGCGACGGCACGGGTGAGTACTCTCGGCGAGGCTTCCATGGACCGATATACTTCAGTATAGACAACGGCCCGCTCACTGCACATCTGGGGGGAACGGCTCAGGAAAAGCTCCTTCAAGCCTTGAACCCGTATGCTGGTGTTGCTGTTGATTATATTGGGAATCACCATACCTTGGCCTCAACCACGCCTCGTGTTGTCGTGAAATGTGTTCCCTTTTCCGCCAGCCCGCTCCATTGGACATTGCCCGCGGAGTTTCCGCCCGAATGGTGGAGGCAAAAGCAATCGGCGTGCCATCCGCGCAAGTGAGGTGCGGCGGTTGGCGGATAATGCGTTTCAGGCAGGAAGCAATGACAGGGAGGATAGATAAAAATGAGACAAACGTGACAATTTGAGGCATTGACTTGTCACAGTTGGCCCAGTATTGTGCCGCCAAAGGGAGGCTCTATGGACATCCGCGATCTTTCTTCTCCTGAGGCGCAGGAAAAAACCCGGCAGGCCAAGGAGCAGTTCCGCCTGGGCGTACCGGTTGATGAACGCTCCGTGCGCAAGGAAATTCTGGAGTCGTGGCAGCGCTCCCGCTCATACGGCCTGGATTTCGAGACGGCCGACAAATCCCTGATTTCTCCCGCCGCGTTGAAAAAACGCATCCGAGAGCGCCAGGTGCTGTATGATATTGCCGCGCCCGTCATAGACAAATTGTATGACTTCACCACAGGATCGGGCTTTCTCTCAATACTTTGCGATGAAGAGGGGTACGTTCTCAAAACCATTGGCGACGATGAAATACGGGCCGCCGCGCAAAAAAATCTGTTGGTTGAAGGGTGCAATCGCAGCGAGCGGCGGATAGGCACCAACGGTATCGGCACTCCGCTGGTGACGCATACCCCCATTCAGGTTTTTGGAGAGGAGCATTTCCACTCGCCCCACAATAACAGAGTCTGTTCCGGCGCGCCGATATTCGGCCCGGGCGGCGTGCCCATCGGTGTCTTCTGCCTGACAGGGAGGAGCGAGACCGTTTCCTTTCATACGCTCGGTCTTGCCGTTTCCGTTGCGAACGACATTTCACAGCAAATCAGGATGCTGCAGGCTTACAATACCGTGGACAGGCTGCAAAAGCAGGCGGAACTCATAGTGGAAACCGTGCCTTCGGGCATTTTGCTGATGAATAAGGATCTGGAGATTATCCGCACGAACTCCCGGGGGGCGGCTTTGCTGCATAAACCTCAAAATGAGATAATGGGCAAGAAGCTTCACGAAATTCTGCACAGAGAGCCGTTTTCACCGGATAACCTGGAAGAGACGATTGACGACCAAAAGGTTTGTATTGAGGAGGGCGGGAGAAAAACCAATTTTATTTTTACGCTCAACGCGGCCAGCAAGGACCATTACGTCGTGACGTTCGTAAAAACGGAATCCTTGCAGAAAAAAATACACAGACTCATCGGTTCCGAAGCGTACTTCACCTTCGATGACATTATCGGACGCTCTTCGGGGATCCAGAACGCGATCGCCTTGGCGAAAATAGCCTCCGGCAACAGGTCGACCGTGCTGCTGACCGGTGAAAGCGGCACGGGCAAAGAGCTTTTTGCTCAAGCCATACATAATGCCGGCCCCCGGCGGGATGCCCCGTTCGTGGTGCTCAACTGCGCGGCCTTGCCCAAAAGCCTTATCGAGAGCGAGTTGTTCGGTTATGAAAACGGCGCGTTTACCGGCGCGCGGCGGGAAGGGTACGCCGGAAAGTTTGAATTGGCGAACGGCGGGACGATCTTTCTGGACGAGATCGGGGACATGCCTTTGGATGTTCAGGCGAGCCTGTTGCGGGTGCTGCAAAACAGGGAAGTCAGCCGGATCGGCAGCACAAGGGCCACCAAACTGGACGTGCGCATTATTGCGGCCACCAACATAAATTTGCCGGAATCCATCAAGAATAATGCGTTCAGAGGGGATTTGTACTACCGGCTTAACGTTTTTAATATTCATATCCCCCCGCTCCGGGAACGCCCGGCGGATATTCGTGCGCTTGCGGAGTACTTTTTGCACAAGTATGCGGAATTCTCATCCCGTCCCGTCCGCGGTTTCAGCGAGGAAGCGTTTCGCGCTTTGGAAGGCCACAGCTGGTACGGCAATATCCGCGAGCTGGAGAATATTATTGAACGCGCAATCTACGTTGCGCGTTCAGAGTTCCTGACGGTCGAGGAAATTCATCTGGTGAGCAATTTTCCCTCCACGGATCATGTTGAAACGGTTCCTTCCCCCAAACCCGCCCCGGTATCTTCCGCCAGCCCGGACTTTATGGGCTTTTCGCCTCAGGGCGGCCTGGACCTCCCCTCCTTATTCGAGGCGGAAGATCCCCTTGCCGCCATTGAATATGCGCTCACCGCCGCCAACGGCAACATCTCCCGGGCCGCCGAGATGTTGTGCGCAAACCGGCGCACGCTTTACCGCAAACTCCACAGCTACGGGCTTGATCCAAAACAATTGCGTCGCCAAGCCAAACGGAAAAAATCCAGCGGCGGCGCGTTGCCTGGCGTGCCAAACTCGCTGAACAAATAACCGCTTGTTCTTGGCGTGTAAAATCATTGTCTCATTTGTCACAAAATTAGTGTTATCTGCATGGGTATTTTGTGGCATATGAGATTTTTGTGTGCCGTTATTCGACTTTCTGGCTTTATTTGCATTCCGGCCAGCCGGTGCAGCCCCAGAAATCGTAGCCGCCCTTGCCGTCTTTGCCGGGCTTTTTCACCCGGCGCACCATAGGCTTGCCACATTTTTCGCAGACCTTGCCTGTGGCCTTGGCAAAGGCCTGGAGTTCCTGTTTCAGGCGGGCATGAGCCTCACTGATCACGGAGTGGTAGTCGGCTTTGCCTGCGGCGATGTCATCCAGCGCCTGTTCCATCTGGCGGGTAAACTTGTATTCCACGAAGCTGAAGTTGTCGCGCAACTTATCCACCACCATAACACCCAGCGGCGTGGGGGTGAGGAAGCGTTTTTCAGTTTTGACGTAGCCCCGGCTCATGATGGTATCCAGGATAGCGGCATAAGTGGACGGGCGACCAATGCCGCGCTTTTCCAATTCGCGGATCAGGCTGGCTTCGGTGAATCGGGCAGCGGGTTTGGTCTTTTTGGTCAACACCGTGCCGGTCAGCGCCGTGGGCCTGGTTCCCGGCTTCATGGCCGGAACCGGGTTTTCCGGTTCCGTAGCGTCTTCAACATCATCCGCGGTCACATCTCCCGCTGTCAGCACCTTCCAACCTTGGGAAAGGAGCGTCCGCCCCTTGGCTTCAAAGAGCGCCTGTTTGCCGTCCAGATCCGCAGCTAGCTGAAGCACCCGCACGGCGTACACGGCGTCTTCCAGCTGGCTGGCTAGCGAGCGCAGGCGGATCAGCCGGTACAGAGCCTTTTCATCGGCGGTTTCGCCTGCTTCCTCGATTTCTATATGCGTGGGGCGAATGGCTTCATGCGCTTCCTGTGCGCCTTCTTTCGACTTCCAGGAGCGTGGATTTTCCACCAGCGGCCAGCCCTGGCCTTCGCAGAAGGCGCGAATCGCATCCCCGGCGTCCTGCGAAAGGTTGTGAGAGTCCGTTCTCATGTAGGTGATCGCCCCTTGTTCATAGAGGCGTTGCGCCAATTGCATGGTTTGCTTGGGCGTGAATTTCAGAGCGTTGGAGGCAGCCTGTTGCAGGCTGGAGGTGGTAAAGGGAGCCGGAGGCGCGGAGCGGCTTTCCGACTCTTTGCAGTCTACGACTTCAAGGGAGCGGAGCGCCGCCGCTTTTTCGGCCAGGGCTTTATCAAGCAGGTATTCCTGACCGTCTTCAAGCCACGGCTTGACCAGCCATGTGGCCTTCCAGCCGTCCGTGATGTTGTCTACGTTCTCAAAGCTCAGCTCCGCGCCGTAGTGGGTTGTGCTGCGAAAATCCTGAATTTCCCGCTCGCGCTCCACCACCAGACGTACAGCCGGACTCTGTACCCGGCCGGCCGACAGCTTCTCGCCGGCCACATTGGAAAGAGGCCCGCTGACCATATAGCCGCAGAAGCGATCCAGAACCCGCCGCCCTTCCTGCGCAGCCACCAGGGCCATGTCTATGGAGCGCGGCACATCAAGCGCGGCTTTGATGGCCTTTTCTGTGATTTCCGCATAGGTGACGCGCTTGGCGTCCTTGAGCTTCAGAGCGTCTTGGATATGCCAGGCGATGGCTTCCCCTTCGCGGTCAGGGTCGGTGGCCAGGTAGACGGCTTCCACGTTTTTGACCAGCCCAGCCAGACGGGAGAGAACATCTTTGCCCCTGTCCGTGGGAATGTATTTCGGTTTGAAACCCGGCGCGGCCACGCCCATTTCCTTGATAGGCAGATCGCGCACATGGCCGACCGAGGCCACAACCTTCCAGTCGGAACCGAGGATTTCCTGCACCTTTTTCACTTTGCCGGGGGATTCGAGAATAAGCAGTTTTGAGCACATGACATTTTCCTTATGAAGGCCGTCATGCGGCGCGGGGTTGGGGCGCGAGGCTCGCAGGAATATTATGAGAAGCTACGCGGCCTGTTGAGGAGGTTGATGTGAACGGCGAGCAGCCTCTCCGGAAAAGCGTTTGTCCAGGTCAGAAACAGAGTGTTTCCCGGCATATTGCCGATACGGCTCCGGGAGCCATGATTCCATTTCCAACATACGCTGCCAGAATGCCGGGAAGTGATGGTATAACTTTTCAGCCTGCGCAATGCCGCCCAACGGACAGCACCAGCAGCTTACGCGGTCAAAAATACCATATAAGCCGCCCCAGGTCAGACCGCGCTCCCTGCAATACGCCAAAGCGTGTTCTTCAGAGATCCCCCATTCCACCATCGGATAGGCATAGCATTGAAAGCGTGGAGCCTTCTTTGCCCTGTGCTTTTCCACGCGGTCAGGCTCATCGGAGGCATAGCCGAGGCATTGAACGGCAGGAAGGCTAATTCCCTGCCAGGTCAGGGAGTTGACGTATGCGTTGATAGCGCGGGTCTTTTCTCCAGTACACCAGCGCCGCATTGCAGAGGGCCAACCGTAACCCTGGCGTGTATTTTGAATATTTCGCGTGCGGGCTTTCCGCGCCAAGATAAAATCAAAACTTTCGCGGGGAACGAGGCGGGTAATTTTTTGCTTGATAATGTCTTCAACCTGCGCAATATGCGCCTCCATATGGGGAAATTCCCAACCAGTATCAAAATAAACAATATCGGTCATTTTGATGCCAAGCTCATGAAGCCGCAGCACAAGATAGGTGCTGTCTTTCCCACCAGAGAAAGACGGAATCATTGTTGCTCTCCGCCAAGCCTTCATAAAGCCAACTCCCGCGTCTTCCCCTTGTCACGGGATTTGTCCGTAGCCTGTTGCAACACAAGGCCAACCTGCTTTTTCACTTCATCAAGCCCGCGTGACTGGTGCAGATCGTTGAAATCGGTCAGGCCTCGTGCTCGCTCCTCTTCATTGAAGATCGGGGCTACGACCTTGCCGCCCACGGGTTTTTCCGTTGCCATGTGCAGGCTCGCACCGGTTGCGTAACCTTCGGCCAGCAAGATTTCGCCTTGGGAGAGGTCTTTGCCGGGTTCGGCGATCAGGTGGTAATTGCCGTTTTTCTCCATGCCGGATTGAAAGCGTTTCTGGCCTTCCGGAGAAATGTATTGCAGGCCGCGCAAGTCACCCTCGACGTTTTGCGCCGGAACCATCAGGTTGCCGTCCAGATCCTCCCGAACACCAAGCGGCGGAACACCCTTTTTCTGGAGATAGGCATTTTCCGCTGTCGCCCAATCGTGGCCGATCCATTCCGCATGTGCGTCACGCGCAGCCGAATGCTGGCGCTCAATAATAGCCTGCTGCCGCTCTTCCCGTTTTCGGGCGATTTCCGCTCGCTGGACAGCCAACTGCTCTTTGGTCAAGGTGTGGTCGGACGCCGCCCAGGTATGTTTTTCTCCCGCGCTGAAATCCTGCATCCACCCGGCAGGTCTCTCGTCCAGGAAGCCGCAATATGCGCCGTCCAAATCGCCCCGGCTTTTGCCGATGATCGGAACGCGATGGATCTGGCCGTCCATGATCGGCTCTTTGCCGCCCAAATCCAGGCCAAACTGTTCCAGAGCCCTGGAAAACTCTTCCTGCGGCGGCATGGTGATTTGCGGCTCCAGCGCGATGGCCTTTTCCGGCAGCCAGGCGGAAAGCTGGTTCAGGTCTGTGCCTTCCGGCGCGTACCAGAGCTTGTTGTCCTTGTCCCACTTCGCTCCCAGCTTCTTGGCCTGCTCTTTTTCCTTGTACGGTACAGCCAGGAACGTCTTTTCCGTGGCCGGATTTGCCGGAACGCCCATCGCCGCTATGCCCTCGTCACGTTCCACATTGCGTTCAGGCCGCACCGCCTGTTCCTGCGCCAGCTCTTTTTTCATTTCCAGCCCCAGGATGTATTCCTTGATCTGCTCCGCGTCCCGACAGGCCCGGACTATTTCATAGGGGTCATCCTCCAGCGCCTTGACCCAGGAGTTCACATACGAGGCGTGATGTTCCGGATCATGCGGGATGCCGATGTCCTGACCGAGCATCCAGGAGGCGATTTCCGCCCGCAGCTCTTCTCTGGCGTACATTTCGGAGCCGAACGGCCCGTTTTCCCGATCCAGACGGCTGGAGTGGCGCGTCCAGTGTCCGAGTTCATGCAGGGCCGTTCCGTAATACAAGCCGGGCTCTTCAAAGTTTTCACGCGGCGGCAGATGGATGGAGTCGGTGCCGTAACGGTAAAATGCGCGGTTGCTCTGGTCGTGGTTGATGTTCGCGCCGGAGGCAGAGAGAATATTTTCCGCCTTTTCCACCGGCTCCCATTCAAAGGCCTTGTCCGTGAGTTCCAGGGGCGGCATTCCTTCGATCTGCTCTGCATTGAAGACGTGGGCAAAACGCATGATCGGCTTGTCCAATTCCACGGTCATTTTTTCCGGCTTGCCGTCCTCGCCGAGAACAGGTTTGCCGTCTTCGCCCAGACGATCCTGTTCTTTGCTGAACTGGAAATAGACCACGGGCGTGGCCTTGCTGCCGGGCATGATGCGCATATCCTTTTCGTTAGCCTGGCGCAGGGTCATCCAGCGCGGATCGTCATAGCCGGAAAGGGCCAGATGCACCCGGTTCATGCCCCGATAGACCGTTCCGGAAGCCGGATTGTGCGGCGCGGCAATGGTTTTTCCGGGATGCCAGGGCTGTTGCCAGGGTGCGGTTCCTTCCTTCAGGCGCTCGATGATCTTTTCCGCGAACTCTTCATGAAAGGGGGGGCGCTTGGGCTTGTCGGATTTGTTACCGTTCTTCATACAGCACCTCCCCCTGGGCGTTGATGGTGAGCAGCGCGTCTTCAATCAGATCCGCCAGGATAATGGCGTCTTCCTGAAACGCGCCCATGTGTTCAGCCACGTCCGGATCAAGCGGAACGTAAAGCCCTGGATCGTCCGTAATCTGTTGAGCCGCAGCTCTCGCGGCGGCGGCAAGGTATTCTTTGTGGGTCATAGTGCTATTCCTTTGTGTGGTTGGGGTTAAAAACAAAAACAGGCTCGACCCGCTGAAGAGACTCCAGCGGAACGAGCCCGAAATACCTGCTGTCAAAACTGCCTTCATGATCGGCCAGCACCAAGGCCATGCCCGTGGGGATGACGCCGGAGCGCAGAACCGAAGGCATGGGCTGCCCCTGGCTGTCCACCGTGCGGATAGCCAGGGCGGCGGCATCTATATGCTCGCCCGGCAGGCCTGCCAGGCGTTTAAGGAGCGGACGCAGGCCGCTCTCGCAGGAACCGGCCCGGAGGTAGCCGCGCTCTTTGGCCAGAGACGCAAACTCACCGCGCAGGCAAAAGCTGACCAGATCGCCTTTGGCGAGGTCAACGGAACCATGTTCCGGCGCGAGGCGGTAAATGCCTTTGGGCAAGGACGGTGTGGGGTTGATGCGCAGGCCGGAAGCGTGGGTCAGCAGCCCGGTCAGCAGCAGACAGAGGCCAACGAAAAGCCAGCCCAGCACTCGGCTATTCCATAAAATAGCGTTCACTGGAGTTCTCCTGTGCGGGCTTCGGAGCGGCTTCGGCTTCCGGCGCGGGTTTGGTGGAGGATGCAGACGGATTGGCCGAGTACCAGGACGCGGGGCGCGGCTGATACAGGGAATCGCTGATGCCGCTGGGATAGACAGCATTCAGGCCGGGAACCGGCACCTTGGCGCGGGCGGCAAAGACGGGATCGAAGAAGTACAGGATCTGTCGCCCGTAAATGGGCGACTGGCCAGCGGTGAACACCAGCATATCGCCTGGCTTCACCACGCGGCCCTGACTGTCCTTTTCCGGGCCGGGCAGCCTCATGCACTCGTCAGGTGTGAGCAGCGGCCTGGCCGTTTCCGTGACGTTGACTGAGGCGTTTTTCATGTGGCCGGTGCGCGAACCGGAGAGCGACACCTTTTCTTCCACGACAGTGGTTTTCCCGGTCATGTCCGAAAGGTTTTTAGCAGTTTCAATGGTGTTCGGTGCGTAGGCAATTCGCACATGGCAGTTGGCCATGAGGGCGTTATCCTTGCCGTACACGCCGTTAAGCTGGGTAATGTCCTGAACGATGATGTAAACTTTGCCGCCGTAGCCCGCGATGTAGGCTAGGGCCTTTTCCATGATCGGCAGCTTGCCCAAGGACGTGAACTCGTCCAGCAACAGTAAAAGCCTGTGCTTGTACCCGGCCTTGCTGGAACCGTCCGCAAACTCCATTTTGGAGCAAATCCGGCGCACGATCATATCCACCATGAGCCGCAGGAGGGGCCGCATCCGATCGATGTCCGCCGGGGAAATCACCAGGTAGAGGTTCACCGGCTTGTCATGGTTCATGAGGTCATGGATGCGGAAGTCGCAATGGCCGGTATTGAGCGCCACAACAGGATCGCGGTACAGCGCCAGGTTGGTCAGGGCCGTGGAGACAACGCCGCTCGCTTCATTCTCCGCCTTGTTCGTCAAGCAGTTTTATCTATTTGGAAAATAAAGAGAAATATAAGGCGAAGGCATTTTATACCAGCTTTTATACCAGCAGTTTTTGAAGCTACAGACGGATGTAAGTAGATGGTAAAAGACGATCTTTGATGGACCATATAACTTTTACGACTGCGTTGGACCTGTCCGAGTTACTAATTTATATAATTAGATGATTTTATTAAATAAAAATATTTTACTAACTTTTATACCAACAAAATGCATAGATATAAGCAAATGTTCATGGACATGGCTGGTCATTAGCAAAAAGTGGTGTGCGGGATACTTTACAAAAAAACATTGCTGTCCGGCTAAGCACCCAATTCTAATAGGCTGAGATGTTGAAGATTATCTTTTCTTCGCCGTCGTGGATTCAGGAGTTCTTCCAGAGACGCCGAACCGAGCAGGTTGAGCTGGATGAGTTGGAAAAGTTGCTGCACGGACATCCCGATGCGGCTGAGGAATTTTTGGTACGCCAGCAGCAGGTACACCGTCAGGGCCGTGTAGACTTGAATCAGTACCGCGTTTTCCGAGTTGCCGACAAAGGTCTTTATGCGCAGATTTTGTTTGATTTCCTTGAAGAAAAGCTCGATTTGCCAGCGGTCTTTATAGATGTCGGCAATGGTTTTTGGCGAGAGCCGGAAGTTATTGGTTAAAAACTCGTAATGTTTTCCGGTTTTCTGGTCGCGGTAGCCAATACGCCGCAGCCGCAGGCCTTTTCCCCGACTGACGACCTCAATGATGTGATCGGAAGTGACACCGGTCCCCCGGCGCACCGGGCGGCGCTCCAAAAGCTTATAAACGGCGTTGCGTTTGAGGCGGGTCACGAAAAAGCTGGCTTTTTCCTCAAGGGCTCGAAACCAGGGGTAGCTGATGTACGCCTTGTCAAAAACCACTATGGAGGCTTTGGGCAGTTCCAGGGATTGAGCCATACGACTTTCATGTGTTTTGGCGTCGGTGACGGTTACGAAAGCCGGGATATGCCCGTCATGGTCCAGCAGGGTGTGCATTTTGACGCCGCCTTTGGCTTGGCGGAACGAAGCCCATGGGAAGAGCGAAAGGCAAAGCTTGATGGTGGTAGCGTCCAAGCTGAACAGCTTGGATTTGAAGCGAAATTTGTGCTTCGGAGTTTTTGTCGCGCACAAGCCGTACATTTCGGCGAACAGGTCATGAAAAAAGCCCACGGGCCGGGAGTTGTTCGCATCAGCGAACGTTGAGCGGGCCACGTTTTTCAGGCCCCAGTGGTACAAGCGGTTCCCGGCTGCGGCCAGGCAACGCAACCCATCGCGCATGGAGCGCCTTGCGGCAAGCTGTATGAAGGCCATGGCGGTGAACTGCTCCTTGAAGCCGAATTTGCGTGAGGCCCGCCCTACTTTGTGCCGGTGTTCGAGCTTTTGAAAAACATGTCTGGGAATCAGAGATAGCATCTGGGAGAAAAGTGTATTATGGTGACTCATGTCCAAAATCTCCTTGTGTGGCAAAGTTTTTCGCAAACTCTTTATACCACATCGCATTGAGATTTTGGACTTTTTTCTTAACCCTTAGCCGGACAGCAATGACAAAAAAAGCACCCGTATCACGTTATAGCGTGGCGCGGGCGCTTTAGTTACAGGTTATTTGCCTTATAAACAACTAATAGCCAGGAATGTTTTTAATGCGTAATCCAGTGCCATAGCAGCCTTGGTCATTGCATGCCATTGGGGGCATCCTGCGGTCTAAATTCAAAAACGCGGTCCTCACACATGACCAGCACCATGTTCATCAGTTCTTAGAAAGATAATGTACTATCAAATTTATTAAAATAAAATAAGGTGTTTTTTACAATCCCCTGTTAAATCAATGCATTCTGAATGTAATGCATTCATTTAGTTGCACAAACTGCCTAAAGCATATATCATTTATAAGTGAAGCAAAATTTATTGTTCTTGATACCAATCTCGAAAGGAGAAAAATATGTCTTATACTGCGGAAATAAGTCGAGGAAATCCCACTGCTTTTTTATTTTTGATAGACCAATCTGGTTCTATGGAAGACAAGATGTCATCTGGGCGCTCTAAAGCACAACAACTTGCCGATGTACTTATTCGCCTTGATGATTTTCGGCTGTGCGGGCGATGCAGCAGGGGGCGCTTTGCTTTTGTTTTCAGGGGCCGGACACGCGGGCGCTTGCTTTTTAGAGTTTCTGATAAACTGGCAAAGCGTGATGTAGGCCATGGAAATACGCCCGTCTTTGGTCAGCTCCTCATGAATGAGCCGCTTGCTGTATCCTTGCTCCATCATTTGAAAAATTGTTTCCTTCCAGGCCCGGTACTGGATTTTTGCCTTGTGGTGGCGAAGGCGCTCATGGGCTGGCATGACAACTACCCTCCGATCGCACTTCGCAGACTTTGGCCTTGATCAGGTTCTCAATTCGCGGCGGCAACTCTTCGCCATTTTCGATTTTCTTCCTGATTTTCCTGTAATGCCGGATTGAATAACCCAATAATTCCGCAGCTTTCTCATGCGAACCCAATGAGGCGCACAAGAAAAACACAGCATGTTCCACAAGATAACTCCTTGTTTTAATAGATTTATATCTTCCTCGTGTTATAAACATGTATTTTCTGATTTACAAGGTCGTAAAATCCGGGTATGAAATTTTTCAGAAGAGAAGTCCAAGACAATGAAAAGGAGGCGTGAAATGCCACAAGACGATTTCCCGCAACGGTTTGAACGCGCCTATGTGGCTCTCGTTAATGAAAGAGCCATGCTCAGAGGCTATAAAAAAGGCGAATTCGCCGCCAAGCTGTGGCCCTGGATGAAGCCCAAAGTCGCGGCAACGCGCTGGAACGCCATACGGGAAAAGGCAGTTCATACCGGCAAGCCACAGAGCGTAACCATTGCGGACGCCCTGCGTATGGCGGACGCCCTAGGCGAGGATGTTGGCTATCTCATGGTAATCGCAAAAGAAAGCGTCAGAAAGGAATTCTCTGACGCGGGAAAAAAGGAGTAGTTTTATGGATCAGCAAGACAAGCATGAAGACTTGCGCAAGGTGGAGGGAAAAGCCGAAGAGCTTGTGTCGCTTACACTTGAGGTGTGCGAAAAGCGGCTTACGGATTCGCGCAACCTTTCGCCGGAGCATGTCGCGCTGTCATCGGCTGCCATGTCCGTTCGCCAGTCCGTGAAGACGTTCCTGGCGGTAACGGGCATTCCCGGCATGGAGGAAAGCGAAGCGGAGTAGCAATTTTTTTTGCCTATTTATATCAGAATTTCTGATTTTTAATACCGGATAATCCATTCCAAGGAAAACTTATGGCATCGGAGCAAATACTTACCAACAACATTGATGACGCCCTGGAGCGCTTGCTTGCTCCGGTCGCGGAAGTGGAGAGGCTGAAGCGAAAAGAATACCTGACGCCGGAAGAGGTTGAGCTTGTCTATGGCCTGAAACCCAAGACTTTGGCCAACAAAAGAATGAAGGCGCAAGGCCCGGAGTACATCAAGGACGGGGAGCGGATTCTTTACAAGCAGCAGGCCGTAAAGAAGTACCTGGAGGCAAAAACGGTCAGGACGCGCCCGTGATGGCGTTCCGCTCTTCCATAAAACCATGACAAGCCCCATTGCTGGAGCTTGTCATGGTTGTCCTTCAAGAGCGTGAGGGAGGTTCACTGTTACTCTCTGGTTGTGACCGCCTGTTCCAAGACCAGACGGATATAGCGCGTATAGGGCATTCCTTCCGCTTCGGCCCGAACTTTCACAGCGTTCAACAGGCCTTGCGGAAGGCGCATGTTGAGTGCGGCGCTTTTTGCTTCAAACTCAAATTTGACGGGCGCGAAACCAGACAGATCGTACTCCGACAAATCGGCTGACTCAACAAAAGCCTCGGCGTCCGCATCGGTTTTCAACGAAGGCATTTGTTTAAGGTCTTGCTTTTTCATAATGGTCAACCTCTTTCTGGTGCATGTAACGGGCGCTAATAGGTCGGATAAACGTTTGCCCGCCGATCAGGCGGAACATAAAAACAAGAAACAGGTAGCGTCCCGCTTTTGTTTTCCCGATGGCCCGCATACGCGGCTCATCAGGGTGGGGGTCTGGCATTACCGAGGGAGCTGATGCAAAGAATTCTTCAATTTCTTCCCTTGAAACGCCGTGCTTGCCGCACTTCGGCCAATTCCCCTCATCCCAATCAAAGCCAGCTATATCTATTTTCATGTTCATCCTACACCAACGTAAAGACATTTGTCTACACAATATGGATTTATATAAAGCACACCAAGGAAAAAATCAAGAGACATTTCTTCAGGCCAGAACGCTGAGCCAGGCGCAGTTAAAGGGCTATATCTTTTTATGTCGCGGGATAACGCGCTTCACCGTTTCAGTAGCTTGGCCCTTGGAAAATATCCCTTGCACAAGGGCAACCGTCTGGCTTTTTTTGTCCGGGCACAAGTGGGAGTAGCGCTTGGTCATGTCCGGGCTGCTATGGCCGACCATTTCACCAATAACATAGAGCGGAACGCCCTCCATGGCCAGCCAACTGCAATAGGTGTGACGAAGAGTATGGAAAACAACTTTGTGCCTGCGATCAACATTGGGCGGATTCAGCCCGGCGTCCGCCACCGCCCGCGCAAAGCTGTTGGTGGCGGAATCAGAGCCAAGCTGCGTTCCCTTTTTGCTGGGGAACAAAAACTCCAATCCATTTTTGCCTGCTACAACCCGTTCCAACGTTTCATGCACAAGGTCATTGACCGGGATGGAGCGCCTGCCGGTTTTGCCCTCCAGGTGCAGTACGCTGTTTTTCAAGTCCACATCCTGCGGGCGCAGGCCCAAGATCTCCGAAAGCCGCATCCCGGTATTCAGGGAGATCAGGCTGACGTCATGCCAAAGCTGGCTGCGCTTCTTGACAGCGGCAAGAAGCGTTTGCGCCTCATCCGCCGTCAAAAAGCGGTCGCGGGCATTGTCCACCTTGGGCAGCTTTACCCTGTCCATCGGCTTCGGGCCGGAATCGCGGTTTCAAGTTCAAAGTGCAACACCCAGTCCTTGGGTATTGGCGTCTTCTAAAAAAACTTCATAGGGTGTCTTAAACCCAAGGCATTTTCTAGGCCGCCAGTTCAAGCGGCACATTGCCGCTATGATCTCATCTTGCGTGACCGATGCCAAGCTTACCCCCTTGGGGAAGTATTGGCGTAGAAGGCCATTGGAGTTCTCGTTCAAGCCACGCTCCCACGAATGGTAGGGGTGCGCAAAAAATCCCTGAGCCTCGAGTGTAGCTGACACATCGGCATGGTAGCTGAACTCCTTGCCGTTATCATAGGTAATAGTCTGAACAAAGTCCTTAATGGGTGTCAAGAGTCCTTCAATGACCCGCCTTACTTCGCTGGCGCTTTTGTTGGGAGCCTTGCCAAACAGGAAAAGACGACTTTTACGCTCTGCAAGTGTCACCAAAACGGGGCCTCCTTTACTGCCTTCAACGGTATCAGCCTCCCAATCACCAAGGCGTGAGCGCTCGGCAACAATGGACGGGCGTATGTCTATGCTGATACGCCCCTTGATTTGACCTCGTCTGTCGGGTTTGCCATATCGTCGTTTGCGTTTGCGCTGGCAGCGCAAATGGCTGTGCAGCGTTCCTCCTCGTTTTTTGTCCGCCAGAATGTACTGGTAAATCCATTCATGACTGAGGGCAAAACCTTTGCGTTTGAGAACTCCAGAGATTTGCTCCGGACTGAAGTCCTGGTGCAGACACTGTTCAACATACGTCCATACCTCAAACCGCGGCGGCGAAATCACGAAATAGCTCTACATACGGATAATCAGTTGATTCTCGGTCTTTGGCTGCATTCGGATAGACCATCAACTCATGTGCAGAGGCATCTTTCAGACCTGGAGCCTTGAGGTAGGGGGTAATAGCTTCGGCCCCAAAAGGTAATCCAATTCTACGGATGTCTTTGCCAGTCTGAACCCAGTCAATAGACCCATGCAGTTTAGTAAGCCGGGCGACCCCTTCCAGGTATCGGGGTTCACCCCGAATGCCCGGCGGATTGTAGTGCATATCAAGGTCTAGCCGCGAAGAACGGAAAATCGGCATTAGCTGACCGACAAAACGATCCAGCAAATGTAGTCCTGCCAATTCAGCCCCGGCCTCAATGAGCCGGTCATAGTTGGTGGTGAAAATATTCAACCGATCACGCGTGCCTGAGCGACTGGCAAAACTCATAAGAAACGTAACCAATGTATTGAAAGCGAACTCCTGTTTGCTTCCTTCGGCTTCCGCTATGGCGGTTTCATTTTTAAGAATGGAATGAGAAAAGGCATCCATCGCGGCAGCGATCTCTGTTTGCAGAGTTTCTGCCTTGTCCTTTTCCCCAAGAATCTCTAAACCACGCAATAGTTCATTGGCGACGCGAAGCTGATCTTCCAGATTCCCCTGTTTCCTGCCGGTTTTGCCTGCCGCCTCTTGAGCTGCCGCACCAATTTCATCTTTAAAACTGGGTAGGTTCGCCTCTCCCATGCCTGCGGCTTGTTTGTCAGACGCCAGGCTATGCACTGCATTGGTGAGCCCGGAGCCTACCATACCATCAACCCATCTTGTCGTTATTTCATGGAATGACCCCTTGGGACGTATTATTGAAACCTACCGTGACTTGGGGCGCGCCTCCCAGGTCACTCTTCTTGTTGGCCCAAGCCTGGCCTCGCTTCAGCAACTGACAGAGCGGGGAGCTTTGTACACGGAGTATCAGCAAGGCATTGAGAAACGAAAGATAGGCCTGGATGCTGTGAAAAAACAGGAAGATGCAGAACTTGCGGCAATCAGGGAAAAGTGGGCAACCAAACGTAGTGAGCTGGAAAAACTAAATATCGCCAAGAAAAATCGTCGCAGCCTGATCCAACTCGCCCGTAAGCATGAGGCTGAAGAAAGAGCCATGGCAAAATTGCCGTATCAGACTCCCCGGAATAACGGCACGGTGCGGGCCTCGCCGTAATGGGACTCCATGTAGTCTATCTGACCGAGACCAAGCCTCCTGAACAATGTTCGGCTCAAGACCTAATCGATGAATTGGTAAGGCGGGCTTTGCAAAAGAGGGATAAGTCTGAGGTAGCTGGTGAGGTCGCCAGTTCATGGTTCCCAACTGAAAAGAAATAGTCCAGTCCACAAATGAAGCGGGATAAAGGGATTTTCCCCTTTGTCCCGTTTTTCTATCCTGCTAATCCCATTGGATATATACAGAACCACTCCAAATCACTCCTTTTGCTCCATTCGGCAATGAAAAAAGGACTTTCGGTGTTATCCGAAAGTCCTTGATTTCTCTGGCTCCCCGGGACGGGGTTGAACCGCCGACCTAGTGATTAACAGTCACCTATAAAGATAAGTAATTTCAGTTAATTATAATTTAACCATTTGGAATTGCATGGCTTTGCAAGCGCATGAATGTGTACGAAATTTCAGGCTTTTTCAGCTCAAGTGGAGCAAAATTGGAGCAAATGGAGCAGGCGTTTTCTCTGCTCCACCGAACTTATTGATGCGCCACAGGCCCGCAATCTGTTTTCACGTCGAGGGGAACGCCAAGCGACTTGGTAATCTTCAAAATAGTCTCAAAGCGGGGCTTTGTCCCAGGGGAAAAGGTCTTATACAGGCTTTCCCGGCTGAGGCCGGTATCTTTGGCGAGTTGCGCCATACCCCGCGCTTTTGCCACGTCGCCAAGGGCGGCAAGGAAAACATCCGGGTTGGGGTCCTCCAGGCAAGCGGAGAGGTATTCCGCTATCACTTCTTCATTGTCGAGATAGCGGGCGACGTCAAATTCACGAATCTTGATCATAGCCCTTTCTCCTTAATTTCTCGCCACATGGCTTTCGCCAGCTTGATGTCCCGCGCCTGTGAGCTTTTGTCTCCGCCAACTATGAGCAGATAGACGTTCAGCCCTTCTTGCGCGTAATACACCCGATAGCCAGGGCCGAAATCAATGCGCATTTCTGAAACACCCTCTCCTGCCGGTTTGCAATCTCCGAAGTTTCCCGCTTTAGCCGACCGCAGCCGGGCGAATATTCGCGCCCGGCCCTTATGGTCTTTGAGCTTTTCCAGCCAATCGGCGAAAATATCCGTTTCATGAAGGGTATTCATGGAGGCATTGTAGCCTATGGGATACAAAAGTCAAGAGCACCATGAAGCGTTCACTTGAAAAAATAAGGTTATCTGCCGCATGCCGTAAGCCCGGTTTATGAACCGGCGAAAAGCCGCCTGACATGGTCCAGCCCAAGAAAGAGAACGAGCGGATCAAAGGGCGAGGCGGCAAAGCCCCGCGCCCGGTAAAAGGCGGCAGCCCGCTCATGCAGCGCATGGACGAGCAAGGCGCGAATGCCCGCAATGTCCGCCGCCTGAAGCGTCCTCAACAGGGCGTCCCGTAACATGCCGGTCCCAGCGTTTTGTCCGGCATAACGCCGGTCAACCGCAAGGCGGGCCAGAATCATAACCGGAATGGGCTGGGGCATGTTCCGCCGGACACTGCCCGGCGCGAACTTGTGTTCAATGCTCCCCACAGCCAAAGAGTAATACCCGGCAACCTCGTTGCCGGAGCAGACGACATAGGTGCGGGTAGCGCCGGAAGTTTCGTTTTTCAGCGCCCGCTGGCGCAACCAGTCATCCAGCGAAGATTCCCCGCAAAAAAACTGGGAGGCATCATGCGCCGCAGTCAGTGGGGCAGGAGCGGAGAGCGCCAAGCTCATTGTTTTTGCCACGGCGCTTGGGTTGCGAAAAGTTTGCCCAAACCGCGCACCTGTTCCTCGGATGGCGGGGTGTCCAGGGCTGTTTGCAGTTCGTTCCACGTATCGCTGTCCAGCGTGAAGCGCGTCCGGTCGAGAATCACCTCTTCAGCAATCCGGAGGGTGTTTTCAAGAATAAACGCCGTCCGGCTTTTTCCCATGCTCTGGGCCGCCTGGTCGATCAGCGCTTTTTCCGCGTCGGAAATACGCAGGTTTATGGATGCTGTCGCGGTCATGGCGATGGTCTCCTTTTTCAGGAAAATATAGCGCCCTCTTGCGTTTGTCAATACATTGTATATACAGACAGGCGCACTCAAAAATCTTAGCGCCCGGCCAGATCATCTTTGTACATCATATAGGCAATGACGGCCTTTTTAATAAAATTCCTGACAAATTCATACTCACTCATCAACAGCAACAAATCCAGGGCAGTCATTCCCGTACCTTTGTAATACCAGTTTCTCACTCTCTCGGTCGGGAGGACAAGCTCATAGGCTATCTGTTTTGAGGTCAATCGCTGCTTTCTTATGATTTCCACAAGATGCTTTGTCAGATGATTATTCCCACGCGCATTTTTGTGGCAAATCTGCCACAAGTTACTTCTGGACATGCATTTCTCCTTAGTTAAAAGTATGAATCTGGATTTTTTCAGCCGCTGCAAGGAGATACAAGCCAGATGCCACAGGCGGGAACCGCATATACAATAGGTGAAATAAAGAAACTGCGCCTGAGAGGTGCCATGTATATCCGCATGTCCACAGAATTGCAGGTGGAGTCCCCCGAAAATCAGGGGCGTGAAATACGTGCGTATGCAGACAGTTACGGCATTGAAATCGTCTCAATATACACCGATCTTGGCGTCAGCGGCATGAAGGCCGAGGGGCGCGAGCAATTTCAAGCCATGCTGGATGATGTCGAATCCGGTCGTAATGAATACAGCATCGTTTTGTATCTGGATGACAGCCGGTGGGGGCGCTTTGTCGATAGTGGGGAGGCGGAATATTACCGCATGCGGCTGAAACTCAGAGGAGTTATCTGCCAGGCCTGCGACAAGCCGCTTACCATGACCGCTACTTTTGCGGATCGCCTTCTGACGATGGTGAAAGACGAGAGCGCCAGTGACTATTGCCGCCAGCTTTCGCAAAAAGTGTTTGTCGGCCAACGCAATCTGATTCTAAAGGGATACAGGCAAGGCGGTCCGGCGGGGTTCGGCTTACGCCGGGTGCTTGTGGATGAATCCGGAAACCCCAAGCAAGAGTTGACTATCGGCCAACGCAAAAGCCTCCAGACAGAAAGAGTCGTGCTGGCCCCCGGTCCTGGGGCTGAACAGGAAACCGTGCGCTGGATGTACGATCAGTTCATTGCCGGAGCACGGGAAACAGAAATCGCGGACATGCTTAATGCCGAAGGCTGCCTGACGGACTTTGGCAGATTCTGGACGAGAGGTTCTGTACGGGAAGTGCTGACCAACGAAAAATATATCGGCAACAACCTGTACAACCGCAGATCCGGAAAATTGAAAAGCAAGCCCAAGCCAAATCCGGAGAGCGAATGGATACGGAAGGAACGAGCTTTCCAGCCGGTTGTTGATGCCGAACAATTCTACACCGTTCAAAGGCTCATCCGGGAGCGGCATAAAAAGATATCCGACATTGAGATGCTGGAACGTCTCAGATCGTTACATGCTCAAACGGGCCGCTTGTCCGCCATGATCATTGACGAGTCGGAAAACATGCCTCCGAGCAGTCTTTATAGCAGCCGGTTTGGCGGATTGCTGCGCGCGTATACCCTGATCGGGTATATGCCGGAGCGGGATTACCGGTATGTGGAGATTAACCAGAGACTCCGGATCTTGCACGGTGATATTGTTTCGCAAACAGTGTCGGACATAGAAGAGCTGTGTGGACGGCGAATATGTATCGACCCGGAAACAAGCCTGCTCGAATTGAATCACAATTTATTCATATCAATAGTTATCAGCAGATGTTTCCTTACCTCTTTCGGGATGCGCCGGTGGAAAATCCGGTTTGATACCGGGCTACACCCCGACATCACTGTGGCTGTGCGCATGGATGCGGCAAATGAAAATATACATGATTACTATATCCTGCCCGCGTTGGAATTTGGGAACAGCGCCTTGAGGTTACAGGATGAAAACGCCGATCTGTTAGATAGTTTTCGTGCGGACAGCCTTGATTACCTTCTGGGAATGAGCATTAACATCAGCCTCGACAAGGCGGTATAAGATGGAAGCCAATGAAGTCATCCTTATCCCCGTTAGTGAAGTCCATATTTTGAATCCGCGCGTGCGTAACCAGAACATCGCTGAAGAGATCCGCCGTAACATCAGGAATGTCGGGCTGAAGCGCCCTATTACTGTAACCTTAAGCACAAACCGTAAATCCGGGAAAAAATACGATCTCGTCTGCGGCCAAGGACGATTAGAGGCCTTTATTGATGCTGGCGAAACGGAAATTCCCGCCATCATAATAGAAGTCGACAGGGAAGGCGCTCATATCATGAGCTTGGTGGAAAACATCGCTCGTCGGAACAATAACCCCTTGGAGTTACTCCATGGTATCACTTACTTGAAAGAGCAAGGCTATACCGATGGGGAAATAGCCGGAAAAACAGGTCTCAGTCGGGAATGGATTCGCGGAATAGGAAAATTATTGGAAAGCGGAGAAGAGCGCCTGGTGAGCGCGGTGGAAAAGGGGCGTATACCGCTTTCCGTCGCTCTGCAAATTGCTGTCGAAGATGACGCCGCCATACAGACGGCCCTGATGGAAGCCTATGAGACGGGCCAACTCAGCGGGGCCAAGCTCGTTGCCGTGCAGAGGCTGCTTGATCGACGCAAGCATTACGGCAAATACTATGGGAAAAAGATGCCAGCTCCTTCAAAAAAGAGGCCGCAGCTCTCCACCGAGGAACTGGTTGCGGTTTATGAGAACAATATCAAAAATAAAAAACGGCTGATCGCCAAAGCCGACCACCTCAAGCGAGTGCTGGCGTTTTCAGCGGCAGCCCTGAACGAATTGCTGCGTGATGAGCATTTTACCAATCAGTTAAAGGCGGAAGGGGTGAACGACATTCCCGAACGGCTGGCTGATTTGCTCGGCGAGGTGTACGCATGAGCCCTGGAATCAAACACGGCTTTGAAAGAAAGCTTGTCACACTCGCCATAGCGGACCTGCGTCTTACCAAAACTCTGTCCGTGCATATCAAACAAGGGCAGAAGTATTTACAAATATTGTCCTCCATCCGGGAAGCCGGCCTTATTGAACCGCCGGTTGTCGTTCTCTCCGGCAAGGGCCGCGAGTACCTTCTTTTGGACGGGCACCTGCGGATTATGGCGCTGACTGAATTGGGCAAGACGGAGGTGAACTGTCTGGTGTCGGTGGATGACGAAGGCTACACCTACAACAAGTTCATCAACAGGCTCTCGGCTGTCCAGGAACACAAAATGATCGTGAAAGCCCTCAACGATGGTGTTTCTGAAGAAAAGCTGGCGGCGTCGCTAAACCTTAATATAAAATCAATTCGCAATAAAAAGACCATGTTGGATGGAGTCTGCCAGGAAGCCGCCGATTTGCTGAAAGACAAAATCATGTCGGAGAACGTATTCCGGGTATTGAAGAAAATGAAACCCCTGCGGCAAATCAAGGTCGCCATGATTATGAACGACCAAAAGCGTTACAGCGATGCGTATGCCAAGATTTTGCTGGAAGGAACGTCTCCCGACCAGCTTGTTCATGAGCCGAAGAAAAAAAAGCTTTCACCGGCCGCTCTGGAAAAACGCATGCGCCTGGAAGAGGAGAGCATCGCATTGAGCGAGGACATCCGTGCCCTGAATGATTCCTATGGAACGGACATGATCCATCTGAACATCGTTCAGTCATATCTGAAAAGGCTGATGGGCAACGAAAAGATTGCGGGCTACCTGCAAAAACATCACCCGGAAACCCATGAAAAGTTTTCTGAAATAGCCGAAATGGATTTTTTCAAAATGAAGGCTGTGAGCTGAGTTGGGCTGGCCGGAGACACAGAAGGGAGCTGCTCCCGCTCCACCTTCTTTTCCAGACCTTTCATCTGCTGCCAAGAACTTCAGTCCATGAGCGAAAAGGAGGGGAAGGCCGGATTTTGGCCTTTCCCTCCCTTCACGCTACCGCTTCTTGTTGCTCTGGCTGACAACGCTGCCCGCCAGCGAGCGGGTCAGGTCGCTGTAAAACGGGTTTTGCAAAATCCGCCCGGCGACGGTTTCCATCTCGGTCCCGGTTTCGTTGCTCGTTGAAGACTGGGACAGAACGGAACCTGCCAGCCTCCGCTGAATGGCGGAAGCATTTTCATCGGCAAGCGTGCGAGCCGCTACGGAGGCCATCGGTTCAGAGGTGCGCTTCGTGTTTTTGGTCATGATACTATCTCCATGGGGTTATGCAGAACGAGTTTGCGCGTAGCTCTTAAAATGAGGGGCAATCATCACATTCTTACCGGGGATATTGCGCGCCGGGGATTCGTTCCGCAGGGTTGAATTTCCCCTTTTCGTTTTTCGGCAATGTTTCTATCTGTGCTGGCGTGGCAGCAGACATGGCTTCTTCATTAGTTGGCTGTTATCTCCTTTTCTTCCGCCGACCGCGCTCTCTTGCCAGAAGCAACCACTCCAATTGGAAGATGTCATGCTGAAAGGCCAAATCCATTGCGGGCTTAAAGCGCTTATTCACATCATTTGGTTCGCTGATGCCCAGTTCACCTGCAATATCCTCGTTGCTCTTGCCCTCCAGGGCAGCGATGAGGGCACGCAGGTCTTTCCCTTGCTTTTCGCTTTTTGGGTATTGCGGAAGTAGCGCATGCAGCTTCTCCAACGAAGACCGCGAGAACATTTCTTTGCCTGTGCCGCGAAGAAGTTCCGCATTTCGCACAAGATACAGATAGAACGCCTTCTTCACGGTGATGGATTGCCCCATAAAGTGCAGGAGTTCTTCTTTTTTGAAGAATATCCGGGAGAAATCTTTCTTTTCCTGAAGCCAGTGATAGTAGACATGAGGCCTGCCGCTAACGGCTTTCCTAAAATAGCGTGCGAATGGATCGTTGCTTTCCATAACTCCGGGAATGTTCCCGGTAAAAGGCGTGTCACACTCCACGTAGACTTGGGGGTGCGTCTCCTTGTTTTCCGGAAGGGCACAGGTCGTTATGAACCTATCCAGCGCCCGCTCAGAAAAAAGATGGGAAAACCTCTCTGATCGGAGGAGCTTTTCGGCGCAGATATAGAGAGAAGAAGGCTCGGATGTCAGCCGTTCATCTATGTCCAGCACCATGTCGCCAGGAGCCATCTCTTCACCCGGCGTTATGGTGCCGATCTTTCCGGCAATACCTGAAAATAAAAAAGACATTTTTTTTCGAACAGTCGAAATGAAAAGATACATTTTATATTCGTCTTGAGGATCCCGGCGAATAGGCGAAACGAGGCTCGCGATACGAAAACCGAATGTAATCATCAATATAGCGGTCGAGCGCTTCGGCAAGCGTGGTACCTTCCGCCTCCGTGCGGGAGACGAACACACCCCGATCCATTTCGCCTTCAATGTCCCGAGCCCAAACTTCGGCTTCGTATTTGGTTTCAAAGGTCTTGCAGGTGACGGGCCACCCTTTACGGCGAATGCGGGCTTCCCATTGCAGGTCGCCGCGTTTTCGGATTGTTGCCATGCCGTTCCTCCTTGCTCCATTTTGCTCCACTCCCGAACAGACTTGAAAAAGCACTCGCGCCATAGCCGGGGTGAAGCGGCTGCTATGAAAAAGTAGCCCGCTATCATTCGGGCTTTTCAGCCAGTTCCGAAAGCGTGAGTGGAGCAGCCGTTGGAGCAAGTGGAGCAAATTTGGAGCAATAAAGCAAATGAAAACGAAAAAGGGACTTACGATCTCTCGTAAGCCCCTGATTTCTCTGGCTCCCCGGGACGGGGTTGAACCGCCGACCTAGTGATTAACAGTCACCCGCTCTGCCGATTGAGCTACCGGGGAATATGACGCCGTTGTCCAGCGCGTGGGAGTATGTACGCCAAATTCAAAAAGGCGTCAACAACTCATCCCGTCGGGATGCATTTTTCCGGGCTCCTCCGGAGGCGGTTCCGGGATGCGCCCCCCCGTGAAGGTGCGGCGCGTATCCCCGGTTCAGAGTTTCAACGCGCCCCACACCTTGCCCACAATTTCTTCAGAGGGCCTGAGGGTTCTCTGACCGGGCTTCCAACGGGCGGGGCAGGCCTGTTCCGGGTTCTTGGCAAGATGCACGTTGGCCTCAAGCTTGCGGATCAGTTCATCAACGTTGCGGCCGACGTTGTTGAGGTTGACTTCCGCGCTTACCAGGGTGCCGTCCGGGCTGATGATGAACGTACCGCGATACGCCGTGCCGGAGGCCTCATCGTACACGCCGAAGTAACGGGAGATGCAGCCGGTGCCGTCTGCGGCCATCTGGAATTTGACGTCTTCCAGGAATTTTTCGCTTCTCTGCCAGGCCATGTGCGCGAATTTCGTGTCCGTGGAAACGGAGATGACTTCCACCCCCAACTCCTGGAATTTTTTACGCTGGTCCGCGAGGTCGGCCAGTTCCGTAGGGCAGACGAACGTGAAATCCGCGGGGTAGAAAAAGATGACCACCCAATGGCCTTTCTGCAGATATTCGTTGAGGCTGTGGTCTTCAAAACCGCCTTGCGCGGGGTTGAAGGTTTCAAATGCAAAGTCGCTCACTTTCCGGCCCATAGCCGCCTTCCCCGACAGCATGACGCACGTTTCCGGGTTCATAAAGACCTCCTTAAAATAATAGTGGTTATTACATTTGATAATAGAAATATACATTCATGGCAACATATCCCTTCAGTATATTCATGAACACGCAGCAGCCACATTATTATCAGCGCCGGCGGGTGCGGCGTGGCGTCGAATATTCGCTCCCCGGCAGTAAGGGTGCAAGAAACGCGGGACTTCGCGGATGCTCGCAAGCTGCGCCTGGTGCGCGCGTCGGGCATTGCCGTATTGCTCTCTTGGCGGATTCTCGTGCATCCGCTTGACAGAAAACGCTAAAACCATGTATGTGTATATGCACAAATTGGAAAAGTTTTTTTATTTTTACTTGTGCATATACACATATATGAGGACAGTATGCAAACCGCAGGACAGGGAGCAGGGCGGCGCGGGGCCGCTCCCGCCATTTGGGTCAGCGTGGCCCTGGCAAGTCTTATTCTGAGCATTACCATGGGCATACGGCAGACCGTGGGCTTGTTCGTGCATCCCATTATCGCGGGCACGGGCATGACCGTTGTCGACGTCAGCATGGCGCTCGCCATCGGGCAGTTGCTCTGGGGCGTTTTTCAGCCCATTTTCGGTGCCTGGGCCGATAAAAAAAGCGCGTTCGCGGCCCTGGCCGTCGGCGCGGTCTGCCTGGCGGGCGGGCAGTTGCTCACGCTGTGGGCCACAACGCCCGCGACCCTGATCCTGGCGCAGGGCTTTCTGTCACCCGCCGGAGCAGCGGCCGGAAGTTTTTCCGTTCTGCTCGGCATCGTGGCCGGACGGCTGACGGCGGACACCCGCTCCATGGCCAGCGGCCTCATCAACGCGGGCGGGTCCATCGGCCAGTTCGCCTTTGCCCCGCTGGTCCAGTTCGTCATGCATCTGCGGGATTACTACGCGAGCCTTGTCGTGCTGGCCGGGGCGGCCCTGCTGACGATTCTGCCGTCCTGGGTGCTGTGCCGGGGAAAAGAGGCAGCCCCGGCCATTGAAAAAGGAGCGACGGCGGCCCCGCCGCAGCCGGACGTTCCCCTTGCCAGGGAAGGGCTGCGCGATCAGCTGCGCGTGGCGTTACGCGACAAAAGCTACTTGCTGCTGCACGGCGGGTTTTTCACCTGCGGGTTCCACGTGGCATTTCTGACCACACACCTGCCGGGGGAGGTCAGTTTATGCGGGCATTCGGCGGCCGTGTCCGCCGCGAGCCTTTCCCTGATCGGGCTGTGCAACATTGCCGGAAGCATCGGGGCCGGGATTCTCGGCAAGTATTACAGAATGAAGTATATCCTGGCCGCGCTGTACGCCAGCCGGGCCGCGATGATCGCGGTCTATCTGCTTTCCCCCAAAACGGAGATGACGTTTTACCTCTTCGCGGCGGCCACCGGGTTCACCTGGCTGGCAACCGTGCCGCCCACCGCCGGGGTTGTGGGCAAGCTGTTCGGGATGCGGTATCTTGCAACCCTGTTCGGGCTGACGCTCTTCACCCACCAGATCGGCGCCTTTTTCGGCGCCTGGCTTGGCGGCGTGGCCATGCAGCAATCCGGGAGCCTCTTGTGGGTCTGGTATATCGACGTGGCGCTGGCGCTTTTCGCGGCGGTGGTAAACCTGCCGATCAAGGAACAGCCTGTTCCGCGAAGGAATCCGGTGGCCGGAGCGGCCTAGAGCTTTGCACGGGTACCACGATGCAACCGGACACAATGCTCCGGCCTTGCGGAGCGAAAGTGCACTGACGGCGCACAAAGGAGAAACAACCATGGCGGATTGCGCTGAACGATCAACCCCTTGCTATTGCACGGCTTTGCGCAGGGCTGCCCGGGCGGTGACGAAACTGTACGACGCCGCGCTGGAACCGGGCGGACTCAAGGTGACGCAATTTTCCCTGCTCAGGAACGTGCAGCGCCTGGGCCCGGTTACGTTTGCCGCGCTGTCCGGGGTTGTGCAGCTTGAGCGGACCACGCTTATCCGCAACCTGGATGTGCTGGTCAGGCAGGGCCTTCTGGAAATGCGGCCCAACCCGCCGTCGCGGGCGCACCTGATCTGTCTGACGCACAAGGGCGAGGCCGAAATTGAAAAAAACAACCCCGCCTGGGAAGCGGCCCAGAACGCAATGGAAACGGTCTTGACCGGCGAGGAGCGGCGATTTTTGCGTTCGGTGCTCAAAAAATTGCAACAGGTCTGAATGGCAAATAAAAAGGGAACTGCGAGGCTCCCTTTTTATTTGTCATTGCCGGATCAGAATGCTGCCCCAGCACGGCGGCAGCGGGACGGCCAACCGGCCGTTCCGCGCGGTATGGGGCGCGCCGCCGTTCAGGACGTCCCGCCACATTCCCTGTATATCCCCCTGGAGAACAAACTCTGTTTGCTCGTGCGCCGCGTTGACGCAGACCAGCGCGGTTTCCCCGGCGTGTTCCCGTTTGAAACCATACTGGGTGTGCGTCACCCGCATTTCGGTAAACTCGCCGAGGGCCAGCGCGGGGTGCTCGCGCCGCAGCCGGGCCAGGGTTTGGATCGCGCGGGCCAGATCCGGTTCCTTCGCGGCGTCCCGGAGGCTTTCCGGCGTCAGGGCCGGGCGCAGCGGCCAGTCGTCGCGGCCTTTTCGTTTTGCGCCCTCCAGGCCGTATTCGCTGCCGTAATAGACCGAAGGCGTTCCCGGCAGGGTAAAGAGCAGAATATGCAGCGGGTAGAGGTGCGCCGGGTCGCGCAACCGGCTCCGGATGCGCGTGACGTCGTGGTTGTCCGCGAAGGTGTACCAGCGGTAGGCGGAGGAACCGGGCGTGAACTGTTTGCGGCAGGTATGGGCCAGCTCAAAGTAGTTGGCGTCGTTATGGCTGGACCACAGCCCCTTGTGCAGGATGTAGTTGGTGACCGCGTCCAGCCCCCCCTGATCGACCCAGCGGGCGTAGTCGCCGTGGATGACTTCTCCCAGGAGGTAAAAGCCGGGCCGCAGCGTCCGGCAGTGTTCCGCCAGCGCGCGTTGGAAACCGAGATCAAGGCAGTCCGCGGCGTCGAGGCGCAACCCGTCGATGCCGTAGCGGGAAATCCATTCCCCGGCGGCGTGCAGCAGGTGGTTCCGCACGTCGGGGTGGTCGGTATTCAGTTTGACCAGTTCGTAATGGCCCCGCCAGGCCGTGTAATCAAAGGGGTCGCCCGGCGGGCTCTGGCGGGTGAAATCGCAGAAAAACCAGGGGGCGAAGCGGGAGTTTTGCCTGTTTTTCACAACGTCCTGGAACGCCCAAAAAGACCGGCCCACATGGTTGAACACCGCGTCGAACACCACCCGGATGCCCCTGGCGTGGGCCTGTTCCACGGCCCAGGCCAGATCGTCGCCGGTGCCGAGGCGGCTGTCCGGCGTGAAGTAGTTGGTGGTGTCGTACCCGTGGGTTTCGGACTGGAACACCGGGCCGAGCAGCAGGGTATCCGCCCCGAGATCCCGGATATGGTCGAGCCAGGGCTCGATCCGCCGCAGCCGGGAGCATGGCGCGCCATCATTGGCATGCGGCGCGCCGAAGCAGCCGAGCGGATAGAGATGGTAGAAAAAAGCGCTGTTTGGGGAATTCATCAGCCTGCCTCCCGGTCCGTGGCGAGCGCGGCGTCGGCCAGTTTTTCCAGGACGGGCAGAAGTGTTGCCAGGGCCGCGCGGTCTTGCGGCGCGAGGGCGGATTCCATGAGCTGTTCCAGCCGCGCTTTGCGGGTTTGCATGTCGCCCCGGAAGGTTTGCTCGCCCTGGGCGGTGAGGGAGAGCGCGACCTTTCGGCCGTCCTCCCCGTCGTGCTCCTTGCGGATGCAGCCTGTTGCCTGCAACTGTTTCAGGACGGCCGTCAGGGATTGCTTTTTCACCCCCAGTTCCTTCGCGATGCCGGAAGCCGTGCCGGTTTTGCGCCGGTGAAGGATGCCCAGCACCAGCATGGCCGTGGGGCCGGGCCGGTCGGGTTTTCGGGCGTCGCGCAGGTAGTGGGAAATATGCAGCACAGCCCGGAGCAGGCCGGGCGACAAGGACTGGACGGGCGGATGGCTGGATTCGTTCATGAATAGTAAGGTAATACTTACTATAAAGTGTGTCAAGAATAGTGCACTGCCGCATGGCGTGCGGTATGCGGATTTTCCCGGCGCGCTCTTCTTGCCGTCCTTTTACGGCGGCCCAAGGCAATCAGGCTATAATTCAGAAAAAAATAATTTATTCTTTTATGGTATAACTATTTAATATAAAAAATGAAAAAAATGGATGGCTAAAATATTAGATATCATATCCCAAAAAGAGCGCTCAGGGAAAAAGAATTTCACGGAAGGAGAGACAGGGCATCGCCTCAATCGGTTTATATAAATCTAAGATATCAGAACACGTTTCAATGCTGCCGGACGGAGTGAGTTGCCCTTTTTATTGTTGCAGTTTATATGGTTACTTGTATTTTTTAAAAATGCATACTGCATGGCGATGGTATGGAACAGTGCATGCCGCTCGGTAAACGCCGTATTGCAGACCGGATTTTTCTCGGGATGTTCCTGTGCCGGGGAATTTATCGCGGCGAGCGCGTGATGCTTCCGGCGGTGCGGAAAACACGAAATGCCGGGTTGTTTGTTGTTGAGCGGGAGTGATGCTCTGGGGGGATCACGCTTGCTCTTCACGGGGCCGGGTGCGAGAGCATCCCGCCCCATCTTTTTTTATGAGGGAGAAGCGGGCGGGGGCGGCATCCGGCAGTCCGCACCCGGAACCGGCCCGGCATCATCGCTGTGGATCAACTCCGGCCTCTCCGGGCGAGCTCCGCTTCCAGCCGTTCCCTCAGAGCGCCGTATTCCAGGTTGTCCAGCTGGTCGCGCAGCCACAGGATCAGTTCGGTGTCGGCCTGGTCGGCGTAGGTCATTTGCTCAAGTTCCGTCATGGTTCTTTCCATGCTCATGGCGTCAAAACGCTTGTTGGCCTCCAGCATCGCGGCCAGCATGTCCGTGTCCAGGGTTTCCCGGCGGTGTTTTTCGCCCGCGCCCGCGTCGATGCCGTCCAGCAGCGCCTGGAGTTCCGCAAGCAGTGTTTCCGTAAACGCCAGAAGCTTGCCGTTGTTCGCGGCGACCATTTTGCGGTCGCCCTTTTTGGCCGCGTGTTCCAGCATTTCCGCAAGATTGCCGACCTCGTTCGCGCCGATATTCCAGGAGCTGCCTTTCAACCCGTGAACGGTTATGGCGTAGTCCGCCAGGTTCCCTTCCGGTATGGCCCGGAGTTTTTCGAGGAGGGCCGGCGTATGCTTCACGTAGGAACGGAGAATGTAAAGGCAGGTATCCTCGCTATCGTAGTATTGGGCGAGGGTTTGCAGATCAATGCCGCTCGCGCGTTTGCCGGTCAGGGCGCCGCCGGGGCCGGATCGCGCCCGATCCCGGTTCGTTCCGGGTTCCGCCCTGGCTTGTTCCTCTTTGGCCTGTTCCGCCTGGTGCAGCGTTTCCTCGGGCTGCCTGTCGCAGATCCATTCCTTGAGAATGGCGTCAAGGCGCAAGGTATCGATGGGTTTTGAAATGAACGCGTTGAATCCCTTCGAGAGCAGCATCTCTTCATTGCCGACCAGGGCGTTTGCCGTCAGGGCGATGATGGGGATATTCCTCGCGTAGTCCGTTCCCAATTCCTGCCGAATGATGCGCGTGGCTTCAACCCCGTCCATGTCCGGCATCATGTGGTCCATGAACACGGCGTCATAGCGGACCTTTTCCGTCCGGATGCGCTCAACGGCCGCCTGCCCGCTCTGGACGCAGTCGATTTTCATGGCATAGGGCAGCAGCAGGCCCTTTGTGACATCGAGGTTGGTCGGGATGTCGTCCACCACCAGCACGCGCGCGTACGGCATGTATACGCAATCCAGGCTCCCGTGCCGTGCCCGCCGGTCCTCGGCAAAGCGGAACCGTTTGAGTTTGCCGGCGGTATCCTTGCCGATGGGCGTCGGGTCGATGATTTCCTGGCGGATTGTGACGGTAAAGACGGACCCCTCCCCGTATTCGCTCGCCACTTCGATGGAGCCGCCCATGCGTTCCGCGAGGGTTTTGGTGATGGTCAGGCCGAGCCCGGTGCCCACGAGCGTCCGGTTGGTTCTGGTGTCCACCTGGCTGTATTCCTTGAACAGCTTGCCCAGGTCCTCTTTTTTGATGCCGATGCCCGTGTCGATCACGCGGAAGGTGATCCACGCGGCGTTCTCCCGCTGTTCCCAGCGGATGTCCAGGGTCACGGTGCCTTTGCGCGTGTATTTGAAGGCGTTTGAAAGGAGGTTGTTGAGGATCTGCTTCACCCGCAACTCGTCGCCGAGCAGGCTGACGGGCAATGTGTCGTCCAGCTCCAGGATGAAGGTGACGGGCCTCGCGCCGATCCGCACGAGGTGCAGTTGCACGACATCGTTAATCATGCTGGGCAGTTCGTAGTTCTCCGGCACAAGTTCGAACCCGCCCGCCCCGATTTTGGAGAAATCGAGAATGTCGTTGATGATGCCGAGCAAACTGGCGCCGGAATTGTAGATTTTGACCAGATCGTTGTGCGTCGCCTCCGGGAGATCCTTGCGCATCTGGATTTCCGACAGGCCGATGATGGCGTTGAGCGGGGTGCGTATTTCGTGGCTCATGACGGCCAGGAAAGAGGATTTGGACTGGTTTTCCTCATCGGACTGCATTTTGGCCGCGCTGAGGCGGAGCAGCAGGTAGCTGAGAAAAAGCGTCAGGCTGATGCCGAGCGCGATCAGGATGGAGGCCGTGCGGTACAAATCGGCGTAGTAGCTGCGCGTGGGCATGACCACGCCGATATACCAGCCGTTGTATAATTCCCGGAAGAACACGATGGCGCTGGTGCCGTCAAAATCCCGCACGCGTTTCGCGGTCACGGTTTCGTTGCGCCGCAACGCGTCGGATATGGCCGCGTAATCCTCGCCGAGGTCCTTCAGCTGCAAATTGTTAACGTTTTCATTGGGGTGGGCGATGATGTAATGGTACTGGTTGACGATCATGCCGTACCCGTCTTCCCTCAACTGGAGCGATTTGGCGTAGGTGATGACCCAGGAGAGGTCGATGTCGAGCGAGAGAACGCCGTAGTAGTCGCCCCATTTTCCGTGAATTTCCTGCGCCAGGGAAATCACGGAGCCGCCGGTGTTGTCGGCGTTCATATCCCGGTAGGGCGCGGTGTACTCCGCCTGTTTCGTCCGGATGGCCAACTGGTACCACGGCCGCTGCTGGGGGATGAAGTCCTTGCCGAGGGCCTGGTTGTTGCCGTCGAGAAATTCATCGCGGATAAAGCCGTACACGCCGGTAAATCCCAGCACGCCTTCTTTCTGCCCGTACATGGATTGCGTCGTGCGCACGAGGTAGGCGCGTATCTCGCTCTGGCTTTCTCCCCGGTCGAGCATGTCCTGCACGGTCATGTAGATGGCGTTGAAGGCGATCCGGGGTTCCCGCAGGTATGACTGGATGGTTTTTTCGCTTTCGCTGAGCGCCACGGTCACGGAGGTTTGCGTTTCCCGCTGGATGACGAAGCTGACGGAAAGACAGCCGATGAGCACCATGAGGAAGAACGCGGCGCACACAAACAGCAGCTGTTTGTAGTTTGCCTTGAAAACGAGCTCCCAGTTCGGGCGGTGGTTCATGGCGGTCGTCCTGGTGTGTTTAGCGGGAAGCGGAAACGTCAACCACGGTCCGGTAGTACCAGTTGATGCCTCTGGTGATTTCGCTGTCCGGCAGCGTGCCGCCCGCAACCCCCACGGTCCGGCCGCTGTTCGTTCGCATCACGCCGTCAAAGACGTTGCTTTTCCCGGTGATGATGCGTTCCCGCGCGGCGGCGACCGCGTCCCTCACCGCCTGCGTGGTCTGGCTTTCGTTGAGGGGCGTGATGGCGACCATGCCTTCGGCCATGCCGCCGTAGTAAGGTTTTGTCGTGAAGCTGCCGTTGATGACGCTTGCGATAAGGTGCGTGTAATAGACTTCCCAGTTCCAGACGACGGACGTCAGAACGGCGTTCGGCGCGAATCGGGCCATGTCGCTGTTGTACCCGATGCCCCAGACCCCGGTTTTCTCGGCTTCCATTTGGGGGTTGACCGTATCGCAGTGCTGGGCGATCACGTCGCATCCGGACCGCAGGAGGCGGCGCGTTGCGCGGCGTTCCCCGGCGGGGTCAAACCAGCTGTTGGTGACGCGGACATAAATCCGGGCGTCGGGGTTGGCGCTTTCCACGCCCAGGGCAAAGGCGTTGATGCCGCCGGTCACTTCCGTATTCGAGGAGCCCATGGCGGCGACGAAGCCGATTTTACCGGTTTTGGTTTTAAGCCCGGCCACGATGCCGCTGAGATACCGCGCCTGATATACCCTGCCGAAATAGTTCGTGAAGTTTTTTTCATTACGCTTAAACCCCGAGGCGTTGGCGAAGATGACGGAAGGATATTCCTCGGCGAGCGTCGCGCACGCGTCCATGTAGCCCCAGCTGGTGGCGATGATGATGTTGGCCCCGGCGGCGATGCATTCGCGGATCGTGTGTTCGATCATCCTGGCGTCGGACTCGCTTATGTCGAATTTGCGGATGATCTGGGCGTCGCGGAGTCCGAGGGCTTGCTGCATTTTTCTGATGCCTGTCTCGTGGGCGAAGGAATAGCCCGCGCCGTCCGCCTTGTCGAGGTACAGCACGCCGATAACGATTTTCTCTTTCGCCAGGGGGTTGCCGGGGGTCCAGGCTTCTTCGCCGGCGCATCCCGCGCAGAAGAGGGCGCAGAACAGGGCGCAGAACAGGGCGCAGAACAGGGCGCAGAACAGGGCGGCGCGCAAGCCGGACCGGGCCGTCATCCGCCGGGCGGCGCGCTCTTTTTGCGGGGATGTGGGTATATGGCTCATAGTTCGGGCTCATCCGGTTGAAGAGTGCTTTTGACAAAAAATATGGACATGGGTTCCAATCGAGATCACGCAAACGATCATCGAAAAGGCGGAATCACCATGTCCACGAGTTTTGTTTATCATGCCATGGGCCTGTCGGGCTACGAGTATGTGCATCAGAAATTTGAAAGCGGGAGCGTTACATTTCGGCTCCGGCCAAAATGGCGGCTTCTATGCTGTCCGGCCTGCAAATCGAAACAGGTGACCAGACGGGGCATGTATTTTCGAAAGCTGCGCAGTTTGCCTATTGGGCGCAAGCCAATCCGGCTGTTGATTGAAGTGCCGCGCGTCTGGTGTGCCGTTTGTGGCTGCATCAGGCGTATCAGTCTTGGCATTGCGGAGCCCAGACGGAGCTATACACGAGCTTTCGCCCGGCACGTTCTTGAACTGGCCAGACTCATGACACTCAAGGATGTGGCGCTGTTCCTCGGTGTCGGCTGGGACTGCGTGAAGGACATTGTCAAGCGCAATCTGGCTCGACGCTTCGCTCGCCCAAGGCTGCGCAGCGTGCGGTATCTGGCCATAGACGAAATCAGCGTTCGGAAAGGGCACAAGTACCTGACTCTGGTCATGGACCTTGAGAGCGGCGCGGTGCTCTTTGTTGGCGATGGCAAGGGCGCGAAATGTCTGGAGCCGTTTTGGGTGATGCTTCGCCGTTCCCGCGCCAAGGTCCAGGCCGTGGCGACGGATATGAGCACCGCCTACATCGGCGCGGTATTGGACAATCTGCCGGGAGTCCCCCTGGTCTTTGATCACTTCCATGTGGTCAAGCTGATGAATGAAGCACTTACAGAAATCAGACGCGGTCTGCATCGCGAGGCGGACGTTATGGGCAAGAAGGTGTTGAAAGGCAGTCGATGGATTCTACTCAAGAATCCTGAGAATCTTTCAGCGGAGCGCGATGAAGCGGCCAAACTGCAAGAGGCGCTGAAGCTCAACGAGCCGTTGGCGGTGGCCTACTATATGAAGGAAGACCTGCGGCAATTTTGGAGTCAGTCAAACAGGGAAGCTGCACAAGTGGCTATAGACGATTGGGTAAGCCGCGCCCAGGCGTCAGACATTGGTCCGCTTATGCGTGTGGCAACGACCCTCGCTGGGCTCAAATTCGGCATCCTGAATTGGTACGAGCACCCCATATCCTCTGGACGCATGGAAGGGACCAACAACAAAATCAAGGTGCTCAAGCGGATGGCCTACGGATACAGAGACATGGAGTTTTTCAAACTCAGAATCCTCGCCATTCACGAGGCAAAGTACGCTTTAACCGGATGAACCATAGTTCGGTGACGGTACGGTAGTCCCGTTGGTTGTCGGCCCTTTCCCTCAATGCTCCCGCGCGCGGCGGGCAACGCCGCGACACGGCCGCCATGGATACCTCTCCCGTCAAAGAGCCGGGCGGGGCATATCCGCAACAAGCCCGCCGGGGCAGCGCAAGGCTGCCGGGATGGTCCCAAGGCGGGTACGTGTTGTGGTGCGTCCAACGTACTGAAACCGGGAAGAACCCGCAATCATTTCTTATTGTGCCAGTACACGCGGCAACCGGACGGGAACGCGGAGGTTGTCAATAATGCCCTGATTTTACGTGCAAAAAAACGAAAGAAAAAAGTGAATTAATCCTTGCCATTCAAAAGTGAATGGCTTAAAGCTAAAACAATAGTTTTTGCAGGAGTCTTTTCCATGCCCAGAAGCTTACGTTCCATAAACCGCGCAACCGCGTGTGACAGACAGACGGCATCCGCTGTCTCTTCTGTCGTGCGCAACGTTGTCGTAGTAGTAAGCTGGCCTTTCCAGGGAGGCGAGGGTAACCTTTAACGGAAGAGTAAAGTTGTTACGCTCCTGCTGAAAAAGCGGCCTCCCCAGGGAGGCCGCTTTTTTTTGGCGGCGCTCCCGGCGGGGACAAAAAAGCAGGTGTGACCATTCGGACATTGTAACAGATAGAGGATTGTACCATGTTGTTCACAGACAAACTCCGCTCAGCAACCCATGAAGAACTTTGCCGGGATTTCTCCATCGCCGTGATGCCCGACTTCAACTTCGCTTTCGACGTTGTAGACCGCAAGGCTTTTCTGACCCCTGACGCTGTTTGTGTCCGCCATATCGACGATTCGTTCGCGCGCCGGGATTTCACTTACAAGGACATGGCAAGGGCCTCCAGCAAAATGGCAAACGCCCTGAAAGGCCTTGGCCTGAAAAAGGGCGACAAGGTGCTCCTGATGCTGCACCGCCGCATCGAATGGTGGCAGGCCATGCTCGGCCTGCACAAACTGGGCGCGGTGGCCATCCCTTCCCCGGCGCAACTGACCCCCCATGACATCGCGTTCCGCTGCCGCAAATCCAGAGCCAAGGCCATCATCACGGATTACCGGATCAGCGGCGGGGTGGAATCTGTCCGGGAAAGCCTGCCGGACCTCTGCTTCTGCATCCAGGCCGGGCCCGAACAGGCCGGGGAAACAGCCGCCCTGCCTTCCGCCCTGCCTTCCGAAGGTTGGCTTGATCTCGCCGCCCTGCTGGAAGACGCCTCCCCGGCCTTCCCCCGCCCCCTTTCCGACGAAGAGCTTGCCTGCGGCAAGGACCCCCTGCTGATTTTCTTCTCCTCCGGCACCACGGGCATGCCCAAGATGGTTCTGCACAACCACGAGTACCCCCTGGGGCATTATTTCACCGCCGCCTACTGGCACAACGTGGAGCCCGGCGATCTGCACATGGCTGTCGCCGACACCGGCTGGGCCAAAGCTGCCTGGGGAAAGTTTTACGGCCAGTGGATGGCCGGGGCCACCTCCCTCATTTACGACTTCCGCGGGAAGTTCTGCCCGGCCAATCTGCTCCGGGTCATCACCGGGGAAAGGGTCAACAGCTTCTGCGCCCCGCCCACCGTGTACCGCCACCTGATCCAGGAAGACCTGGCGCAGTATGACTTTTCCCACCTGCGGCATTGCGCCGCTGCCGGTGAGCCCCTCAACGAGAGCGTGATCCATGACTGGAAGCAGGCCACCGGCCTGAACATCCACGAAGGGTTCGGCCAGTCGGAAACCGCCCTTATGATCGCCTCGCTCCCCTGCATGGAATTCAGGGCCGGTTCTATCGGCAAGCCGGTTCCGGGCTGGGATGTGGCTCTCCTGGACGACAACGGGGAAATCTGCCCGGCGGGCGAGGAAGGGGAGATCTGCGTGCGCATCGCCGAAAAACGCCCCCACGGCATTTTCACCGGATATCTGGACGAGTCGGGGCAGATCATCTCCGCCAGACGCGGCGATTGGTACCATACGGGCGACAAGGCCCGGACGGACGAGGACGGCTACTACTGGTTCCTCGGCAGGGTGGACGATTTAATCAAGACCTCGGGGTACCGCGTGGGCCCTTTTGAAGTGGAAAGCGCGCTGGTCTCCCACCCCGCCGTGCTGGAGGCCGCCGTGACCGGCGTGCCCGACGCCGTCCGGGGCCAGGCCATCAAGGCCAGCGTCGTGCTGACCAAAGACTACGCGCCTTCGCGTGAGCTTGTTCAGGAAATTCAGGAGTATGTGAAAAGCATAACCGCGCCGTACAAATACCCCAGAATTGTGGAATTCGTGAAGGAACTGCCGAAAACTTTCAGCGGCAAGATAAAGCGGGCGGAGATCCGCGAAAGGGATCTGAAGACCGCGTAATGGTGGAAAAAACGCACAAGGAGCCGCCGGGGCGGTTCCTTGTGCGTTCTCGTCTTGAGGCCGTGAAGGGATGTGACGTACGCTGCCTCCAGGCAAAACGAAACGGCGGGCCGACATAAAAGCGGCCAGCCGTTTCGGCATGGATCCGGGGACGTACGTTACGCGCCACCCGCCGGAGCGTCCGTATTGCCGGACGAGCCTGCGTCCGTATCGGCAAACCAGCTCAGCGCTTCCTCAATCCGTGCCATGGAAGCTCCGGGCGCGTCGTATCGGCCGACATGGCGCTGCACGGGGGTTTTGGCGTTGGCGCCCTTGGCCAGGGCAACGTTACCCACACCCAAGCCGTCGCTTGCCGCTGGGGCATCGTCGGAACGGTGCATCCCGCGTCCTTCGGAGGGCAGCATTTCCGTCATGAGTTCCGCGGTTTTTTCCGCCTGAAACCGGGCCACGGTAAGGGCGCCGCCCTCTGTGTCCTTGCCGTCCGTAACGTTGCCATCGCGGGGGCCTTCGGACAATTTCCGCGCTTCTTCGGAAATGGTTACCGTGTCGCCGGATTGCTGCGCATGGGTCGCTGTGGGGTTTTGCGGGAGGGCGCTGTCCAGCGTGCCGTTACCGGCTGTCTCCTTGAGCGCGTCCTTGTGGCTGAGGGTGGCATACAGATCGTTTCCGATTCCTTGCAGCATGGGAGTGACCATTTACGTGCTCCTTGCGGGGTGGAGGAGTACCCGTCCAGATGTGCATGCCGGAGTGAACCCTTGTTCTCGGCGAATCTACATTCCTTATCGGGCTGTAACGGTTTTGGATTAGGGCAAAAAAATATTTTTTCGATGTTGCGTACCCGGCGTCCGTCCGGGCTTGCCGGTCCCCGGGAGCGGAAAATGGCGGGAAAGGGATATTTCCTGTTTCGGAATTATTTTATGTTGTTTTTACCCTACTGCCAGAGGAGACTCCTCTTGACGAACGGCAAAACGGCATTACTCTATGGATATAAATTTCCGTTTAAGGAGGATGCCATGAATATCACCAAATATTATCCGTCGCGCTGGTTCAGCCATGAAGACGACGACAGGGCTCCTGCCGTCCGCCGCCGTGGTGAAAACCCCAGGGATGCGTTCCATTCGGAAGTTGACCGCATGTTTGACGATTTCTTCACGGGTTTCGGGTTCTCCCCCATGCCGTCGCTGCTCGGCAGACACGGCGGGGGCGAGGCGCTCCTGAAGCCGAGCCTGGATCTTGCCGCGTCCGACAAGGAATATACCGTGGCCGTGGAACTGCCCGGCGTGGACGAGAAGGACATTGCCGTTGAAGTGAAGAGGGACACCCTTACGATACGCGGCGAGAAGAAAAGGGAATTCGAGGACAAGGACGAAAAGGGCGTATACCGGATGGAGCGCAGCTACGGCTCTTTCTACCGCACCCTTGCCTTGCCGGGAGACGCCGATATTGACGGCATCAAGGCCGCTTTTGACAAGGGCGTGCTCCGGCTGATCATCCCGAGGACAGAGACCGAGGATACGAAGAAAATAGCCATCACCAACGGGTAGAACGAATCCCGCCGTTGACGGCGAAGAGCGAAATGCCGCCGGGGTACCCAGATATCCCGGCGGCATTGTGTTTTCCGTGGTATGGGCTACTGCGTCAGCACCGTGAGCGCGACGTCAATGTTGCCCCTGGTCGCGTTGGAATAGGGGCAGGTCTGGTGGGCCAGCTCGACGAGTTTTTCGGCTTCCGCCTTGTCCATGCCCGGCAGCTTCACGGTGAGCGCCACCTGCAGGCCGAGCTTCTCGCCCGAGGTGCCGAGATCCACTGCCGCCACGATGGAAGGGTTAGGGCTGATGGCTATTTTTTTCTTGCCCGCCAGCATTTTCATGGCGGAGAGGAAGCAGGCCGCGTACCCGGCGGCAAAAAGCTGCTCGGGGTTGGTGGCGTTGCCGCCCGCTCCGCCCATTTCCTTGGGCATGCCCAATTTGACCCTAAGGTTGCCGTCCCCGGACACGGCTTCGCCGTCGCGCCCGCCCGTTACCGTGACTGTGGTGGAGTACATGATTTTTGAAAGAGCCATACGACCTCCGGATGTATGTTTTAGTATGGAGTACTATAGGGAAGCGCATGCGGCCACGATATTATTATTGCTTGAGGGAAAAATCCGTTCCTTGCGAAACGGACAACTTTTTTCCTCGTTGCGTTACTGTAACTGCGCGGATGACGCCGCCTGGAATATTAAAAAGTGTTACATGATCCGCTAAAAAAGGGCCGGTGTGATGACAAGATCGCTAAAATGTGCCATTGCTATAGCCTGGAGGGTTTTTGAACATGCAACAAGCGCGGGTGCGGCATGAGTGACAGCGCCAAAAAAATACTGGTCATCGATGACGACGAGCGGTTGCACGAACGGGTGCAGGATTTCCTGCACGCCAACGGCTACACCTATATCAAACTCACCGGCGGGGCCGATGTGCTGCACACGCTGGAGACCTACCGGCCCGACATCGTTCTTCTGGACGTCATGATGCCCGGCGAGGACGGGTTTTCCGTCCTGTTAAAAATCAGGGGCGCGTCCAAAGTGCCGGTCATCATGCTGACGGCCCGGGGTGAGGATACGGACCGCATCATCGGCCTGGAGCTCGGCGCCGATGATTACCTGGCGAAACCGTTCAACCCGAGGGAACTGCTCGCGCGCATCCGGGCCGTGCTGCGCCGGGCCGAACCGCAGGAGAACGGCGCCGCCAGGGAACCGGCGCCGGAACACGAGGACGCGGAATCGGCCAGCGCCGTGAACGTGGCCTTTTCCGCCGGGGAGGTGCGCGTCGGTTCCTATGTGCTCGATACCAGACGCCAGACCCTTTCGCGCGGCAAGAACACGACCTCGCTTTCCACGGCCGAGCTTTGCCTGCTGCACGCGTTTATGACCCGCGTGGAGACGGTCCTCGGCAGGGAACAGCTCATGCTTCTCGCCTTCGGCAGTGACGAACACTCCACCGCCCGCAGCATCGACGTGCACATCAGCCGCTTGCGGGCGCTGTTACGGGACCTCGGCGAACCCTCAACGCGCATCCGCACGGTTTGGGGATCCGGCTATTGCTGGATTGGGGAATAAGTGTATGCGGTTCTTCTCGCGCCTCTGGCAGCAAGTGTTTTTTTACTCCCTCGTGCTGATCGTCGCGTCCGGGGCGATGGGTATTTTTCTGCTGTACGACAATCTGATAAACAAAGCCTCAAGCGTCGTCATCGCCTTTACCACGGAGGTGCGCAACGCCCTGACGGGGCAGACGCCGGCCGAAGCGGACAGGTTCCTCCAACGCTTCAACAACCAGGAAGCCAGATTCTGGATAGAGGATGAGCGGGGTATCCTGCTCGCCGGAGAGCGATTCGGCGGCCGGTCCGGCAAGGACTGGGAGCCGCATTTGCTCAATCTCGAGCACTCCGGGGAAATCGCCTTGTGGCAGACGGAATTCAAGAACTCGCTTTTCCTGGCCATCACGCCCTGCGCTCTTAAGGACAGGGATGCCACCCTGTACGCCATCTATATGCCCTTTCCGGTCCCGCCGCTGGAGACGGTGCTTTCTCCCGGCATCATCACCATCGCGCTGATAACGGGCCTTCTGGCCCTCTGGATCGCGCGGAAGGTGGGCGGCCCGCTGCGCCGTCTGCAGCGCGAAGTTTCCGAAATTTCAGGCACCCTGCAACTGAACCATGTCACCGTTTCCGGCTCCGGCGAGATCGCGGACGTCGCGCGGGCCATCAACCGCCTGGTGGGCGGGTTGCGACGGCACATTACCGGGATGAACAAGCTTGTTTTGAATATCTCGCACGAACTGCGCTCCCCCATCACGCGCATGGCCTTGTCCGCCGAGATGATCGGCGAAGGGCTGGAGCTTCTGAAACAGCGGAAAAACAACGGCACCGCGCAGGAGGAGGCGGTTATCAGCCTGGCGGAAAAGAATTTTGAAGCCCTGCGCCAGGAACTGGTGCACATGGATAATCTCATCGGCAGCACCTTGCTTTCCAGCAAGCTGGACGTGCAGGACCCGGGCGACCTGAAGGAGGCGGTCTCCCTTTCCGCCTTGTGCGAGAATACGGCGGAACGGTATGAAACCATGTTCCGCCAGGCGGATATCCGCTTCATGCGCGGCATAGACGGCGGCATCACCGTGACCGGCGATGCGACTCTTCTGGTGCAGGCTCTCACCAACCTGTTGGACAATGCCGTGAAATACGCGTCCGGCCCGGAGCCGCAGGTGCGTTTGCGCCTTGTGCGCGAGAACGGGTATGCGGTGATCGATGTGGAAAATACGCACCCCCCCCTGCCGCGGGAAGCCCTCGATCATATTTTTGACGCCTATTTCCGGTACGAGCAGCGGACCGGCACCGGGGTGGGCCTCGGCCTTGCCATTGTGCAGAAAATCGTTCTGCTCCACCGGGGCAAAGCCATAGCCGAAAACACCGAAGCCGGCGTCCGTTTCCGCCTGTCGCTGCCGGTCCGTTCCGGCGGGTGACGCGGCGGGATTCCATTTTTTCCTGTTTTCTAAGCAAAGAAATACTTTGTAACACTTGTTACAAAGTATGAGGCCGTTGACAAAGTCCTCTTTGGCAGCGGCCCGCCGCGTAGGCGTAGGCGGGATTCATTCCCGCCGTTAAACGCCGGAGCGAGCGTGCCTTTACAAAACCCGGCTTTGCGGGGTTTGTCATCAAACTGATACTTTGTGCCACTTGTTACAAAGTATTTCTTTTCATCAATTTGTATTTCGCTCTATTGAACCGTTTTTTGTTTCCTCTAGGATGGCATCATCCGGAAAGGTTTTACGCGCCGCATACGGTCAAAACCGTCGGTGAAAGAGTCTTTCCTCCCGCGTCTGGGGGCGCGGGGAAACATGTAACCAACCATCTTTGGGGGATCCCATGACTACCACACCCATTTCCACTCTTTCCGCACGTCCGGTGAACGTTCTTTCCGTACCCGCGCCAAAAGCCGGGGACGCTCTTGCCGTGGAGATGATTCCCGGCAGCGCGGTGGAACTGCCGTTCAACCCTGGTGACGCCACCGCGTCCCGGGTGGGCAACGATCTTGTGTTCGAACAGGAAGACAGCGGCAGCGTCAGTATCAACAACTTTTTCGTGGTGGAAGACGGCGGCGGCCTGCCCAGCCTTATCCTTCCCGGCGGAGAAGAAGTTGCGGCGGCCGATGCCCTGGCCGGCAGCGGGGTTGAGCTTGAAACGGCCGCCGGGCCGGGGGCCGCCGGCAACGCGCCGGGCAGCGGCTCCGGCGAGTATGCGGACGACCCGGGCAGCCTCGTCGACGGGATCAGCCGCCTCGGCAGCCTCGGCACCATTTATTGGGACCGGGCCACGGAAGTTCCGGAACAGTACCAAAACCTGGAATTTCCGGGCGGCGGTATCGGTCTCGGCGCCCAGTCGGATCTGGGCGGTCTGATCGGCATCGTGGGCGGGGTGTATGAAGACGGTCTGCCCTTCCAGCACCTGGGCGACCGGGAAACCTTCGTTCCGGCCCAATTGGTGTTTACGTTTACCCCGACCGGCACCACGGTGGTCGACGGTATCCATATTTCCGGCTTCCCGGCGGGCACGGTCATCATCCTCGGCGACCCCCACGATCCCGACTCGCCGAGAATAACCATCTCCGGCCCGGGCCAGGTCCTGGATTTCACGGAACAGGACTTCGCCAACGGCGTGTATCTTGTGCCGCCCAAAAACAGCGACGCGGACATCACCATCACCATCGACGTGGATGTCCACGCTGAAAGCTCCGGATATTCCGGCACTATAAGCGGCACCACCACCATTGTCGTGGACGCCGTCGCCGACAGGCCGGACCTGGACGAATACGGCGCGGCAGCCGACTCCAGCACCCATGTCTCGGACAAGACTACGTCCGATCAAGAATACGACCACGGCTTTAATAAAACCGAGAGCACGGTCAGCACCGGCGAAAACGGCGGCGGGGCGACGGTTACCGTAACCGTGCAGGCCACCTTCGACGATTACCTGGACGGCTCCGAGCGCCACTTCCTGCTGGTCCAGACCCATGAGCACCTTTCGCTGAACCCGGACAGCCTGCCCAAAGGCTATCATTACGTGGGCACCATCGTTATCGACGGCGTGGAATACCACCAGATCGAAGTGGACAACGCGCTCATCGCGGACGGCGGCGGTACGGTCACCTTGCCGATACCCTTTGAGACCACGGGCGACGCGGACGAAAAGGCCGGCAAGGACGAAACCTTCAACCTCGACGTCGGCGCCTATGCCGAGGACGATGCCACGGACGGCGAAATTGACCTCAGCAACAACACCGCCTATATCGTCACCCCTGAAGGTGACGGGGTTTCCGCCACCGTGGACGTGGTCAACTCGACCCTTTCCGTCAAAGTGGGCTGGGCTTCCGAAGGCAACAACGCCGCCAAGTTCAAGGGCGGCACGTACAACCCCGACTTCAACAAAATGGACGAAGGCGACGGCGTGGACAAAGACTCCACCGGCAAGGCAGGCGCGCCCATCAGCATCAGCCTGGAGCCGGGAACCTACGAGGGGTCGCCCGAATGCATCACGTCCGTGGAACTGACGTTTTCCGCGGGCCGGGGCGACCTGTGCATAGGCGGCACGCCCGTTTACAACGGCATGACGATTCCCGGCGCGAACAACGTCACCTACACGGTCTCCATTGCCGCGAACGGCGCGATAACCATTACGGTCAACGGCGGTCATGTGACCAGCCTGGACGATCTGGATCTGAGCTTCAAGCCCTCCGGCAAGGGTGACGCGCAGTATGACGACACCGATGTCAATATGTCCTTCAAGGTCAACGTGTCCAATGAAGAAGGCGCCAAGGCCGAATACAAGGGCGCGACGGAAATCGTCATCGACGCCGTGGCGGACAAGCCCATCGGCGGCAACGGCACCGCGGATTACGGCTTCCATGACGACGGCTCCGCCAGGGCCGCGGCCACTCCCGGCGACACGGTGGAATTGACCTTCAAGGTCAGGTTCCCGGATACGGACGGGTCCGAAGACCACCGCTTCTTCATCCGCGTGGACGGCAACAACGGTTCCGCCACGCACGAATACGGCGATCACATCATCGACGCCGCCCGCATCAAGGAACTCAACGCCTTGGGCGCGGGCCTGAACGCCAAGGGCGAATACCTGGAAATCCCCATTCCCCACCCGTCGCTGTTTGATGCGAACGGCAACTATACGGACCCGCAAACCGGCCTCACCATCCATTATGACGCGGCGACCGGCACCTACACCTATCCGGATCTGGACATAACCATCAAGGATAACGGCAACGGCAACTACACCGTGAGCGGCGTGGAAGTGGAACTGCCCGACACACAAACCCTGACGGACGGGGATAAGAGCAACGGCGAACTGGACGGCAATACCGGCGACACGAAAATGGACTTCGACTCCCTGGCCTGGGCCCATGAAAAGGGCGGGGAAAAGGGCAGTTCCGAAGCCAACAACGAACACGACACCGGCAACAACGACGCCTTCACCAAGGGCAAGGCCACGGTGGAGATCAATACCGTCGGCGCCGACACGAAAAACTTCGCCTTCGCGGGCGACGCCGGCTTTGAAAACGACCAGTGGCACAACAACCGCCCCGGCTCCGATCCGGCAAAAACCGATGCCGACGGCAACGACAACTCCACGGCGGGCGGCGTGCCCATCGCCCTGACCTGGAACTTCGCGGATACAAGCGAATACGTGACCGAAATCGTCATCACGGTTCCGCTTGACCGCTTCGGCAACCCCGTGGGCGAAATCCAGTACAAGCACGCGGACGGCACGGTTACCACCTACACGGCGGACGCGGACGGCAAGATCCGCATCCCCGTCGACGCCGAGGACGCCAAGAAGGGCTTTGACGAAGACGATCTGACCTTCATGCCCAAGGGGAACGAAAGCGGCAAGTTCGAACTGGATATCGACGCCATCGTCAAGGACCCGGATTCCGACGACACCAGGACCGTGGACGTGACCACGGACGAGCACAAGCTCGTCATCGCGATCGACGCCGTGGCCAACCGCTCCGGCGCGGTCACGGGCGAAGGCAGTTTTGAGAACGGCCTTGACGCGTTCGCGCCCAAGGACGGTGAACCGATTGCCCTGAAGCTGAAAACGACGTTTGACGACAACGACGGTTCCGAACGGCACTTCCTGCTACTGGAACAAATGCCCGGCTGGGCCGCCAAGCTCGGTACCGACCTGTACGACCTTGACGGCGACGGCACGAAAGAAATGTACTTCAAGATCCCCGTGCCCACCATGCCGCCCGAAGGCTCGGACGCCAACTACGCCGGGGACGCGCACCATCTTTCCACCGCGCAATGGCAGGCCCTGCTGGATAACGGCTCCATAACCGTACAGCGGGACGGCTACAGCGTAACCATCACCCTGGCGAAGGGCGCGGACGGCTCGTTTGATCCCTCCCAGCCCTGGACCGTGGAAGCCGTAGTCGACGTGACCCCCCCCCATCTTCCGGAGGGCGAGCAGTCTCTGCACACCGGCTCCTTGGCGCAGGAGGAAAGCATCGACCAGAGCACGGAAAACCGGGACGCGGAATTCAAGGATAACAACACGGCCATGCGGCAGGGCGAGTCTCTCACGTTCGACGTGAACTACACCGAGGGTATCCGGGTCGATACCAAGTTCCTGTACGAAAACAACGAGCAGTATGAAGGTCCCGCGTACAGGGATGCCGACGGGAACATCGTTCCCCGGTATGAACAGAGCGGCACGATCAGCGTGACGCCCTCCAGCGGTGACGACTCCTTTATTGGCAAGCTCGAAGTATCCATCCCTTCGGGGCACGGCACGCTGTATGTCGAAATCGACGGAGAGATGATCCAACTGCAACCGGGTGGCAGCCCCTATGATTACACGACCAAGGACGGCGTTTCGGGCAAACTGTTCGTCGACGACGACGGTACGAAACTCACGGTCCGGTTCGAGCCGGAAAATTCGAATGACCACTATAAGGGTATCGACCTGGAAGTGCATGTCGACGGCGATTACAGTGACAAGGATATCGACGTTACGGTCAAGGGCGACCTCGTCAACGAGCATTCCGGCCAACGTACCGATGGTGTCAGCGGCAAGGGCGAAGTTGTGGTTGACGCCGTGGCTCAGGCTCCGGACACGGTGGACAACGCGGTCGACCATACCACGAACGCGGATACGACCGACGGCGCGGGCGCCAAGGTAACCCTCACGACCACGTTCACGGACATGGACAACTCGGAAGGGCATTACTTCATCGTGGAGGTCAAGCCCGGCTTCTCCTACACCTTTACGGACGCGAGCGGCACGCACACCATCGACGTAACCTCCGACTGGCCCACGGTCATCGGTCCCGACGGGAAAACCTATTTCAAGATTCCCGCCGAAACGGATGCCAAGGGCAACGCCTCCCTTGACCTGGAAGTCAGGGTGGCCCCCGGCGGGGAAGAGGTCGTGCGGCAGAACGGCGAGGCGGACGACGCCACCTTCAAGTACGGCGCCATGAGCGTGGAGGAACATCTCTCCGACAGCGGCGAAATAACGTACGACAACAACATCGCCTTCAACGAAGGGAACGAATTCACCATCGACGTGGATCTCGACGGCGGCCCCGGCGGCGACCGCCCGGTCACCGTGGACCCGGCGTATGAAAACAACACGCCGGACGCCCACATCGGCAAAGACGCGGTGGGCGACGAACAGTACGCCAAGGTTCACCTGCCGGAAGACGCGGACACGGTCCTCCTGCACCCCGACCGCGGCCAGATGATGTGGAAGAACCCGGAAACCGGCGAGTACGAAGAGCTGCCGAAAGACGGTAGCGGCTGGTACATCGTGCACAAGGACCAGGTGAACGACGTCTACTTCAAGCTGCCCAAGGATTACGATGATACGGACGTCAAACTCGACTACAAGGTCGAGGGCGGCGAACACGGCGGCGATAAAGGCTCGTTCGATATCGTGGTGGACGCCGTGGCCCAGATGGGCTCGGTGGTCAACGACGATGACACCAAGCCGGAAGTGCATACCGACCCCGGCTACGCCAACGTCTACGGGGACGAGGTGACGATTACCGTGCCGCTTTCCGGTCTGCTGGACCCGCACGACACCACGGACTACTATGTGCTCGTCGAAGCCCAGCCCGGCTGGGAATGCCTGAACCCGGGCGCCCAATTGATCCTGATCGACGGCAAATCTTACTTCCGGGTGCCCTTTGGCCACGATCGCATCGACGCGGACGGCAACGCCAAGGTGGACATCACCCTCAAGACCCCGGCGGGGAACGTTGAAGAAGAACTCGGCGTCCGCGTCATGGCGCATGACAGAGCCTCGGACAACGGCGAAATGACCATGGACAATAACACCTCCATCAGCGAGGAAGTGACTGTCGATATCGTCAAGACGGTTGCCGAACTCTCCCTTTCGATGAGTGTCGGTACCGGCTACGAGGACAACCTCGACGGGTTCGCGGGCATCTCGGTTGCCGGCCTGACCGGCAACGACGAAGTCACGGAAATGCACTTCAGCGTGGACAGCGCCAAGGGTGTGTTCCTGTACGAGAACCAGCCTCTTGGCGACGGCACCTATACCCACGGCAACGTGACCATCACCGTCAGCACGGTTGACGGCAGGACCACGGTGAGCTTCACGCCCGCCGCCCCGGCAACGGGCCTGACCGCGGAAGACCTGGAGGCTATCAGCAACAAGTTCGGCTTCGGCACGGCGGAGGGCAACCACTCCAACGAGGACATCGATATCGACTGGAACTACACCGTGCGGGATACGGAATCCGGCGACACGGCCAATAGCGGCGACAAGACGAGAACGGTCATCATCGACGCCGTGGCCCACGCCCCGGAACTGACGGAATACGAAGTGGATTACGGTGCCGGTAAAAGCGCGGCGCTCCCCGGCGAGACGGTCACCATCAGGGCCGCGGTCGCGTTCACCTGCATCGAGGCGGAAACCAACTACGTGCTGGTGCAGTTCACCCCCGGCTGGGAAGTGACGGGCATCACCCTGACCGGGCCGGACGGCACCCAGATCCATTACAGCCCCGCGGAACTGGCCGCCATGGAAATATTCTACCCCAACGGCACGGGCGGCGGCGGCGCGTACTACAAGCTCCCGCTTGAAAAGGACGGCGTCACGATCGATCCGGGCGCGAGTGAAGGCGACAAGTACACCGTGAACGTGGATGTGGACGTCAAGGCGCCGGAATCCGGCATCACCGGCGACACCAGCGGCGAACTCGGCGTCGGCGGCGCGGCGGTAGACTCCTACGGCGACGGCGAAACCTCGCTCTCCAACAACGTGGATTCAGGCGTCGGCGGCGACGGCATCGACATCGGCGTCGTGGACACCACGGGCATCGACGCGCGCCAGGACGGCGACATCCCGGCCGAAGGCGCGGGCAACAGCATCGCCATCATCATCGAACCGGAAGGCGGCAATAACGACGTCATCGCCAAGCTCACGCTGACCAACCCGGATCCGGCATCCGGCGACTTCTGGTACGACGGGCAGAAACTGGCATACGACGCGAACGGCAAGGTGGTGCTGCCGCCGGAAGGCGCGCCCGAAGGCTGGACCTTCGATACCTCCAAGCTGGAATTCCGCCCGAGCGAAACCTTCGGCGGCACGCTGAACATCACCATCGACGCCACGGTGAAAGACGCCGGGTCCGGCGCGAGCAAGGACGGCTTTACGGGTACCTTCACCATCGAGGTAACGCCCGTGGCCACCCAGCCCACGGACCTGCAGGCCTCCTCGGAGTTCAGCGAGGACGGCGGCATCTGGTCGCTTACCTTGAGCGCCGCTTTCGCGGATGTCGACGGGTCGGAACAGCACTTCTTCCTCTTCACGATCCCCGACGGCATGCATCTCCTGGGCGACTACCCCGGCCTGACGCAGGTGACAGGGCCCGACGGGAATATGTACTGGCAGATCACGGTCGATTCCCATGACCCCAACCCGGAAGTGATGCTGTCCTTCACAGCGGATTCGACCTGGGACGGCACGAGTGGTGTGGACTTCCACGCCGGAGCCTCGGAAAACAACGAAACGGCCTGGGCGGACACCACGGGCGGCAACACAAGCTCCCCGGCGGACGACGGCGCCTTCACCTACCGCACGGAACATGTGGAAGGCACAGCGGACTTCTCTACCGTTGCAGAAAACCTGCACATCACCGGCGGGGACGGCGACGACACCATCACCGGCGGCCTCGGCAACGACGTGATCGATGCCGGGGACGGCAACGACGTCATCCACGCCAACGCCGGGGACAACATCATCATCGGCGGCGCCGGGAATGACGAGATGTTCGGCGGGGACGGCCAGGATACCTTCTTCTGGGATCTCAGCCATTTCGGCCAGGGTGAAGCGGCGCACGACGTGGTGCACGACTTCGAATACCAGAAGGATACGCTCCTCTTCAACGACGTGCTGGACGGCGTGGACTTCTCCTCCTTCGATGACATAATGGGGTTCATCAACAACGGCAACGGCTCCTTCGCGAACAGCCAGATGCAGCTGAATAGCGACTCCTTCAGCCTGACGGCGGATTTCTCCGAAAACGGCGTTTCGCTGAACATCAACTGCAACGGCGCGCAGCAGATCATCGACGTCAACTTCGGCGGCAGCGGCGGCGCGGATTACCAGATGCCCGCCGATGCGGAACAGGCGGCCGAGATACTGAAGTATCTCATCAGCCAGGGAACCATCTAACCTTCAACGGCGGGCCGGAAGCGTTCCGGCCCGCCATAAACCCGAAAAGCCACGCCGCGCGGCGTGGCTTTTCGGGTTTATGGCGGTGGTTATCGTGTTTTTCGCGGCGGCGCGGTGGATTCGCGCACAATCAGCTTGTGCTTGAATTCAACGCGCGTGATGTTGTGGCTGGAGGCCGTGCCTTTGATCTTGGCGTACAGAATGTCAAAGGCGTTGTGGCCCGTGTCCTTGATGTAATGCTCGATCGTGGTCAGGGAGACCCCGCTGAACTTGGACGGAAGAATGTTGTCAAAACCGCAGACGCTGTAATCACCGGGAACGGAAAGCCCGGCGTGCCGTACGGCGTCGATAACGCCGTAGGCGACAAGGTCGTTGATGGCGACAAAGGCGGTAATGTCCTTTGCGGGGAAGCATTCGCGAGCCAGTTCGGAACCGATGGCGTACTCGATCTCCATGTTGTCCAGTTCCGTTTTGGGGGAAATATCCCGGCTTTTCACGAGAATTGAGCCCTCGGGACGGAGCTTGAGGAAGGTTTCCCTAAGGCCCTTGAGCCGTTGGGTGCGGATGATGTTGTTCTCGTCCAGCGATGTGGAAATATAGGCCAGATGCGTGTGCCCCAATTCGGCCATGTGCTGCGCGAGCAGGCTTCCGGCATTGTAGTTGTTCAGTTCCACGGTATCCACGTTGAGGTCGGCCCGGCGGTCCCCGATAACCACGACGGGTATCGCGCGGTTGACGCGCGGGATAATTTCCTCGTGGTGGGACAGCATGGTGAAAATGATCCCGGCCAGCTGCGCGTTTTCCGCGAATGCAAGGGCCGCGAGTTCGTTGTCCAGGCTCCTGTAGGTTGTGTACACGGCGGTATCGCAGTTTTCCCGCGCGGCGGACTGCTGGATGGCCTGAATTACCGTGGTGTAGTAGGCGTTCGTCACGTTGGGGACAACAATGAGGACTGTGCGCCGTTTCTGGTCGGACACAGCCGTTTTCCGCCGGGCAACGGTTTTGTATTGCAGCGTGTCGGCGGCGGCCAGCACGGAAGCCACGGTTGTTTCGGTGAAGGAAACCCCCTCGCGGCTGTTGAGGACCATGGACGCCGTCGCGGGGGAAACGCCCGCGAGCCTGCTTACGTCGGCCAACGTCGCTTTCCGTAATGCCGGGCGGCGCGGCGCGGCGGGCTTTTTCTTCGAAAAAGTGGTCATCGTGTTTATGTCCTTACGGTACTTTACTAGCATACGTGGCAAATTATACCGCTGTCAAACGGTCCGGGGAAGAGCGCGGATCATAGTGGCGGCAGCCGCGGGGTGCAGCGCGTTTATTTGTTTTCCATGCCTCGCGGAAACCGGCATTACCCGCAACAGGGCGCGGTTTTCAAAGAGATTTTCCCGGAACGCATGCAGCTTATTTACTAATAGGGACTAATATCATTTAAAAAAATTATGGCAACCACAAAAGTAAGCGCTTTTATGCCTATATAACTATAAAAATTGCAATTATCCGTATTGAAAGCAGACAGCCCCGGCTACTCGGAAGAAAAACATGCCGGAAACGTATTGTAAGTAATTTTACTAAAATATATAGTAGTTTTTAATTGCAGCAGAGGATTTCCTTATCGCAAGTAAAAATGAATTTTTTTGTAATATTGTTGTTTAACAACAAATATTTGCTTAAATTATTCACTTTCCGCTATGAATACGTATCGATTTTTAAATATATTCATTAAAAATTATTTATAATTAGGAAGAGTAAGTATTTTTGTAAAAATTACAATAATTATTTAAATTTATAGAATAAAAATTATATTGACGATGGCGGGAGACTTTTATAATCTGGTTATGCAATTGGTAAGACCAGTGAAAGGGTTGCATAAAAAATTTATCGAAATACCGCGATATTTTACTAATATTTTTGAGGCCAGAGAATCGCTTTGAACGGTATAGCGCGAGCACTCGGCTATTGACGCTTGTTTTTGTAAAATTGGTCAGGCCAATCATGCAATTAATTTCCGGCCTGCCACGAATGCCGTTCTCATCCAAATGGCCCGCCAAGGCGTGAATTTCGGCCGTGTTCGCGAGTAACCATGTGACTGCCGGTAAACCGGGGAGAATGACCATGGAACAGCAAACCAGTATGCCAGCCACCAACGGGTATATCCCGGATATCCCGATGACCGAACGGATCAACCGCCTGCGGCAGGTTCTTGTCATGGCGGAACCGGAAATATGCTCCGAGCGCGCAGTTATCGTGACCGGATCGTACCGGGAAACCGAAGGCCAGCCCGCCGTCATCCGCAGGGCCAAAGCCATAAAACACATCCTGGAGGAAATGACGATCCACATCTGGGATGACGAGCTCATCGTCGGTAACCACGCCAACGGCAGGCGCAGCGCCCCCATTTTTCCGGAATGGGCTGTGTATTGGCTGGAAGAGCAGCTCGATTGCATTCCCACCCGCCCGCAGGACAAGATGGTTGTCTCGGACAAGGTCAACCGGGAACTCCGGAGCGTTTTTCCCTATTGGAAGGGCCGCACCGTGCACGACCGCGTATGGGGGACCCTGCCCGACGACGTGAAGCAGGCCAGAACCGCCTACATTTTTACCGTCGACTTGTATGAACGCGGTTCCTTCGGCCACCTGGTCTACGATACCCCCATGGTGCTGCGAAAAGGTTTCGCCGGCATAGCGGAAGAAGCGCGCCGCCACCTCGCGTCCGTTGACGAGAGCCGGCCGGACCAGTTCCAGCGGTCCCTTTTCTGGAAAGCCGCCCTGATCGTCTGCGAGGGCGTTATTGCGTTCGCGCATCGGTACGCCGCCCTGGCCGGGGAAAAGGCCGCTTCGGAAACGAACCCCGCCCGCAAGGCCGAACTGCTGCAAATTGCGGAAATCTGCGGCCATGTCCCCGAGAAACCGGCGAGAAACTTCCGCGAAGCCTTGCAGACCGCCTGGTTTCTGCAACTGCTGGTGCAGATCGAGGGCAACGGTAACTCCGTGTCGCTGGGCCGTTTGGACCAGCATCTGTATCCTTACTTCGCGGCGGATCGCGAAAAGGGCGCCATCACGCTGCCCGCGGCCCAGGAACTTCTGGACTGCCTCTGGATCAAGCTCAATGAAATCATAAAGTGCTGGGATACAGAGGCCTGCAAGGTGCACGCCGGGTTCCCCATGACGCAGAACGTGACTGTCGGCGGGCAGACGGCGGACGGCAAGGACGCCACCAATGAGCTGACCTATCTTTTCCTCAACACGCAGGACCACATCCGGTTGGCATCGCCCCAATTTGTCTGCCGCGTCCATAAGAACACCCCCCGGGAACTCATGGTGCGCGCCTGCGAGATCATCCGCAACGGCGGCGGCATGCCGGCGCTTTTCAGTGACGATGTGGTGATGAACAGCCTTGTCAACGCCGGGGTTCCCCGCGAGAAAACCATGGATTACGCCATCATCGGCTGCGTGGAGCCCACGGTGATCGGCGCGTTCGGCCGCAACAACGGCGGGTATTTCAACCTGGCCAGGGTCGTGGATTGCGCCCTTAATGACGGGGTTGACCGCCTTACCGGGAAACAGCTCGGCGTACGCACCGGCGATCCGGCCGCCTTCACGTCTTTCGAGGACGTCAAAAACGCCGTTCGCATTCAGATGGCGCATTTCGTGAAACTGCTGGCCACGGAAAACAGCATAATCGACGTGGTGCAGGCCGAAATGGCGCCGCACGTGCTCGCCTCGACGATCATTCCCGGATGCATGGAATCCGGCAAGGATATCACGGCCGGCGGTGCGCGGTACCACTGGACCACGCCGTTCGGGGCGGGCATCGCGACAGCCAGCGACTCCCTCGCCGCCGTGAACCGCGTTGTCTACGAGGACAAGCTGTTCTCCATGGCCGAACTGCGGGACGCCCTGAACAGCAACTTCGAGGGCGTGCAGGGAGAACGGATCCGGCAGACCCTGCTGCGGATGCCCAAATACGGCAACGACGAGCCGGAAGTGGATACGCTGGCTGATTTCGTTTCCACCCTGTTCTTTGATGAAGCTGAAAAATATCCGACCGGGCGCGGCGGGCACATGGTGGGCGGGCTGTTCACGCTGTCCTCCACCGTGCCGCACGGCAACAGGACCGGCGCCACGGCGGATGGCCGCAAGGCCAGGGAGCCGATTTCCGACTCGATTTCCCCGACCAACGGCGTGGACGGCAACGGCCCCACGGCGGTGCTCACTTCCGCGAGCAAGCTGAAACACGGCCGGTGCTCCGGCGGCAACGTGCTCAACCTGAAGTTCTCCCCGGGAGCGTTGGCTTCCGCTGACAGTCTGGAAAAATTCGCCAGCATGCTGCGCACGTACCTGACGGATCTCGGCGGCATGGAAGTGCAGGTCAACGTTGTTTCCGGGAAAGCGCTGCGCGAGGCCCAGGCCGATCCCGACCGGCACCGGGATATGATTATCCGGGTGGCGGGCTATTCCGCCCGGTTCGTGGAGCTGGCAGCGGATATCCAGGAAGATCTCATCACCCGCACCGAGCACGAGACCGTCTGAGCGGCGGCCTTCAGGGAGCAGCTTCATGGCGGACAACGGCGCGGCGGGAACCATATTCGACATCCAGCGGTACAGCGTTCATGACGGGCCCGGGATCAGGACTATCCTGTTTCTCAAGGGGTGCCCCTTGCGCTGCCCCTGGTGTTCCAACCCGGAATCGCTGACCGTCGCGCCGCAGCTGTGGCAGCAGAAACGCAAATGCGTCGGCTGCGGCTCTTGTCTTACGGCCTGCCCGGCAGGGGCCATCATGCCCGGCGGGCAGGGAATAACGGTCGATTGGGCCCGGTGCGACAGTTGCGGTAAATGCGCGCGCGCGTGTTGCTCCGGCGCGTTGGAGATGATCGGCCGGGCCATGACCGTGGAAGATGCCGTGGAAGCTGCGCTGCGGGACCGCGCTTTTTACAAGGACACGGGCGGCGTGACGCTTTCCGGCGGGGAGCCGCTGCTGCAGGCGGACTTCGCGGCCAATGTCCTGCGGGGCTGCAAGGAGCGGGGACTCCATACCGCCATGGAAACCACCGGCTACGCGGATTGGCGGAAAATTGAACGGTTGCTGCCGTATACGGATTTTTTTCTCTACGATATCAAGCTGATAAATTCCGAAAAACATAAAGCCGCCGTGGGCGTGGACAACGCGCGCATACTGCGGAACGCGGAAAACATAGCGTCAGCGGGAAAACCGCTTGTCGTCCGCGTCCCGGTCGTCCCGGGAATCAACGACGATGCGGAAAACCTGCGGGCGACGGTCCGCTTCGCGGCGGCGATCGGCGCCAGATCCGTGGATTTGCTCCCCTATCACCGGTTAGGGGAACCAAAGTGGGAGCGGTTGGGCAAGCCGTATACGCTCGGCGGCACGCCCGCGCTGTCCAACGCCTGTTTGCGGGACGTTCTGGACGCGATCGGCGATATGCACGTTCCGGTGACGGTCGGCGGCGACTGAGTTTGCCGGGTTCCGGCCGGTTCACCGTTGGTTCGGTTTGGCGGGTGAAGGCGCTTCGAGTTTACTAACCATAACTCTGAGAAGGACTTTGCAATGAAACGTACCCTGTTGTTATTTCTGTCGTTGGCGTTGACCATGATACTCTTCACCGGCACCGGCCTCTGCGCGCAAAAGCCCATAACGCTCAAACTGGCTCACGTTCTGGCGGTTAACGGCCATTATGAGGCCGGCGCGAAAAAATTCGCGGAAATAGTCAAGGAAATGTCGGGCGGGAGCATCATCGTCGAAACCTATCCCGGCGGCGTGCTCGGCAGCGAACGGGACATGATCGAAGGGATGCAACTCGGCACCCTGGATCTGGGCATGGTTTCTTCCGCGCCTCTCGGCGGTTTTCTGCCCGAAATGATGCTGTTCGACCTCCCCTTCATTTTCCGCGACCGGCCGCACGCCTGGGGCATCGCTGACGGCCCGATCGGCACGGAATTGCTGCAGCGCCTGGAAAAGAAAAAAATCGTCGGCCTGGCCTATTGGGAAAACGGTTTCCGGATGATTTTCTCCACCTTCCCGATTAAAGCCCCGTCCGACCTCAAGGGCAGAAAAATCCGGGTAATGGAAAACAAAGTGCACATGCGCGCCTTTGAAGCCCTGGGCGCGATTCCCACCCCCATGGCCTACGGCGAACTCTTCACCGCGCTGCAGCAAAAGACCATTGACGGCGCGGAAAACTCCATCATCTGCCTGACCACGGACAAATTCCAGGAAGTCTGCGGCAACCTCGCGTTGACCGGCCACTTCTGGGGCGTTGTGCCCTTCCTGATGAGCAAAACCGTTCACGACAAGCTGACGCCCGAACAGCGGAAGATCATCAAAGACGCGGCCATCAAGGCCAGAGACTGGCAGCGCCAGTACACCGTGGACAACGAAGGCCGCTATCTTGAGGAACTCAAGAAATTCGGCATGAACATCACCGAAGTTGATCGCAACGCGTTCCGCGAAATCTGCGCACCGATCTACAAGGAATTCTACGGCACTATCCCGCAGGAAATGATCGAGGCGGTTCTCAAATAGAGTACGCTACGACACCCGGTGCCACCGGCCGGGTGCGCCCGGGAGGGCGGCGGGCCAGGGCATGCGCGCGGCATAGCCAGATGTTTGGCCGGGCCCTGGCCCGTGAAAGACTGCAACAGTGTACCGCCGCAAACCTTCAGGCTGCGCGGTGAGGAGGACGTTCCTTGAAAAAATTCACTGAGTGGTATTTCAAAACCCAAACGTTTCTTATTGTTGTTTTTTTCGCAATAGTTGTCGCGGCAATATTCTTCCAGGTCGTCAACCGGACCATATTGAAAATACCGCTCCGCTGGCCCGAGGAACTGGCCCGCTATCTTATTGTCTGGATAACCTTCCTCGCTTCTGTCGCAGCCCTGCGGCGGGGGGCGATGATCGGTATTGACCTCATCACCGCGAAATTCACGGGTGTTTCGCAGGTCTGCCTCAAGGTATTCCAGAACGTGGTCATTATCATTTTCGCGGCCGTCATCGCCTGGAACTGCTCAGTCATCGTGTCCATGCAGATCGAGACGGAGCAGCTCTCCCCGGCCTTGCAGCTCAACATGGCCGTTCCGTATTCCGCCATCCTGGTCTGGGGCGTGCTGACCGTTGTCGAACTGGTGATCGACACGATCCTGCAGGTGAAAACACATACCCGGAGCAACGCGGCGCAAGCCCGGTGACAAAAGGAAGAATCTCTATGATACTGCTTGCTATCTTGTTCGGGGGATTTTTCCTGCTGGCGTTCCTGGGGGTGCCGATCGCCGTTTCTCTCGGCGTCGCAGCCATGGGTGGAATGATTTTTTCAAACGTCCCCCTGATGAGTTTGCCCCAGAAAATGTTCACCGCCGTGGACTCATTTTCCTTCATGGCCATCCCGTTTTTCATGCTGGCGGGTAAACTGATGGAAACAGGCGGCATTTCCAGGCGGCTCATCCGGTTCGCGGACGGCCTTCTGTGCAGGATCAAGGGCGGGCTTTCCGTGGCAACCGTTGTGGCCTGCGCGTTCTTTGCAGCCTTGTCCGGCTCCTCCCCGGGAACCGTTGCCGCGATCGGCTCGGTTATGTATCCGGAAATGACGAAACTGGGCTATGACGAGGAATTCGCGGCGGGTCTTATCACCGTGGCGGGCGGGCTCGGCCCCATCATTCCACCCAGCATTCTGATGGTAACCCTCGGCGTGACCACGGGCATCTCCATCAGCGCCCTGTTCATGGGCGGGCTGGTTGTCGGGATAATCCTCACCGCGGCGCTCTGCACGTGCGCGTATATCATCTGTTCCCGGAAAGGCTATGGCCCCGCGCGCAAGAGCGCGCCGTTCAGGGAAATCGTCAATTCCCTGTTGGCCGCGCTTCCCGCGCTGGGCATGCCGATGATTATCCTGGGCGGCATTTACGGCGGCGTTTTCACCCCGACCGAAGCGGCGGCGGTGGCGGTCGTGTATTCGTTGTTTGTCGGGAAATTCGTCTATAATGAGCTTACGCTGAAAGATCTGATTATAACCTTTGAGGAGGCCGCCATCGCGGCCACGGTCATTCTGTTCATCATCAGCACGTCCGTGGCCTTCAGCTGGATTTTCGCCCGCCAGGGACTGGCGACCATGATCGTGACGCAGGCGACCGCGCTGTTCACCATTCCCACGCTTTTTCTTGTCGCGACCTTTGTCATTCTGCTGGTTTTCGGCACGTTCATGGAAGGGAACGCCATCATCCTGCTCCTGATGCCTTTCATGTACCCGGTGGCGCAAAAGCTGAACATCGACGTCATCCATTTCGGCGTCATGGCCACGGTGGCGCTTGTGATAGGCTGCTGCTCGCCGCCGGTGGCGGTGAACATCTTCACGGCCGTGGGCATTACCAAGCTGCCCATGGGACGGGTCATCCGGGGAATGATGCCGTTTTTCCTCGTGATGGTTTTTTTCACGTTTATTATGCTGTTCTTCCCGCAGGTTTCGTCATTCCTGCCCAACCTGCTGGGCAAGTGACGGCGTGATACCTCCCGGAGCCCGGTGCGTCCTCTCTCTCGGGCTCTTTTCCCGGCGGGTTCCCGGCGATGTTGTGGGCGCCGGGAATTCGCCGGGTTTTGCGCGACAACGTGCAAAACCCGGCCTTTTCGCGGCGGGCATGCTTTGCGCCCCGCCGAACCCGGCGCGCCGTGCATACCGCGCGATGTCGGGTATCCCGCGCCGCGGACGCGGGTCCACAACCCGGATGCCGGCTCCAGCGTGCGCAAAATATCCAATACGTTGTCCGTCAGAAAGCGTGCGCGGACCATTTCCCGGCTTTTGCGCCGGGAGCGCTCACATGGCAATGGGATACTTTCAGGAGGCGAAACCAAAGGCGGGCGGCCAGGCGTCCGTCAGTTCACAATGAGGATATCCGGGCGGCCCAGGCGGGCGGCAAGAGCGCGCAGAAGAATGGGAACGGGCATGTCCGCGATGATCGCTTCCGCGCTGTATTTTTTGGGGCTTTTCTTTTGTGGGACAAGAAATTTTGATCCGGCGCCGTGCACGATCCATAACGGGTTAATATGGTAGGTGCAGACCATCTTTAAAAGCCACGAATCCGGTATGCCGCCGCGTTTTTTCGCATCCGCCACGCTTGATTGGCGGATGCCCATTTTTTCCGCCAACTCGGATTGCGTCGTTATGCCGAGAGCGTCGGCAAGCCGTGCCATAGCCTGCTCAAATTGCTCCCGGCTTATCTGTGAGGGCGCCGCCAGTCCCTCGTTCTTGCGCATAGCCGCTTCCCCCACTGTACAGGCGCTGCTTGCCAAACGGCGTCGTCCGCCGTAGACATTGCGTTTGGTTTTTGCAGATGTTATTACTTCAATATAGTTTAGTGCATAAATTGGTACAATAAATTTACCGGAATTGCAAGATAAAAGTATTGAATTATGAAAAATTTCTCTGATATGTTCGATATTATCTTTGAAGTATACCGTTCGCATGCACGAGCAGCCGGTATAAGCCCGAGCAACGTCTCTTTCGCGCGGTTTCTCGGGCACGATCATGACGGCCGGGTCCGGGCCTGGAAAAAGGGTCAGTGGCCAAGCGCCGATGATTTGTGGCAGATGCACCAGAAGTTGGGCTTCTCTTTGCAGTGGCTCGTTTCCGGCGAAGGCGGGCCGTTTGAGACAACGCCCTCGGAAGCCCCCGCCGTTCAAGACGTCTCTTCCGGAAGCGCGGAAACGAAGATCTCGCGCATCGAACAGCTTGAGAGGGACATCGCCCGGAAAAGCGAAGAGCTGGAGAAAGCCGGGAAGGAGCGCGACAAATTGATGCATGAGTTGCTCGATGTGCAGCGCGAGCACATGAAACTGCTCAAGGAGCAGATAGGTAAAAAGAAAGGCCGGGAGACGGACGACGGGCTTGAGGCCTCTTTGCGTGAGACGCCCGCCGCCTACGGCAAAAAAACCTTCCATGAGGAAAAGGCGCCGTACCATTTCCGGGATACTCCGGGCAAGGAATGAGCCGCGCCCGACCGCCGGGAAAAATCACGACTGCAACAGCCGGGGTCCGCAAGGGTCCCGGCTGTTTTTTGTCCGCTCTTCCAGGCCGAGTTTTTTCACGGCGTGAAATCGCTGCCGTATGTTTTGATCCTCCCTTTCTCTTAAGGGCCCGGAGTGCATCCCGCCGCCTGCGCCACTGACCACATTTCGTTCTCCCGGTGGCCTTGCGCGTCGGCCAGGGTGGGCTGCCCGCGGCAGATACGGGCGGTGTGCTCAAGCAATCGGTCGCGCATGGCCTCGATGGAGAGCTCGCCGGTGAGCAGCGGTCCGGCGCTGAAGTCGATGTCGTCCCGCAATTTGTCGTACGTGTCCGGATTGCCGGTGATCTTCAACGTGGGACTGATGCCCACGCCGCACACGTGCCCCCGCCCGGTGACCAGGTAGTTCATATGGCAGCCGGCGGCGTTCATCAGCATCAGCACGGCGCAGTCGCCCCCCTGGTTGCCTTCGTGATCCAGGCTGTGCTCGAACACCTCGTCGGATGTCTCGTCGAACATCCAAAGCCCCTGCCAGGGGGGCCGCTGGCCGATCTGCAACACGCCCTGAACGGGCCGGTTTCCGCTTTTGGCCGCCGAACCCAAGCTTTTCTCCTCAATGGTGGTCAACCCGCCGCGTATATTGCCGGGGGTGATGAAAAACCGCCCGCCCAAACGGCAGGCGCGTTCCGCCTTGTCATAGGCCGCCAGCAATTCCTCCCGCGCCGCGGCGCAGGCCGCCCGCCCCGCGAAATAGTCCCGCAGGCCCAGCCCCTCGTTCATCTCGGCGAACAGGCAGGTGCCGCCCGCGTCCACGATGAAGTCGAACACCGCGCCCACCAAGGGGTTTCCCGTCAGCCCGGAGGTATAGTCCGACCCGCCGCACTTGGCGCTGACGCACAGATCCCGCCAATAAAAATCCACCGGTTGCCGGCGCGCGCGCATCCGCTCCAGCAGGCTCCGGGCCAGTTCCACCCCCTGGCTGATTCCCCGGCGGGTGCCGCCGGCCTGGTGTACCGTGAACCATTCGCTCGGGCGGCCGTTTTCGGCCGCGAAGGCGTGGATGGCCTCGGCGCTGGTGGATTCGCACCCGTGCCCCACCGCCAGCACCGCCCCCACGTTGGGATGCACGCAGTAAGCCAGCAGGGCGAACACCCGGTTCTGGTGGTCGTGGCAGCTGCGCTGGCCGATCACCTCCACGTCGTGCCCCTGCCCGGTCAGCGCTTCCGCGATTTTGAAAGCCACATGCGCGGAACAATCCACGGTGTAAATGAGCAACAGCTTGTCCCGGATGCCCTTGCGGCCGTCCGGCCGAAGAAATCCCCGGCAGATTGGATTGTTAGGGTCAATCACGGCTGTCACCGCCTTTGTGTCCCGGTTCGTTGTGCCCCGGTTCGTTGTGCCGTGGGTGGACAGGCAGCCCGTAAGCGGTTTTGCCGCCGGGGCGGAAGGCGCCTCCGCCCCGCACCAGCCCCACGGCGCTGGCGAGGTTGGCTTCGTCCACCCGGGAGCCGGGGGCAATGTCGCACAGGGCCAGCCCGATGGAGTAGCCGTACTTCACCACCGCCTGCCCGCGTCCTATAGGCGCCAGCGCCGCCTTGTGGCCCCGCGGCACCGGCTGCGTCAGTTCCAGCAGCCCCGTGCCCGCTCCCAGCAGCGGGGCCGGGCCGGGGGCGCAGTCCGCCAGGGCGGTGGCTACGTTGTCGCTCGGGTCGATGCGGTACAGCCCCGCGGGCATTGTCGCCATGGTCATCCCTCCCCCGGCGCCGCGCACCGTCGTATTCGCGGGCGGACCGGCTATATGGTATATATATGGTATATGATGTTGCGACGGAAAATCAGGCCGATACCCATTGTCAGTCTCATAAACACACCGCCGCGCAATTGTCAAAAGCCGATTAGAAATCTATACTGCCGCAAATACACGCCGGGTCGCCTGGCCCGCCGGATGACTGAAAGGGAATACTGAGAGCCATGCAAAGTTTAGACCGCGCGCTGCGGGTGCTCGAACAATTGGGCGAAAAAGGTGAGCCGGTAAGCATTTCCGAACTGGCGGAGGCAACCCAGCTGCCGCCCAGCACGGTGCACCGCATTTTACAGACCTTCGCGAAAAAAGATTACGTGGCCCACAATCCTCAAACCCACCTGTACCACCTGGGGCCGGCCTGGATTCAAATCGGCGCCGCCGCCGCGCGCATGGTGAACCTGAGCGAAGTCTGCCGCCCGGTATTGACCGAACTGATGCAGGCCACCGGGGAAGACGCCTTCCTGGTGGTGCGCGTGGGCCGGCACGGTGTGGCGATAGAGCGGGTGGAAGGGCCCAACACCCTGAAGGTGGTGGAGCGCAGAGGCTGGGAGATGGAGCTGCACTGCGGGGGCATCCGGCGCTCGCTGCTGGCCTTTTTGCCCGAGGAGGAGATCGAGGCTTACATCGCCGGCGGCCTGGAGGTCTATACCGACAACACCATCAGCGATCCCGACACGTTGCGCGCCACCCTGGCCCAGATACGGCGCGACGGGGTGGGCGTCTCCTGCGGCGAGTATATCCCCCAGGCGGTGGGCACCGGCGCCCCGGTGTTTGACGCGCGGGACCGGGTGGTGGGCTCCATCGGTGTGGTGATGCCCGTTTTCCGGGCCACTGACGAGGCAAGAGCCATGGTGAGCGCGGAGGTGCGGCGGTACGCCCAAAAAGTGTCCCGGCTGTTGGGCAAGCGCTGACGGGCGCCTGATTTGCGGAAAAGGGTATTGACGGCAGATAACCTTTTCTGTAGGGTCGAAACACGTTATAATATTTTTTTTGAGTTTTGCTCTATACGTGGAATGCATTCCATAATATGGAATTTTGTTTTTAAATGAATCATCATGTGGAATATTTCATGATGTAAAAATCTTATTTCTTCTGTCTGTGATAAAAACGAATCAAGCATATTAGCTGTCACAACAGGTAGTACGTATTTGCCCGTCACCTGTATCGCCAAAATACTGAATAGCACCTGTGGGACATAATTTCTGACAACCTTGGCAGCCAGTGATACATCCAACGGGGTAGATTACTGTCGGATGAGTGTTGTCCTTATCATACACCCCATGCGTACATTTTGCGATGCACGCGCCGCATTCCGAACACAGTTCATCATTTATAACAGGGTACCACGTTTCTGACATGCTCTTCTCCTTAATTTCCTGTATAGAGCTAAATTTATTGCTTTAACAGCGCATCAAGTTGCGCCTTGATTTTTTCTTCAGATAAAAAGCCTTCATGCCGTCCGACTTCTTTGCCGGTCTTATCATAGAAGATCTGCGTGGGAATAAGGCTAATACCAAAAGGTCTCCCCGCATCAGGATTCTTCCAGACATCAATAAATATTATTGCGGCCCGGCCTTCGTACTCTTTGCGTACTTTCACCAGAATAGGAGCCATCATTTTACAAGGGACACAGGCATCCGCCCCAATATCAACCATGGTCACAGTTCCGGGAACCGGCACCTCAGGCGTTGCAGCAAAAGCGGTTGCAACGCTAAAGATCAATAAAAACAGCAGCCCTAAAAATACTGCGCGTTTACCAATACACATTTATAATCTCCTGATTCATGACTGAGTTTGAGTATTCCAATTTTTTTTCAACCATAACGCGACGTGAACCAGGGCGATCAGGACAGGAACCTCAACGAGGGGACCTATTACCGCAACAAAGGCTTCGCCGGAATTGATGCCAAAAACGGCAATAGCTACAGCGATAGCCAGTTCAAAGTTGTTGGAAGCCGCTGTAAATGCAAGGGTGGCGCTTTGTTCATAATTTGCGCCAACGCGCTTGGATAGAAAGAAGGAAACCAAAAACATAATAAGAAAGTATATCAAAAGAGGAACAGCCACCTTAATTACATCAAAAGGTAACTGCACAATATATTCCCCCTTGAAGGAGAACATGAGCAGAATTGTGAAGAGCAGTGCGCGTAGCGTCCAGGGGCTGACAAAAGGAATAAACTTTTGCTCGTACCACTCCAAGCCTTTAAACTTTATGCCAAAGTACCGGGACAGCATTCCGCCAAAGAAGGGAATGCCCAGGTATATAAATACGCTTTGGGCAATTTCTCCCATTTTTATATCAACCACAGCCCCACCAAGACCAAAATATCCCGGCAATACCGTAATAAAAATATAGGCATATAGCGTGAAGACAAACACCTGAAACAGAGAATTGAAGGCCACCAACCCCGCGCAATACTCCCTGTCTCCCCCAGCAAGGTCATTCCATACAATAACCATGGCGATGCAACGGGCAAGGCCGATCAGAATCAAGCCCACCATATAGCTGTTGTTGCCGGAAAGAAAAGTGATTGCCAAAAAAAACATAAGCACCGGACCGATAATCCAGTTCTGTACAAGAGAAAGGGCAAGCACTTTTTTATTGCGAAAAACTCGCCCCAACTCTTCATATTTTACCTTGGCCAAAGGCGGGTACATCATCACAATCAAACCGATGGCAATGGGGATGTTGGTTGTTCCCACCTGAAAGATGTTGATAACATCTTTGACGCCGGGGAATCCCCAGCCAAGAAACACACCTATTCCCATGGCCAAGAAAATCCACAGGGTCAGGTAGCGGTCAAGAAAAGAAAGTCGTTGTAGTGGTGTCTGACTCATCACAATACCTCAGTAGTAAATTGGCTGGTTAGCACTTGCCACCGCAACAGCAACCAGTAGGAGTAGAAGCAGCCGGTGCAGCACTGTCCGCGCCTGCTATCCAAGCGGCAACTTCCTCTTTTGTGGGAATACGCCCTGTACATTTTACCACGCCGTCAATTGCCAAAGCCGGTGTAGACATAATGCCGAGCGTCATCATTTCTTTCAGGTCACTTACTTTTTCAACCGTAATATCGCCGCCTTTCGCAGCAACAACTTCTTTAACCAACTGTTCCGCCTCAGTACATTTTGCACAACCAGGACCAAATACTTTAATCTGCATTTCTTTCTCCATACTGTTAGAGGATATAGGGACCAAGAATATTGAAAAGCCAACCTACAATGTTAAGCATTACCCACAAATAAAGGATAAAAGTCGCTTGCAGCTTAAAGGTCATGATTTGTTTAAGCATCATGAATTCCGGTATGCTGGCGACAACAGCTCCCATGCAGAAAGCCATGGTCGTTCCCAGCGGAAGCCCCTTAATCAGCAAACTCTCCATGATCGGGATAATGCCTGTTACGTTAGAATAAAGAGGGACAGAGACAAGCACGGCTGCTGGTACTGTCCACCATTCGTTGGCTCCAAAATTTTCGGCAAACCAATTGTCAGGCACAAAACCATGCAAAGCCGCTCCAATCCCAACACCGACAAAAACCCACTTCCAAACCCGTTTGAAAATCATTGCCGTTTCACTGTAGGCGAACGCATGCCGTTGCCGGATGGTTAATTTCTGTATTTCTCCGGATTCTGTAATAATTTGGTGTGCAGGGGCATTGTTCATGGCCTCCAGAACAAAAGACTGCAACCAGCGTTCCGCTTTGATGGAGTCCATGAACCAACCACCAAGGATACCTGCGCACATGCCAACCACCACATAGAGAATGGTAAATTTCCACCCGAGCAAGCCCCACAGCAGAACTACCGCTATTTCATTGATAAGAGGTGAGGTAATAAGGAAGGCCATGGTTATGCCCATGGGTATGCGAGCGCTGATAAATCCGAGAAAAAGTGGAATGCTGGAGCAAGAACAGAACGGAGTGACAGCACCAAAGCTTGCGCCAAGGAAATATCCGAATCCCCTCTGTTTACCAGCTAAATAGTCTCGAACTCGCTCCACATTAAGCGATGCCCGTATCCAGGCGATTCCGTAAATAAGAGCTACAAGCAGCAGCAAGATTTTTGCAGTATCGTAAAAGAAGAACTCTACGGAAGCACCAAGATGTGAGCCCTCGGCGATACGCAATAAACCATAGGTCAGCCATTGTGAACCGGGAATTGTGTAGGAGTAGACAAGCCACCATACTGCTGCGACCAGTCCAACTGCCAAAAAATAACGGAGATTCCACGACCGTTCTGTTCCACCAGTAGGATCGCTTTGCCGAGGGGTTTTACCACCGGCGCAGCACTGAGTTGAGGATTGCTCAGTATTATTGTTCATGTGCCCATATCCTTGTATCACGTTGAAAGAAAAACATTATTGTCCGGAACCCTACTGAGCGCCAATGGCATCAAGCTCTTTTGCCATGACCTGCCCCCCAAAAACTAGTCCATTTTTTAAGTTAGTAGTAGAATGGACTTGGGAGGACGGAAAATGGCTAAGAAAACATTTACCCCGGAACAGATTATCTTTAAGCTTCGGGAAGTAGAAGTTCTTGTCGGACAGGGTGAAACGGTCGTTAGCGCCTGCCGCAGCATTGCAGTTACCGAACAAACTTATTACCGTTGGCGTAAAGAATACGGTGGTATGCGGACTGAGCAGGTCAAGCGCCTTAAAGAGCTCGAAAAAGAAAATACCCGGTTAAAGCGGGTTGTAGCTGACCTTAGCCTGGAAAAAGCTATTTTGACGGAGGCTGCCAAGGGAAACTTCTAAGCCCCGCCCGTCGCCGCAGTTGCATTGAGCGTGTCCGTGAAAAACTGGCTGTAAGCGAGCGTAAGGCTTGCGCCGTTCTTGCCCAGAATCGTTGTACGCAGCGTTACCAGACGAAAACGACAGCCTACAATATTCTGGTCCGTGAAGCGGTTATCAACTACGCCAGTGCTTATGGCCGCTACGGCTATAGAGCCATTACGGATTTGTTGCGGATGGACGGGTGGGGAATAAACTACAAGCGTGTCGAACGCATTTGGCGCCAGGAAGGCTTGAAAATTCCCATGAAGCACAAGCCGCGCAAGCGGTTATGGCTCAATGACAGCTCTTGCATTCGTCTGCGCCCAGCTTGGAAAAATCATGTTTGGTCGTATGATTTTGTCCAGTGCCGGACAGTGGAGGGCAAAGTATTTCGTATTCTTGTTGTCATCGATGAGTTTAGCCGTGAATGCCTGGCCTTGCATGTGGCGCGCAGCATTCGGGCAGAAGATGTTATGCATGCTTTGGCGGATCTATGTATCACGCACGGTGTGCCTGGTAATATCCGTTCGGACAACGGACCGGAATTTATTGCCAAATCATTGCGAAAGTGGTTCAAAAATCTTGGTGTGCAGACACAATACATTCAGCCCGGCAGTCCTTGGGAAAACGGCTATTGCGAAAGTTTTAACGGCAAATTTCGTGATCATTTTCTTGATGGTGAAATTTTTACAACCTTGCAGGAAGCAAAAATACTCATTGAAGCATGGCGTAATCATTACAATACGCGCAGACCCCACCGTTCATTGGGCGGCAGACCCCCAGCGCCCTTAACGGTTTTTTGCCCTCCCATGGGAGGGCAAATAGGCAGGCTCACGCCTGCTCCAGAACCCTTGAACCTAACCACTATGGACAAAGGCATAAATACCTGCTACTAACTTATAAAGTGGTATAACTCATGGGGGCTGGTCACTTACCGACTGGCGGAAATAAACAAAGAATAAATGACGTGGCCTCTTCGGGCCATGTTGCCTTTCAGTTGTATTGCTGGACATTTGCCAGGACTTATGGTTGAATATTTACAGTTTTTAGCAAGCCCCGCGCTTCTTTTGCAGCAAGCCCATGCGCTTCTTTGACCCAGTGTCCGAGGAGCGCATTTTTTTTGTACCATCAGCAAAAGGAGCATTTGTATGCTTACCAACATTCCCACTACCGGTTATCTTCGCCTGCCTCAGGTTTTGACCCTTATCCCTATCAGCAAAAGCGCGTGGTGGGCTGGCTGCCAGTCCGGACGTTACCACAAACCCGTCAAGCTTGGCCCTCGCACTACTGTATGGAAGGCCGAAGACAACATCGCGCTCATTGAGCGTGTTGGCGGTCAGCAGCAGGAGGCGAAGCATGGCCGATAGACCTCCAGTCACGCCGGGGATGCCCGGTTCAGCCCGTGTGGAGTATTTCGCCTGCCGTGAAGATGTGGAGGTCATGCTCGCCAAGGGGTACAGCGTCCAAATGGTTTATGAGCAGATGCAGGAGCAAGGTCGGGTAACGTGCAGTTATTCCGCATTTTGTGACTATGTGCGTGGAGGCGGCAAACGGCTGCATTCCAGAAGAAAAGGGAAACAGAAAGCTCCGCTGTCTACCCCAGCGAGAACTGATGGTCCGAAAATTATCAATCAGTCCCAAGGTTCATTNCTTAACCGGACAGCATTGGGAACAGGTTCAATAGAGGCTTCGCGCATTGCGCAGTTAGCTTCTCCCGCAGAAGGCCCTATCGTCGAATCTCCTGTCAGGGAGGGCGATGTGGTTAAAGCAGGTGATTTGATTATCCGCCTGGGCAGAAATCGTTCTGCGGAAGCGCTCTGGCAATCAGCCGCAGAGGATTTGCGCAGAGAAGAACAAGAAGTCAGAAATGTCGAACAGCTGGTCAGCAGCGGAGCTATTCCTGCTGAACAACGTACAATTGCCAGGGCCAACCTGCAAAAAGCAAGAGCCCAGGCTGTGCGGCTGCGGGAAAGCATGGAAGATTTTGCCATTAAAGCCCCCTGGGATGGTGTTGTCAGCAAGGTGCTGGTACGGGACGGTAATTTCGTTGCTCCCCGTGCTCCGCTTGTGGAGATGTACGACCCTAAAAGTCTTGTGCTGCGTTTTTCCGTACCTGAAGCTCAGGTAGCTCAAGTACAAGCGGGAATGCCGGTTGAATTTCATCTGGATGCTTACAAAGAAACAGCTATCCCAGCCAAGGTGACACGAATTTATCCTGAACTTGACCGAAAAACACGCACCTTGACCTTGGAAGCCACTCCAGACACAAAACTGGCGCTGAAACCTGGAATGTTTGCCCGTTTACAGGCTCGCATGGGCCATAGCGCGGAAGCTCTGTCCATACCTGCTCAATCTATAAGAACCACTCCCAAGGGGGAGCAGATTGTTTTTGTGGTGAAAGAAGCAGTTTCGGGAAACGACAAAACTCCTGCAAAAGAAGGTGGCGCACCTGAGGGGCAAAAAGGCGGCGGCAAGACAGGCACAGTTGAACGCCGTGTTGTTAGTATCGGCATGGCATCCGGTGACATGGTCGAAATAACCCAGGGTTTGAACTCCGGCGAAATCATTGTCATTGAAGGCGGCGAAAAGCTGAAAGATGGCGCGGAAGTCCGAATAGCTCCAGGCGAAGGAAAAGGAAAAAGCTGATATGTATATCACCAGCTATGCCATACGAAAACGAATCGCCGTTGCCGTCATCACTTGTGGTTTGCTCGTTCTACTTATGTTGAAGCCTCTATCAACGGTGTGCGTTCCGCCGCTATTGATGCTGCCGTTTTGGTCATTTTGGTTATTTATCTGTTCCTGGGCAGTTGGCGACAAGTTGTACTTATGTCGCTGGTACTGCCTATCACTGTTGCGATCAACTTCGGGCTGATGCAACTTGCCGGGTTTTCGCTTAATATTTTTTCTCTTGGTGGACTGGTCGTCGCTATCGGTGTTGTGCTCGACAACGCCACTGTTGTTGTGGAGAACATCACCCGACTACGGCACGGGAAAGAACATGCCAATATTAGCGATATAGCGGAGCAAGGGACAAACGAGGTCGGTCCCGCGATTATCGCCGCAACCTTGTCATTTATGGCGCTATTTATTCCTTTTCTGCTGGTTCCGGGGCTTACATCCCTGCTATTCAAAGAGTTGATTTTGGTCATTGCCGGAATAGTTATATTAAGTCTGGCCATTGCCGTCAGTCTTGTTCCAACCCTTTCCACGATACTTTTGGGCAGTACAAAACCGGATCGATTTGGAGAAAAATGCGAGCGTTTTTACATACGCGTTGCAGATCGTTATGCGTGGTTACTTGAAAACCTGCTGCGCAGAAAAATTGTAGTTCTTGCCGGATTTTCCTTGATTCTTGTGGCGGGTTTGGCCCTGGTTCCGCTCATTGGCAGTGAATTCTTACCTAAGGTGGATGATGGACGAATCACCATCAAAGTTAAAATGCCCACAGGCACTTCCGTGGAAGAAACCGACTCTGTGCTGCGTTCCCTTGAAAAATTTGTCGTAAAAGACCCTTTGGTGTCCTCGTATTTTACTCTTTCCGGGGGCTTGATTCGGGGGCAAACAACAACAGAAATCGCCGCTGAAGGGCAAATTGATATTCAGCTTGTGCCCCGCGACGAGCGAGAGGTCAGCACATTGCAGTATATCAGTAAATTACGGCCTCAAGTCTCCAAAGTTCCTATCCCTGGGGGCAGGGCAATGGTAATGCAGGCAAAAATGCGTGGTATCCGCAGTACCGGAGATGCGGAAATAGAAATCAAAATCAGAGGGCAAGAGCTGACGGTTCTTGCAGATTTGGCTCGGACGGCGCTCGGCAAAATCACCAGCATGGGCAAACTGACCAATACCTACATATCACTTGATATGAGCAGGCCGGAATATCAGGTGCGGGTTGATAGGGTACGAGCGGCGGAACTTGGCGTGAGTGTGACAGCGGTTTCCACTTCTTTGCGAACCCTGCTCAATGGTGTTGTGGCCACCCAATTTCGGGATCAAAGCGATTACTACGACATTCGCCTCATGGTGCCGGAAGCGCAAGTAAACAACCCCGCCGACATTGCCAAACTTCCAGTGCGTTCTGCCCAAGGGAGCTTCGTTCGCTTGGGGGATGTAGCACAGGTCGTTCCAGCCTTGGGGCCTGTGGAAATTACACGGGAAAATCAGGTCAAGCAGGTTATCGTCCGGGCTGATACCGCTGGTATCAGTGTCGGCGAAGCGCGAAAAGCCATAGCAGATGTACTGCAAGAAAAGTTGCCGCCGGGTTATGAAATTACTTACGGCGGTCAGGCGCAAATGATGGCTGAGATGGTACAGGCTTTCGGGCTTATCCTGGCTTTTGCCCTGTTCTTCTCTTTCATCGTGCTGGCAGTGCAATTCAACAGTTTGAAGTTGCCCTCACTCATCCTGGCCTCTGTTCCCTTTTGTTCTATCGGCATGGTCTTTGCTCTATTCATCGCAGGCCTGCCGTTAGGAGCCACGGTAATCATCGGCGCTCTCATCGTTATTTCTTCAACGGTCAACGAGGGTGTGCTACTCATTACCTTTGCTGAAGAACTGCGGAACACAGAAAAGCTCTCTCCGACACAGGCCATTATCAAAGCCGGTATGTTACGTCTTCGCCCCAGGCTGATGATTGCCATCACTGTGGTTGCAGGCCTTATCCCCCTTGCGCTTAACATCAAGGAAGGAGGCGATATGCTACAACCCATGGCTGTTGCAGGGATAGGCGGTCTTTTAATGGGTATATTCGTGGCGCTGTTCATGGTGCCATGTATGTATGTTCTTTTCACCCCTGATAGTTCATCAAAAGCTATATAAGGATATTATATGCAACGAAAAGTAATTTCATTGATTACCGGTTTTTCCTTTGTGGGGCTTATCCTTTCCTCAATCATCCTGTATTTTATGCCGGAAGGCCGAGTGACCCCCATTAGGCGGACTGGACTTTCTGGGGGTTGAGCAAGGGGCAATGGGGTGCTCTACACATAACGGGCGGCCTGCTGTTTATGATTACCGGCCTATGGCATTTGGTGCTGAACTGGAAACCGATGATGAGCTACATGACCAAAAAAGCAAAGGAACATGCGGGAATGCCTATACCTTTGCTTTCCGCCCTGGCCATTACTCTTTTTGTCTATGCAGGAACATTGCTTGGCCTGCCTCCCATGGCGCAAATCATGAAATGGAATGAAGATGTCAAAAGTTATCACGCCACAACATATGGTGATCCCCCATATGGCCATGCGGAACTCAGTTCCATGGAAAAATTTTGCGCTGTGGTTCAGGTGGACGTTGCAACTGCCTTGGCCTACCTGAAAGAACAAAAAATTAAAGGCAACCTGACCAATAGCACTATTTTGCTGGATATTGCCAAAGAAAACGGGATGACTCCGCAAGAAGTGTACCTCCTGATCCGTAAATCCGCTTCGGCTGGTGATCCTTTTGGAGCATTGCCGGAATCTCCTCCAGAAGGGACAGGCAAACGCGCATTGGGAGACTTTTGCAAGCAGTTCGGATTTTCTTTTGAAGAGGTTGCCAGCAGACTTGCGGCAAAAGGAATAACGGCTCAAGCGGATGACACATTCACCAGCCTTGCTACAAAAAGCAACATGACGGCAAAAGAAATCTATTTGATTATACGGGGCAAAGAAGGCCAGTAACAACCGCCTATTAATCAAGTAAAGGGGAAGTTTGATGAAATTGAGACTGAGCTTTGCAGCTTGTGTATCCATTCTCGTGTTTGCTTATGCCGCGCAAGCTGCAAGCTCTACTCACCACATACAGGAGGAGCCATATCTTTTCCTGTCAACGCTCCTGATTTTATGAGCCGCCTTCAAGGTATGGATAAGAATAAAACATACCTTGTGTATTGCATTCATGGCGGCATGACAGCACGGGCTGTTGCAGAGATGGATCAGCAAGGATTTCAGAAAATAATAGCCTTACCCTCAGGTATTGCTAGTTGGGCAAACGCCGGATACCCCATTAAACAATAAAAAATCTTGTTTTGTACTGTACTGGAAAAGCAGAACAAATCAAACTTAGGGCTGCTATGCATAAGGCAACAAAAGACCCCGAAGCTCTTGCCAAACAAATAGCTGACAGCAAGTACAGCCACAAAAAAACGTTATTTGTGGATGTTCTCTTAGCGTTGCTTGCAGGATTCTTTTTAGCCCAAGCCGTACCCTTACGGGATTATTTTATACCTGAGGAAGAATTAGCCACACAGGATAAAGCCCTGACAACTCAGGATGAAAAACTGGCTTTATTAACAGACCTCGTTGAGCATTTGGACATGCTTGTCGCTCACCCAGCCAATATGAAACGTTGGCCAGAACTAGGGCCTGTTAACACTAATTGCAAAAATGTTTATATCGGGTTACAATTAACCCATGAAGATTTCCAAAGAACAATACGAGCGCATTGCGGATAGTTTTCCGCGACAGCGCGGCAACGTTACCCAGGACAACCTTAAAATTATCAATGCCATCTTGTATGTTGCCGAAAATGGCTGCAAGTGGCGAAGTCTGCCGAAAGAGTTTGGAAACTGGCATTCTATTTATACTCGCATGAGTCGATGGAGCAAAAATGGCGTACTTGACAGAATCTTTGAACGCCTCCAGCGGGAACGCTTGATCTCCATCAAAATAGAAGCCTTCTCTCTCGACAGCACTATTGTTAAAGTTCACCCCGACGGAACAGGGGCCTTAAAAAAACTGGTCCACAATCCATCGGAAAATCCAGGGGCGGATGGACAACCAAAATTCATATGGTTGCCGCGTCAGCCGAATGCGCGTTGATATTCAGTCTCTCCCCCGGCAATGCCGGGGATGCGCCTCAGGGCCGAAGGCTCTTGGAACGCCTTGGCCCTGCTCCGAAGCGATATAGCCTTCTCATGGACAGAGCCTATGAAGGCAATGAAACACAGTGCTTAAGTCGCGCCTTGGGCTACGAACCGGTGGTTCCGCCAAATCCCAATCGGCTGAAGCCGTGGGAGTATGACAAAGAGCTATACAAAAAACGCAACGAAGTTGAGAGGTTGTTCAGGAGACTTAAAGGCTTCAGGCGCATAGCGACTCGCTATGACAAGCTGGATGTCATGTTCCTTGCCTTTATCGTTTTCGCTCTCATCGTTGAGGCCCTCAAATAGTGTTAACAGGCCCTAATGGAACCGATGACTCCGCCGCCTTGGGCATTGGCATATTGCGTGGTGTGGCTGGCAATCGCCTTGTTGCCTTCGATCGTTCCAGCCAAAATATCAAGCCCTGCGAATACCCCGCCTCCAAGAACTAAACTACCACCGGAACCGTCAGTAACAGTTATAGAGTTGTTTTTAATGAGAGTTCCAGGCAGTAAGGATATTGAAGAACTGGCCGGTCCGTAGTATTCCAAGCCGCCACCGTACAAATATGAGGATGAGCCGCTTCCGCTTAGTGTCTGGTTTTGAATATTCAGCTTGCCGGAAAAGGTTCCGCTATACCGGCTGTTCGTAGGTCTGTTCCCCAATACCACACGCCCGCCGGTGTAATCGGCCAGGGTGATGTTGGCGGAACTGCCGCCCGCGTAGACCCATAGCCCGCCCCTGAAATCAACGGCGTTGTTGAACACGATGTTCCCGGTCCCGGCGATATCCAGCCGCCCCGTGGGGGTAATGACCGAGCCCTGGCTGATGTCCGTGCGGCCCACAATCTTGCCGCCGCTGAAGGTGTAGCTGCCGCCGGTTATGCTCATGCCGGCGGTTTCCACCTGGGTGCCCGCGCCCGCGCCCACGGTCACGGCCATGGGAGAGGCCGGGCTGCCCGCGCCCGTGCCGTCGAACTTTGCCAGATCGCCCAGCACGAACTTGGAGGAACCGGGCAGCCAGTTGGTGTTGGTATAATTCCAGGTTCCGGCCGTGCCGCCCCAGGTCTTTTCGCTGCTGTCCTGGTTCAGGCCGGCAATAACCTGCAACTCGTAATCCTCGTTGTTCAGGACTGCGGACAGCCTCATGGTCGCCGGGTCAATGGCGATGCCGCCCACGGTAAACGTGGTGAAGGTGCCGGCCGCGTTCGAGGCCATGGGGGTTTCCGCCTCAAGCACGGTGTAGGTTCCGTGAATCCAGTCCGAGATATCCAGGGTGTTGCTGCCGCTGAAAGTCGGGGCCGTGGTGGTGTTCAGCGAGACTATCTTGCCGCTGGCGTTGCCGTTATCCACGCCGAAGCTGAGGGTGCCGCCGTTCAGGGCAAAGGTGCTGTTGGCATCCAGAGTCAGGGTGGAGCCCAGGTCCACGGTCAGCTTGCCGCCGGAAGAGACGGAAAGTGCGGTGTTCTTGAGGGATGCGGCCGCGCCTTCGCTTTTCAGGTTGCCGCCGCTGACGTTGAAGGCCAGCAGGCTGCCGGGCGTGGTATTCAGCGCGCCCCGATCAAGGGTAAAGCCGTTGGCGAGGCGCATGCTGCCGCCGGTAAGGGAAACCGTGTCCCCGCCCGCGCTGTCGAACAGGTTCGGCCCGCCCCAGAGGAAGTTGCCGGCGGATTGCGCCAGGGTAAAGGTTTTGCCGTTGTTGATGTCCGTGGTGATGCCGTCGGCGATGGTGATCAGGTTGGTGGTGGTGTTGGTGTCCTGAATGGTCAGGAAGGTGTTGGCGGAGGTGTCCGACAGTGCCTGATCAAACCGTCCGAAGTGGATGGCGTTGGGCGTAGTGACGCCGTTGGCTGTAACGCTGTTGCCGGAAAAGGTGATCGCCCCGGCCGTGGGGTCGAGGGTCAGGCTGTGTGTGCCGTACGTGGTGGACATAAAAATGGCCCCGCCCTCGGCCCGGGCGCCCGGCCCCGTGGCAATGGCCTGGTTGTTTGTATACTGGCCCCGGGTAATAACGATATTTGACGGTTCGGCGTAAATTCCGCCGCCAAAAGACCGGGCTTCTCTGGTGTTGCCGGTGCTGGTTGCCTCGACTTTGTTGCCGGTGACGGAGCCGGACAGAGTTGTGAGACTGCCATAAGCATGCACGCCGCCGCCGCTGGCATNGCTGCTCAACTGGAAGGCAATTGTCCATTACATGAAGCGCAAAGCAACGGAAAACGCCATGATGCCCATACCCGTGGTGACTGCGCTTGGGATAACTATATTCATCTATATTGGCACGTTGTCTCAACTACAGCCGATGGAACAATTGCTGGTATGGAATGAGCGGATAAAAACCGGTCATGCCGTCACATACGGCGATCCACCGTACGGAAGGGCAGAACTCAGCACTGTAGAAAAGATTGCAAACTATGTTCGGGTAGACGCGGAAGAAGCTGTAGAGCGACTTAAAGCGTATAATTTATCGGGCGAGATAACTGGCAATTCGGTTCTTCTTGAAATAGCGCGGGAGAATAATATTGCCCCTCAGGACATTTATCTTATGATTCGCAAGGCAGGAAGTGAAGTTGGCATTTTTGCCATGTTGCCCGAATCGCTTCCGGAGGGAACAGGGAAACGTTCGTTGCGAGATTTTTGCAGGCAATATGATCTTCCCTTGGCTGATACTTTGGACAAATTGAAAACAGCAGGGATAACCGCAAATCCGGATGACAACTTCCGGACGATTGCCGAGATGAACGGAAAAAGGGCTAAAGATGTTTATTCCGCCCTGAGGCGATAGGAAAAGTTGCGTTTATGAAGCCTTGAAGCGGAAATAATTTTGCGGAGAAGTCTGACCGCCTCTTGACATTAATCAATTAGTGTTGAAATGTCGTTTTATGGAAAGTAAGAACGCCAGTCTAATCTTTGAAGCACTCTCATCGGATGTGCGCCTCGATCTGTTCCGGCTACTTGTCAAAAATGCGCCTGACGGTCTTGTGGCGGGCGAAATTGCCAAGCACCTTGACATACCCTCGACCAATCTTTCGTTCCACCTGAAGGCCATTGTGCAGAGCGGATTGGCTGATGTGGAGCGGGAAGGCCGGTTTATGCGATACAAGGCCAATATCCCGTTGATGCTGGAGATTGTAGCCTACCTGACTTCCGAGTGTTGCTCCAATGACCCGAAGCAATGCCAGAAGTTCAGGGATGCCAGCGCGGTAGACCCTGAACTTCTGCCGGAACGGTGTGCCAGCAAAGTCTAAGTAGTTATTTTTTTACTTCAAAAGGTCAACAATTCAACTAGTGTTGATTATAGGTGTAGACTGTGAACATTCTTTTCCTTTGTACCGGCAATTCGTGTCGCTCGATCATTGCCGAGGCGTTGTTCAGAGAAATAGCGCCTCTTGGAGTGACCGTTCAGAGTGCCGGGAGTTCCCCAACCGGAACTGTGCATCCTCGCGCCCTGGCTGCGCTGGAAAAAGCTGGTGTGGCGACTGGCGGGCTATACAGCAAGTCCTGGGACGCCCTGAAAACACCGCCGGATGTGGTCATAACCTTGTGCGCGGATGCAGCCGGAGAAGCATGTCCGGTCTTTTTCGGCACGTTTGTCCGCAGCCATTGGGGTATGCCCGACCCTGCCAAGGTCACGGGCGATGAAGAAACCGTAAACGCGGCTTTCAGTAATACCCTGAATGCCTTACGGACACGGGTAAATGCTTTGGCGCATCTTCCGTTCGAGGAATTGAGAAATAATGGGCAGGAACTTCAAAACGCGCTGGATGCAATCGCCGCGCTGTAAACGTGACACAAAAAAGAGGTTGTTATGTCAACGACTCCCGAAAACCCTAACTCCGGCTGTTGCTGCTCGTCCCCAAGTCCGATTTCCCCGGCTCCCGATGGTGACGCAAAAGGCTGGAACCTCCGTTACTTTGCTGTAATCGCGGGATTGGCCGCGCTCTGGTGGCTGGCCTACAGCTATATCCTGCCCGCTTCCAACTGGCTGGTTTTCGGCCTGTTCGGGATAGCACCGGAATCACATCTTGGCTTGTCACTGGAATTCTTCATCTATGACACGGTGAAAATCCTGTTGCTGCTGGTGGCGCTCATTTACGGCATTGCATGGGTACGCGCCTCTTTGAATGTGGAGCGGGTACGCGATTATCTTGCCGGTAAACGGCGCGGCCTCGGCTATTTTCTTGGAGCAACGTTCGGCGCGGTCACGCCGTTTTGTTCCTGCTCAAGCATTCCGCTGTTTCTCGGCTTCACCACGGCCCGTATTCCCATAGGCATTACCATGTCGTTCCTCATAACCTCGCCGCTTATCAACGAAATTGCCGTTGTGCTGCTGTGGGGGCTGCTCGGTTGGAAATTCACGGTAATTTATGTGCTGGTAGGCATGGCGGCGGGCGTCATAGGCGGTTTTGTCATGGACGGCCTCAAGGCTGAGCGCTGGTTACAGCCGTTTATTCGGGAAGCCATGGAGAACGCCCCGGCGCATCAATATGTCAACGAAGCGGGCGAGATTCAAAAGCTAACGGTGCGCCAGCGGCATACTTTTGCCTACGGTGAAATGCTTTCCATTTTCAAGCGCGTTTGGAAATGGGTGATCATCGGCGTGGGCATTGGCGCGGCCCTACATGGCTTTGTGCCTGACAACTGGTTTGCGGAAAATCTCGGCGCTGGCGAATGGTGGACGGTTCCCGCCTCCGTGTTCGTGGCTATTCCCCTCTATTCCAACGTGACCGGCATCGTACCTATTATGGAAAGTCTTTTGGTTAAAGGGCTGCCCATCGGCACGACAATGGCCTTTTGCATGAGCGCCGTTGCCGCCAGCATACCGGAAGTAATGATGCTGCGGCAGATTATGACCATCAAGCTGCAAGCGGCTTTCATCGGCTATTTGTGGATAATTTTTACTCTTGTCGGCTGGCTGTTCAATATTCTCGGCCCCTACATCGTTTAACAACCCAACAACCAAACTGGAGAAACGTCATGGAAATTAAAGTCTTCGGCCCCGGCTGCGCCAAATGCACGGAAACGGAAAATCTGGTCAAGGAAGTTGCTGCCGCCAAGGGCGGGAACATCACCGTACAGAAGGTGTCTGACCTCAAGGAAATGATGGCTGCTGGCGTTATGTCTACCCCGGCAGTAGCGATTGACGGCGTTGTGAAATCCACCGGCAAAGTTCCTTCCAAGGAAGAAATCGCGGCATGGATAGACGGCGCTGCCGGTGCTGCCCCTTCCGCCGCTCCCGCTGGCGGGTGCTGCTGCGGCGGCAAGTGCTGATAGACAAGGAACTACAATGAGCGAATCTACGCTGAAAAAGCTCTCTTTTCTTGACCGTTACCTTACGCTGTGGATTTTTCTCGCCATGGCAATCGGGGTCGGTTTGGGTTGGGCCGCGCCCGGAGTGAAAAACGTCATAAACTTTTTTCAGGTCGGGACAACCAACATTCCTATTGCCATAGGGCTGATACTGATGATGTACCCGCCCTTGGCAAAGGTAAAATATGAGCAGTTGGGTCAGGTTTTCCGCAACAAGAAAGTCCTGTTCCTTTCGCTCATGCAGAACTGGATTATCGGGCCGGTGCTGATGTTCCTGTTGGCGATTACATTCCTTTCGGGGAACAACAGCTACATGGTCGGGCTTATTCTTATTGGGCTGGCCCGCTGCATTGCCATGGTTATTGTCTGGAACGACCTTGCCGGGGGCGATAGAGAATACGCTGCCGGTCTGGTGGCGTTCAACTCCATCTTTCAGGTGCTTTTCTTCTCGGTATACGCCTATGTATTCATCACCGTGCTTCCGGGCTGGCTCGGTCTGTCCGGGGCAGTGGTTGAAATAAGCATGGGGCAGATTGCGGAAAGCGTGTTCATCTACCTCGGCATTCCGTTCATTGCGGGAGTGGCTTCGCGTATCTATGGCCTCAAGGTCAAGGGGCTTGATTGGTACGAAAATGTTTTCATACCCAAAATCAGCCCGTGGACGCTGCGGGCCTTGTTGTTCACTATCGTGGTGATGTTCTCGCTCAAGGGCGACTACATAGTGCAGCTTCCTTTTGACGTGTTGCGAATCGCGCTGCCGTTGCTGATTTACTTTGTGGTCATGTTCCTGATTTCGTTCTTTATCGCAAAGCGTATCGGGGCGAACTACGAGCAGTCGGTGACGCTGGCTTTTACCGCCGCCTCCAACAACTTCGAGCTTGCCATTGCCGTGGCAATAGCCGTGTTCGGCTTAAACTCCGGCGAGGCGTTTGTGGCCGTTATCGGGCCGCTGGTTGAAGTACCGGTACTTATCGGCCTTGTGAATGTGGCCCTCTGGCTGAAAAAACGCTGGTTCCCCGCAACCGCGTAACTCTCGGCGGCTTCGCGCTCATGCGGAGCCGCCTTACATTTTGCCCAATTCGGAGAAAGTATATGAAAAAGCCTTTGCTGCTCTTGATGTTGCTTCTGTTCGCATTTACCGGAACCGCCTTTGCGGAGAGCGCCCTACCAAGGCCGAATACGGTAACGATGATCGACCTTGGGGCAAAATCGTGCATCCCCTGCAAGATGATGGCCCCGATACTTGAAAAGCTGGAAGCGGAATATCGCGGCAAGGCTGACGTAGTTTTCATTGATGTGTGGCAAAACCCCGATGAAGGAAAAAAATACGGCATCAGCGCTATCCCCACACAGATTTTCTACAACAAAAAAGGTGAAGAAGTTGGACGACACCAAGGCTTTCTTGATGAAAAATCCATTCGCGCTGCGCTTGATCAACTCTTGGCGGAATAGACATGTTCGATCAGTTTCTTTTGATGATTAACGAATGGATGATGGCTGGTTTCGGGCTGGCTGTGGTCGGGTGTTTCCTATGGGGGCTGGTAAGCGTTCTGTTCAGTCCCTGCCATTTGGCCTCTATCCCGCTTATGGTCGGCTATGTTGCCGGACAGGGAACGCTCGTACAGGGGCGACAGGCGGCGGGGTATGCTGTGCTGTTCAGCATGGGGCTGTTTGTTTCCATTGCCCTTGTTGGCATCATTTGCTCCATGCTCGGCAGAATGCTCGGTGACATTTCGCCACTATGGGGCATTCCTGTAGGCGGCCTGTTCATCTGGCTTGGATTGAATCTCATTGGGATTAAAGCTTGTAAACTTCCATCCGGCAGCCTCGGTAACTTGAAAATGCGAGGCTACGGCGGGGCGCTTATTCTTGGGTTGTCTTACGGCATCCTTTCGGGCGCGTGTACTTTCGGTTTCATAGCACCCATTTTGGCAATTATCACCGTGCAAGAAGAAGTCGCCAAGGGGCTTTCTCTCATACTGTTCTTCGCCCTGGGGCATTGTCTGCCCATAGTGGTGGCGGGCAGTTCTGCGGCTCTAGCGCAAAGAGTTCTGGCTGGCAAAGGTATGCAGACGGCAACGGTTTGGGGTCGCAGAATCGCGGGCGGGCTGGTTGCCGCCATTGGTGTGTATTTCATCGTTTCAGCATTTACCGGCCCGTAATGGCCGCACTCAAGGGGAATATGTATGTCGAAAGAGTGGTATCCCGTTATTGATCATGACGTTTGTAGTGAGTGTGGCGCATGTATTGAAAAATGCAAAAATGGGGTTTTTGACAAAAATATGGTGCAGCCAACGGTTATTTATCCGGACGGCTGTATAACCAACTGTCGGGGCTGCCAAAAATTATGCCCATCAGGTGCATTGAGTTATTTTGGCGATATGGGCCAAGCTCCGTCTAGTTGCTGCTCCGACTGACTTTTAAAGTGTTCATGGTGTTCATGCCATAATCAGCTAAAATTACGAATATAATACCGCCCAAGCTGCTGCGCACAGCCGGGTATTCAACATCAGCATACTGCACCTTGTATGTCTTTGATGCCTTTGTGCGTTGGCTTTTTGAGAAATAGACTGGCTATTTCTCGCTTGTGGCGTTTAGATAACCGCCTTGTACTATTACAGGCGGTTTTTTTATTGCAAGATACATTGTGACGGTGTGCCGAAAGCTCCAAAAGGAGTTATGGCATGGATAAAAGCAAGGTTGAGATTGAGAAGTTGGAAAAAGTTTGTCACGAAGTCATTAGAAAAGTTTTGCTCACATGCGAATCTGAACTTCTCAGACATGATGGCGAAATAAAAGCTCTACCTTCTGCTGCAATGGCCGTCAGGGAATCCATTCTGACTTTTTTGGCCCTGGTCAATCCTGAATAGCCCCAAATAACATCTAACCCGTGCCTACTCTTGTGGGCACGATTATCCGCGCTGTTGACAGCCTGGGCTGTCAAACATTTTCCTTCTATTCGTCTATAATATCTGACTATGTCAGGTAGACGAGAAAAAAAGAGTCCATATTTTGGCGAAATATTACGCGCTTACAGGCTTGAAAAGCAGCTCACGCAAGAGCAGCTTAGCGAGCGTGTTGATGTTTTGCGAAGTTTTATAAGCTCTCTTGAGAATGGCACACGCCAGCCGAGCTTTGAAATGATATTCCGGCTTGCCAAAGCTCTGGACATAACCCCCGGAAAACTCCTCGATCCCGTAGCGGAGAAGATGGAGCAAAAGTAGTTACAGTTACGGCTCCATATCCAAATTCTATGCTTTCAATTCCGGAGAGTATTGGTTAAATTCCTACAGAACAGAAGGGTAGGAGCCAAATGACCAGAATCAAATTTATCAAATGTGAACGGGAAACTGTCGCTCAAAATAGGGCATTTTGGGCGAAAGTGCTGGTTAAAATACAAGGCGGCTTTCTGGCCTTTGAAACAACCTATGCATATAACCGCTGGAAAGCTGACCCTTCCGCTTTGAGCATCACGCCCACAGGTGACGCGGTTTTCATAAAGTAGTTACCGCTCCATATTCCGCTGTTGTTTTTGGGCTTGCTCTTCCTCCAGCTTTTTTTCCAGCCGCACAATTTTGTTCCCATCCACATACAGGCTCTTTCCCCATTTTTTCTGCGCGTATTGAACAGCAACGTTCCGGGTGGCATCGTCTTTGCCCGAAAAGAAAAGCTCCTTCCCACTGTCCAGAATCCTGCCGCCATCAAGAAGAGTGAAAAGGACTATCCCCTTGCGGTCTACTGTGGCAGAAAAGCCGCGTATGTGCGCCGCTTCCTCTGCTGCAAGCTGCTCCATGCGTAATACCGCCAAAAGCTGTTTTTTACCTTGGGCGCTAATGTTCTCATTCTCCAGAGCTGCAACATCTTTTGCCGTGTATTCGGCTCGGATTTCCTACCCCGTAAAAAGGTAGGATGTGGGGTAGGATGATGCCCCCACGCTCCAGGGTAGGATAAGGGTAGGATGAACCCCTAAAAAACGGAACGGGGATTTTCACACTTTTTGAGTGCGAAAATCCCCGGAAAGTGGAGCCAGCTATCAGATTTGAACTGATGACCTGTCGATTACGAATAAGTAGCTCTCAATTTCCCTACATATCCTCACAGTTCCCCAGGAGTCTTTTTTGTTGCTATCATTGACTTTTATCGTTCTCTGTGATTCCCTACAAATCACGCTAGCGGGTAGAAATGAGGTAGAAATTTCGCTACAGGGTATAAATAGGGTAGAAAAAATATGAGCGCAAAATCCACGAATAACAAGATGATTCCCACAAAACACTCCGGTGTTTATCAACGTGTCAGCGACACAAAAAAATTTGACGGCAAACCGGATGCCTGCTTTTACATCACCTACAAGATGCCAAACGGCAAAAAAGTATGGGAAAAGATAGGCTGGCGTAGCGAGAAGATTACTGCCGCTTTTGCCGCCGAACTGCGCATTGAACGCGTCCGGAACTTGCGCTTGGGCGATACTTCTGTGCCCACGCAGCGGCGTAAGGAAGCTTCCATAACCTTTGGTGACGCCTGGGCAATCTTTGATGAAAAATGGCTGCCCAATCTGAAACGCGCGGATATGGAAAGAAAGTTTTACACTTCCTATCTTAAGCCAGCACTTGGAAATCGGCCTTTGAGCGCCATCACACCCATGGAACTGGAAGACCTCAAAAACTCCCTGCTGAAAAGAGGGCTGGCTCCGGCCAGCGTCAAGCTGATCGTCGGCAATGTCCGCCGCGTCTATAACAAAATGTATGAATGG